>NZ_JAESPG010000035.1:0-48023 GCF_016756915.1 Pseudomonas sp. HB05
CAGAGTGGGTACCTCGCAACGGCTACGGCCTGATCGAGGAGGCAAAAACGGACATGGTGCGTTTCTTCATGTACTACAACCGCACTAGGCTCCACAGCTACAACAACTACCTGTCGCCAATAGCCATGGAGCAAAAAGCGGCATAAACACCGTAATCGGTGTCCGGGATTACTTGACCAGTTCAAGCCCGCCCCCACAGGTTTTTGTGCCAGGCTCAGAACTTCGGCGCAGCGCAGAACCCGTGTGGGAGCGAGCTTGCTCGCGAAGGCGTCCTCCCTGACGCCAACCATCACCCGGCCTTGCGCAACGCTTCGACCAGTTCCTGCTTGCGCATCTTCGAACGCCCGGGAATGTTTTTCGCCCGGGCTTCCTTCATCAGGCTGTCCACCGTCTGGGCCTCGTGGGAGGCTTTGCTGGTGCGCGGATGACCCTCGCGGGACTTGGCGGCGCGGCGGGCTGATTCCTTGCGGTCGGACTGTTTCGCTTCGGCGGGTTTTTTCTTGCCGGAGCCACCGGAGCGCTCACCGCCGCCCGACTGCTTGTTGACGGTGGCCCAGGCCCGAGCCTCGGCCTCGCCCTCCGACACACCTTTGTGTTCATAGCTCTCTTCGATGTGCTCGGCCTTGCGCTTTTGCTTGTCGGTGTATTTGTCTTTGCTTCCACGAGGCATGGGATGTCCTCCTCAGTGTCCGAGTAGAGCCTACTGGCTGGCGGCGCCACCTTCGGAGCCCGAGCCTCCGGTAGTGGTTTTCGAACCCACGCCGGTCTCGGCGTTGTCGGGGGCAGTGGAGTCGGGGGTGTTCATGCCGCCCTGACGCCCCGTGTCGTTGCCTTGGACCCGTGGATCGGTGCCCGTCGCGGGTGGCTGGCCATTGTTCAGCGTGCCGCCGGTGCCGTCGGTGTTCAATTTGGGCAAGCCTTGGGTGGCGGGCGAGTTCGGTGCCTGAACCGGGTCGGTCGGCCCGGTCCCCGAGGTCGTGGCCGCGAATGCCGCCGAGGACAACAATGCCGCGAAGGTGAATGCTGTCAGCCTTGAATTGATCATGGTGTCGCCTCCATTTTTTGGAATGCTTGCCAGATTTTTGGCCGCGCTGGAGCGGGGTTGGTGCCTGAGGGGCGACGAACGGCACCGTGGAAGTTTGTCTGTAGAAGATGTGACGAGCGGCGCCTGGCGGCTTAGTATGGCGCTTTCAATTGGCTACAAGGCCCGTTCATGTCGATCGAGATCCGTCCCGCGCAACCCAGCGATGCGCCGCAAATCCTTGCGTTCATCACCGAGCTTGCCGATTACGAAAAAGCCCGCCACGAAGTCATTGCCAGCGTTGCGGACATCGAGCGCAGCCTGTTCAGCGAAGGCGCGACCGCCCACGGCCTGATCTGCCTGCGCGATGGCGTACCGATAGGTTTCGCGGTGTTTTTCTTCAGCTATTCCACCTGGCTGGGCAGCAATTGCCTGTACCTCGAAGACTTGTACATCACACCTGAACAGCGCGGTGGCGGGGCGGGCAAGACACTCTTGCGGCATCTGGCCAAGATCGCCTGCGACAACGATTGCGGTCGCTTCGAGTGGAGCGTACTGGACTGGAACACCCCGGCCATCGACTTCTATAAGTCCCTCGGCGCGCAACCCCAGGAAGAGTGGGTGCGCTATCGAATGGATGGCAAGGTGCTCCGGGACTTCGCTAACGGCAACTGAAGTTCATGAGTACGCGTCGGACGCGTATTCGGCAAATCCCGGCCGTTGTTCGAGCCGCTTGCAATAAGCGGCCACCGCAGGGTAGTCCGGACGCTCCATGGGCGTCTGGCGCCAGCGATGTGTGGACAGGCCGATGAGCACGTCCGCGAGGGAAAAGTCCGCGCCGGCCACGTAAGCGCCGGTGTGGTTCAGCTGTTGTTCCAGCAAGCCCATCTTGTCGTTCCAGCGTTTGACGCCGGCGGCGATGAGTTGTGGGTCCTGGAAATCCGGGTGCTTGCGCACCAGTCCGTGAAACGCATCGCCCCATGACGGGTTGAGCTCGGTGGCTTGCCAATCCATCCACTGCTCTACACGCGCCCGTGCGGCAGGTTCGGCGGGTAGCAGATCGTCGCGCCTATGCTTGCCTACGAGGTAGCGGCAGATGGTGTTCGACTCCCAGAGCACGCCGTTCTCATCGATGATCACCGGCACCTGGGCGTTGGGGTTGAGCGCCAGGAACGCCGGGTCGTGGGTCGAGGCAAAACCGATGCCCCAGTCTTCACGCTCATAGTCGATGTCCAGTTCCTGACAAGTCCACAAGACTTTTCTGACGTTGATCGAGGAAGTGCGTCCGAGGATTTTCAGCGTTTGTCCCATCACTTTTTTCCCTGAGTTGTTTGGCGTCCGGTCAGAAAACGTAGCAGGGTCTTGGCTGGATGGCGATGGTTTTGCGGTTATTACGAGTATCCCAATATATGGGAGTGATATTTATATATTGAGATTTTATTGCGCCCGGGTTTATAGTCCGCCTCACTCACTGCCCAATAAACAAAACAGGTGAAGCGGATGCAGGCGCAATTGATCGCGCTCGATTGGGGGACCACCTCATTACGGGCTTATAAACTTGCCGCTGGAGGCGAGGTGCTCGAACAGCGTTCGCTGTCGTCGGGGATCATGCAGTTGCCGTCCGGGCCGCGAACCGTGGCCGGCCAGGTCTGCACCGATGGTTTTGAGCTGGCCTTCGATGAAGCCTGCGGCGACTGGCTGGATGCGCAGCCAGGCTTGCCCGTCATTGCCTGCGGCATGGTCGGCAGCGCCCAGGGTTGGCGGGAAGCGCCTTACTGCGACACGCCGGCAAACGTCGCCAATCTCGGACATTCCCTACAAGTCATTCGGAGCCTTCGTGGTGTCGATGTTCACATCGTGCCAGGAGTGATCCAACGCTCCCGGCTGCCCAATGTGATGCGCGGCGAAGAAACCCAGGTGCTCGGTGCGTTGCACAGCCTGCCGAACGAAGCGGTGCTGATCGGCTTGCCTGGCAGCCATTCGAAATGGGTGGAAGTGACCGAGGGCTGCATCGTCCATTTCGATACCTTCATGACTGGCGAGATCTTCGCCGTGCTCAGTGACCACAGCATTCTCGGCCGCACCCAGCAGCGTGGCACGGCGTTCGACGGCGTGGCTTTTGATCGCGGCGTGCAGGTGTCGCTGTCGGCGGATGGGGAGATCGGTCCGTTGTCCACCGTGTTCAGCGCTCGCAGCCTGGGCCTGACGGGTGAGCTCGGCGCGAGCGCCCAGGCCGATTATCTGTCGGGTGTCCTGATCGGCCATGAGCTGACGGCCCTGGCCGCCGTGCAACGTCATCGGCGCAACAGCGTCCACCTGCCGACCGTGGTGCTGATCGGCAACTCTCAACTGTGTGCCCGTTATCAGCGGGCCCTCGACGCCTGCGGTTTCGCCCGGGTGACCCTGGCCGAACAGGCCACCGAGCGCGGTTTGTGGCAACTGGCCGTGGCGGCCGGGCTGCTGGAAACCAGCGCATCGCGTTAAACCTACTGGAGACCTGACATGCTCACACAAGCGCTGGCGCACAACGGGCTGATCGCGATTCTGCGCGGCCTGCGCCCCGAGGAAGCGGCATCTATCGGTGAAGTCCTTTATGCCGCTGGATTTCGCGTCATCGAAGTGCCGCTCAATTCCCCCGAACCGTACGAAAGTATCCGCATCCTGCGCAGTACTTTGCCCGCCGATTGCCTGATCGGCGCAGGTACCGTGCTGACGCCGGAACAGGTGGAGCAGGTCAAGGCCGCGGGCGGCCAAGTGATCGTCATGCCTCATAGCGATCCGAAGGTCTTGCGGGCGGCGAAAGCGGCGGGGCTGTACCTGTCTCCCGGCGTTGCCACGCCCACCGAAGCCTTTGCCGCGCTGGCCGAAGGCGCCCATGTGCTGAAGATGTTTCCCGCCGAGCAAATGGGCCCGGCGGTGGTCAAGGCCTGGCTCGCGGTGCTGCCGGCCGGGACAGTGCTGGTGCCGGTGGGCGGGATTACCCCGGACAACATGGCGGTGTTCGTCGAAGCCGGCGTGAAAGGTTTCGGCCTCGGTTCCGGGTTGTTCAAGCCGGGCCTGACAGCGGATGAAGTGGCGGAGCGCGCCAAGGCCTACGTAGCCGCATGGAATGCCTTGAACTGAAGACTTTTCCAGCGCCCCGCGCGCTGCATCTGACAAGAGAGACAACAAGATGAAAATCACCAAACTGACCACGTTTATCGTTCCGCCGCGCTGGTGCTTCCTCAAGGTCGAGACCGACGAAGGCGTGACTGGCTGGGGCGAGCCCGTGGTCGAAGGCCGTGCCCACACAGTGGCGGCCGCCGTTGAAGAACTGTCCGACTACCTGATCGGCAAAGATCCACGCAATATCGAAGACATCTGGACGGTGCTCTATCGCGGCGGCTTCTACCGTGGCGGCGCTGTGCACATGAGCGCCCTGGCCGGTATCGACCAGGCCTTGTGGGACATCAAGGGCAAGGCCCTGGGCGTGTCTGTCAGCGATTTGTTGGGCGGCCAGGTGCGCGACAAGATCCGTGTCTACTCCTGGATCGGCGGCGACCGTCCGGCGGACACCGCTCGGGCGGCTAAAGAGGCCGTCGGACGCGGCTTCACGGCTGTGAAAATGAACGGCACCGAAGAGCTGCAGTTTCTCGACACCTTCGAAAAAGTCGACCTCGCCTTGGCGAACGTGGCGGCGGTGCGCGATGCGGTCGGGCCGAACGTCGGCATTGGCGTGGACTTCCACGGCCGTGTGCACAAGCCGATGGCCAAAGTGCTGATGAAGGAACTCGATCCGTACAAACTGATGTTCATCGAAGAGCCGGTGCTCAGCGAAAACTACGAAGCCCTGAAGGAATTGGCGCCGTTGACCAGCACCCCGATTGCCTTGGGCGAGCGGTTGTTCTCGCGTTGGGATTTCAAGCGGGTGCTCAGCGAAGGCTACGTCGACATCATCCAGCCGGATGCGTCCCACGCCGGCGGCATTACCGAGACTCGCAAGATCGCCAACATGGCCGAAGCCTATGACGTGGCGCTGGCGCTGCACTGCCCGCTGGGCCCGATTGCCTTGGCGGCGTGCCTGCAACTGGACGCGGCTTGCTACAACGCGTTTATCCAGGAGCAGAGCCTGGGTATCCATTACAACGAGAGCAACGACCTGCTGGATTACATCAAGGATCCTCAGGTGTTCGACTACGACAAAGGCTTCGTGAAAATCCCGAACGGTCCTGGCCTGGGCATCGAGATCAACGAGGAATACGTCATCGAGCGCGCGGCCATCGGCCATCGCTGGCGCAACCCGATCTGGCGTCATGCCGATGGCAGTTTTGCCGAGTGGTGAGTCACGCCTGACCCACCCAAGATCCCTGTGGGCCTGTGGTGAATGCAAAACGCATGAGCGCCCCAGATCCCCTGTGGGAGCGAGCTTGCTCGCGATGGCGATGTATCAGTCACACATGCGTCAACTGACACCGTCATCGCGAGCAAGCTCGCTCCCACAGTTTGTTCTTCGCAGACAGGGAGATCTTCTTCGGTACGCCCGTTCCTCAATAAACATAAAAAGAGGCACCTCACATGCAAGCGCACACCCTGAGCGCGCAGGCGTCGTTGGTGACGCCCAGCCGCAAGCGTTTTTTCATCATGGTCCTGCTGTTCATCACCGTGGTGATCAACTACCTGGACCGCAGCAACCTCTCGATTGCCGCCCCCGCACTGACCAGCGACCTGGGCATTGACCCGATCCACGTCGGGCTGATTTTCTCGGCGTTCGGCTGGACCTATGCAGCCATGCAGATCCCCGGTGGCTGGCTGGTGGACCGGGTGCCGCCGCGCATCCTGTATAGCGTGGCGTTGTTGCTGTGGTCGGCGGCCACGGTGATGCTCGGTTTCGCCGCCAGTTTCATCGCCTTGTTCGTTCTGCGCATGGCCGTCGGTGCGCTGGAAGCGCCGGCTTATCCGATCAACAGCCGCGTGGTGACGACTTGGTTTCCTGAGCGCGAACGGGCCACGGCCATTGGTTTCTATACCTCCGGGCAATTTGTCGGCCTGGCATTCCTGACGCCCGTGCTGGCGTGGCTGCAACACGCGTTTGGTTGGCACATGGTGTTTGTCGCCACGGGCGCGGTCGGTATTCTCTGGGCGGTGATCTGGTACGCGGTGTATCGCGAGCCACGGGATTTCAAAGGCGCCAACGCCGCCGAAATCGAGCTGATCCGCGAGGGCGGCGGACTGGTGGATATCCAGGCCGAGACTGCCAAGGCCAAGGCTAAATTCAACTGGAGCGACCTCGGCATCGTCCTGACCCAACGCAAGTTGTGGGGCATTTACCTGGGCCAGTTTTGCCTCAATTCCACGCTGTGGTTTTTCCTGACGTGGTTCCCGACTTACCTGGTGAAATATCGCGGCATGGACTTCATCAAGTCCGGCCTGCTGGCATCGTTGCCGTTCCTCGCAGCGTTTATCGGCGTGCTGTGTTCCGGGTTTTTCTCCGACTGGCTGATCCGTCGCGGCGCCACGGTGGGGTTCGCGCGCAAGCTGCCGATCATTGGTGGCTTGCTGATTTCCACCTCGATCATCGGCGCCAACTTCGTCGAGTCGACGCCGCTGGTGATCGCGTTCCTGGCCCTGGCATTCTTTGGCAATGGCCTGGCGTCCATCACCTGGTCGCTGGTATCGACCCTGGCGCCGGCGCGGCTGCTCGGCTTGACCGGCGGGGTGTTCAATCTCATCGGTAACCTGGCGGCCATCGCCACGCCGATCGTCATTGGCTTCCTCGCCAGCGGCGACTCGTTTGCCCCGGCCATTACCTACATCGCCGTGCTGGCATTGATGGGCGCGTTGTCCTACATCCTGCTGGTCGGGAAGGTCGAGCGCATCGAGTTGTAGTCCGACGGGGCGGGCGACCATAATGCCGCCCGTTCCCCCGCTCACTGTTGAAGGCCGGCCATGCAGCAAGACGATCCAAAAATCATCAAGGATGCCGCACCAACTGGCACGCAGACATTGCTGCGTGGCCTGGGCGTGGTCCAGGCGGTCGCCAGCGGCGCCCGCGACTTGAAGGAAATCGCCCGGCTGATCGGCACCACCCGCAGCACCACCCATCGCCTGGCCAGTTGCCTGGTGGACGAACGTTACCTGCGCGTGGTGCCGCAAGTGGGCTATCTGCTGGGGCCGAAGTTGATCGAACTGGGTTTCCAGGCCCGGGAAGAATTGCCATTGGTGAGCCTGGCGGGGCCGTACCTGGACGAGCTGTCGGCGCTGACCGGGGACACCGTGCACCTGGCGATTCGCGAGGGCGACGAGGTTTTGTACTTGTTGAAGAATCCGGGGCGAAACGGCCCGGAGATGCGCTCGCGTGTGGGCCATCGCATGCCGTTGGCGCGGACCGGGATCGGCAAGGCGCTGATGCTTGATGACTCGCAGGAACAATGGAAGCGGCTGTATGAAATCAGCCTGCCGGCGGGTGGGAAAAATCAATTCTGGCCACAACACCAGGAGCAATCCTGGGAGCAGTTCCAGCAACGGATGGTGGAGTATGTGGCGGGGGGCTATGCCTTCGACCTGGAGGACAACGAGCCGTCGATCCGATGTGTGGCGGCGCCGATCCGCGACGCCGGCAAGCGCATCGTCGCCGGTATCAGCATCGCCAGCACCGTGCCGTACATGCCGCTGGAGAAAATGGCCGAGCTGATTCCCCTGGTCAAAGGGGTCACAGCCCGGCTGTCGGCGGAGCTGGGTGCCAAGGTCTGACGAGCGTCAGGCCTTGAGCGTCGCCATGTCGATGACGAAGCGGTACTTCACGTCCCCGGCGATCATGCGGCTGTAGGCCTCGTTGATCTGGCGGATGTCGAGCATTTCAATGTCGCAGCTGATGTTGTGCTCAGCGCAGAAATCCAGCATCTCCTGGGTTTCTGCGATACCGCCGATCAGCGAGCCGGCGAGTACTCGGCGGCCCAGGATCAGTTTTGCCGCGTGTACCGGTGGGTCGACCGGCTCGACCAAGCCCACGATGATGTGCACGCCGTTGAAATGCAGCGTGTCGAGGTAGGGGTTGAGGTCGTGCTGCACCGGAATGGTGTCCAGAAGGAAGTTGAAACGTCCGGCCGCGGCGGCCATCTGTTCAGCGTCGGTAGACACAATCACATGGTCCGCGCCTTGGCGACGGGCTTCTTCAGCCTTGCTTGCCGAGCGGGTAAACAGCGTCACTTCCGCGCCCATGGCCTTGGCGAACTTGATGCCCATGTGGCCCAGGCCGCCCATGCCCAGCACGCCGACCTTGTCACCGGCCTTCACGCCGTAGTGCTTGAGCGGCGAGTAAGTGGTGATGCCGGCGCAGAGCAGCGGTGCGGCGCTGGCCGGGTCGAGCGTTTGCGGGATGCGCAGTACAAAGTGCTCGCTGACCACGATGCTGTCGGAATAGCCGCCCATTGTGTGGCCACCACTTATGCGGTCCGGGCTGGCGTAGGTCTGGGTCATGCCTTCCAGGCAGTATTGCTCAAGATCGGACCGGCAAGCTTCGCACTCGCGGCAGGAGTCGACCATGCAGCCCACGCCTACCAGGTCGCCGACTTTATGGCCGGTGACATTCGCACCGACCGCGGTGACTTTTCCGATGATTTCATGGCCGGGCATCAATGGGTAAACAGCGATGCCCCATTCATTGCGGGCCTGGTGGATGTCGGAGTGACAGACCCCGCAGTAGAGAATGTCGATCGCCACGTCGTCGGCGCGCGGGCTGCGACGCTCGAAACTCATTGGGGCGAGGGGGGTGGTGGCCGATTGGGCGGCATATCCGATGGCTGTGTACATGGTGGACCTCGCTAAGCAGTGAACGGTGAGGGTTCCATTTTGGGAGTCCTGGCGGCAGGCGGCGATGGCGATTCCTACGCCTGTCATGCCTAATCCTCCGGCGTTGGCCAGGATTTGATTTCTTGTGACGCAAGACCTGCGATGATGGTTTCATCCCTTTTTTCGTGAAGTTTTCGCCCATGTTGTTGACCCGCCATCTCGATGCGAACGCGACGCTGGTTTCACTGATAGAACCCTTGGCGACCCGGGACGGTTTCGTCCCTACGCGCCTGCCTGGCGTGCACGCGCTGCGCGCCAGTCAGGACGTCGCTCGTGGCCCGCAGCTCTACGAACCGAGCCTGGTGATCATTGCCCAAGGCAGCAAACTGGCCTACCTGGGGCCACGCACGCTGGAATATGGCGCCGGGCATTATCTGATCCAGGCGTTGCCGGTGCCGTTCGAATGCGAAACCTACGCCATGCCCAATGCTCCGCTGTATGGCGTTTCCGTTGCGATCGATCGGGCGATGCTGGGGGAGCTGGTGCTGGCCATGGGATTGATGCCCGGTCGGAACCTGCCGCCGCAGACACCGGAGTCGATGACCAGCGCGGTGCTCGACGACGCCATGCGTGGGGCTGTCGAGCGGTTGTTGCGCTGCTTGCACGATCCATTGGAATGTCAGGTCATGGGCCAGGTGCGGCTCCGGGAGTTGCTGTTCGTCGCGTTGCGCGGGCCCCAGGCCGATGTGTTGCGGGCGCTGGTGGAGCAGCAAGGCCAGTTCGCGCGGATTGCCGTGGCCCTGAGCCATTTGCATGCGCATTTCACCGAGCCACTGAACGTCGAGACGCTGGCCAGTTGCGCGAACATGAGCGCCTCGACCTTTCATGAGCATTTCAAGCGCAGCACATTGTTGTCGCCGGTGCAGTATCTCAAGCGCTTGCGGCTGCTCAAGGCCCAGCGGCTGCTGCTGATCGAGGGCATGGGCGTGGCCCAGGTTGCGCATCAGGTGGGGTATCAGAGCCCGTCGCAGTTCAGCCGGGAGTACAAGCGTTACTTCGAGCGCAACCCTGGGGAAGAGCGCGTCGCCTGATCCATTCAGGATTCCTTGTGGGAGCGAGCCTGCTCGCGAAAGCGGTTTATCATTCAGAACAAATGTCGACTGAGACACCGCTTTCGCGAGCAAGCTCGCTCCCACATTGGTTCGGTGTGGTTGTCAGGATCGCAGGCAACAAAAAGGCCCCCATTGCGGGAGCCTCGATGTCCAGCGTGTTGGCTTACATGTTCGGGTAAGTCGGTCCGCCAGCGCCTTCCGGCGTGACCCAGGTGATGTTCTGCGCAGGGTCCTTGATGTCGCAGGTCTTGCAGTGAACGCAGTTTTGGGCGTTGATCTGGAAGCGCTTTTCACCGTCTTCCTTGGTGATCACCTCGTACACGCCGGCCGGGCAGTAGCGCTGCGCCGGTTCGTCGTACAACGGCAGATTCTTGCTGATCGGGATGCTCGGGTCAGTCAGCTTCAGGTGGCAAGGCTGTTCTTCTTCGTGGTTGGTACCGGAGATGAACACCGAGCTGAGCTTGTCGAAGCTGATCTTGCCGTCCGGTTTCGGGTAGTCGATCTTCTTGCATTCGGCCGCGGGTTTCAGGCAGGCGTAATCCGGCGTGGTGTCACGCAGGGTGAACGGGATCTTGCCGCCGAAGATGTTCTGGTCGAGCCAGTTGAAGCCGCCGCCGATGATTGCGCCGTACTTGTGGATCGCTGCACCGAAGTTGCGGCTGGCGAACAGTTCTTCATACAGCCAGCTGTTCTTGAAGCTGTCGACGTAAGCGGTCAGTTCATCACCGCCTTCGGATTCTGCGAACAGGCGATCGGCCACGGCCTCGGCGGCAAGCATGCCGGACTTCATCGCGGTGTGGCTGCCCTTGATCTTGGCGAAGTTCAGGGTGCCGAGGTCGCAACCGATCAGCGCGCCGCCCTTGAAGACCATTTTCGGCAGCGAGTTCAGGCCGCCCTTGGCGATTGCGCGAGCGCCGTAGCTGACGCGTTTGCCGCCTTCGAGGTACTGCTTGAGCACCGGGTGATGCTTGAGGCGCTGGAATTCGTCGAAGGGCGACAGGAAGGTGTTGCTGTAGGACAGGTCAACGATCAGGCCGACCACCACCTGGTTGTTTTCCAGGTGATAGAGGAAGGAGCCGCCGGTGTTCTCGGTGCCCATGATGTCCAGCGGCCAACCGGCGGTGTGGACCACCAGGCCTGGTTGGTGCTTGGCCGGATCGATTTCCCAGATTTCCTTCAGGCCGATGCCGTAGTGCTGGGTGTCGGCTTCGCTGTCCAGGTTGAAGCGCTTGATCAGTTGCTTGCCGATGTGGCCGCGGCAGCCTTCGGCGAACAGCGTGTATTTGCCACGCAATTCCATGCCAGGTGTATAGAGGCCTTCCTTTGGATGGCCTTCGCGGTCGACACCCAGGTCGCCGGTGATGATCCCTCGCACCACGCCGTTCTCGTCGAACAGCGCCTCCTGGGCGGCGAAGCCCGGGTAGATTTCCACGCCCAGGTTCTCGGCCTGCTGGGCCAGCCAGCGGCACAGGTTGCCCAGGGAAATAATATAGTTGCCTTCGTTGTGCATGGTCTTGGGCACAAAGAAGTCAGGGATTTTGCTCGCGGCGTCGGCGTTTCTCAGGACATAAATGTCATCGCGAACGACGGGCGTGTTCAACGGCGCGCCGAGCTCTTTCCAGTCCGGGAACAGTTCGTTCAGGGCGCGGGGCTCGAACACCGCGCCGGAGAGGATGTGCGCACCGACTTCGGAACCTTTTTCGACCACGCAGACGCTGATTTCCTTACCGGCTTCGGCGGCCTTCTGTTTCAGTCGGCAGGCGGCAGACAGGCCAGCGGGGCCGGCACCGACGATGACCACGTCGAATTCCATGTATTCGCGTTCCACAGGCTATCTCCTACTCAAGGCTCACAGTTTTTTCTAATTGGAGGTTTGGCGTTGCATCCGTTGTTTCCTTCGCGAAGCGACGAAAGCGACAATGGATGAGACGCGGCTCTCTCTCTAAGCGGCGCATTATATCTACACCACTCTCAGGGTCCAATACAAACGTTTGTTTGAAATCGTCGGAGCCCAGATAAATCACTGACGTACGGCTTATGACTGACCATTTTGCCGTATTGACCGGAATAGGCGTTCCGGTCAAGATACGGGCGGTTTTGCGCTCGCCGTAGGCTGACTGTTGGTTTCAAGAGCACCTCTAAAGACAGGGCGAAGGCAGCACAAAGTGACGAATTGCGAAGTTTGGACGCGCAGTTTACACGCCGCGATAATGAATGACTCATCGGTCATCACTGACGAATGGTCTTCACTCCCGTGAGCAAGGTCATGTGTGGTTCATGCCGGCGTTTTTAGAGGTGCCCTTGCGCCCATGATCATCAACCGCCAGGTTCGCCCGGGCGACTTTCTTTTCACCGGAGAGTAACGAGGAATCCATGAAGGTTCTTGTAGCTGTCAAACGAGTGGTCGACTATAACGTCAAGGTTCGCGTCAAGGCGGACAACTCCGGCGTCGACCTCGCCAACGTCAAGATGTCGATGAACCCTTTCTGCGAAATCGCCGTAGAAGAAGCCGTACGCCTGAAAGAGAAAGGCGTGGCGACTGAGATTGTCGTCGTTTCCATCGGCCCGACCACTGCCCAGGAGCAACTGCGCACTGCGCTGGCGCTGGGTGCCGATCGCGCCATCCTCGTCGAATCCGCCGAAGACCTGACTTCCCTGGCCGTTGCCAAGCTGTTGAAAGCCGTTGTCGACAAGGAGCAGCCACAGCTGGTGATCCTCGGCAAGCAGGCCATCGACAGCGACAACAACCAGACCGGCCAGATGCTCGCTGCGTTGAGCGGCTACGGCCAGGGCACCTTCGCTTCGAAAGTCGAAGTGTCCGGCGACAGCGTTGCCGTGACCCGCGAAATCGACGGCGGCGCGCAGACCGTTTCCCTGAAACTGCCGGCCATCGTCACCACCGACCTGCGTTTGAACGAGCCGCGCTACGCGTCCCTGCCAAACATCATGAAAGCCAAGAAGAAGCCGCTTGAAGTGCTGACTCCTGACGCTTTGGGCGTTTCCACCGCCTCCACCAACAAGACCCTGAAAGTCGAAGCGCCGGCTGCACGCAGCGCGGGCATCAAGGTCAAGTCGGTGGCTGAACTGGTCGAGAAACTGAAAAACGAAGCGAAGGTAATCTAAAAATGACTATCTTGGTAATCGCCGAACACGATAACAAAGCGCTGGCTCCGGCCACGCTGAACACCGTTGCTGCCGCCGCCAAAATCGGTGGCGATGTCCACGTCCTGGTAGCCGGTCAGGGCGCTGGCGCCGTTGCCGAAGCCGCTGCGAAAATCGCTGGCGTGAGCAAAGTCCTCAACGCCGACAATGCCGCCTACGCGCACCAGTTGCCGGAAAACGTTGCGCCGCTAGTGGCCGAGCTGGGCAAGGGCTACAGCCACATCCTGGCTGCCGCGACCTCCAACGGTAAAAACATCCTGCCTCGCGTCGCCGCTGCTCTGGACGTCGACCAGATCTCCGAGATCATCTCGGTCGAAAGCGCCGACACCTTCAAGCGTCCGATCTACGCCGGCAACGCCATTGCCACCGTGCAATCGACTGCCTCGGTCAAAGTCATCACCGTTCGCGCCACCGGTTTCGACCCGGTTGCCGCCGAAGGTGGCTCGGCTGCCATTGAAGCCGTAGGCGCTGCCCATGACGCCGGCATCTCCAGCTTCGTCAACGAAGAACTGGCCAAGTCCGACCGTCCTGAACTGACCGCTGCCAAGATCGTCGTTTCCGGCGGCCGTGGCATGCAGAACGGTGACAACTTCAAGCACCTGTACGCCTTGGCCGACAAGCTGGGCGCCGCCGTCGGTGCTTCCCGCGCCGCGGTCGACGCCGGTTTCGTACCCAACGACATGCAGGTCGGCCAGACCGGCAAGATCGTTGCGCCACAGCTGTACATCGCCGTCGGTATCTCCGGCGCGATCCAGCACC
Source organism: Pseudomonas sp. HB05 (assembly GCF_016756915.1). NCBI lineage: Bacteria > Pseudomonadati > Pseudomonadota > Gammaproteobacteria > Pseudomonadales > Pseudomonadaceae > Pseudomonas > Pseudomonas sp. HB05. The sequence goes on from NZ_JAESPG010000035.1 coordinate 13,822, forward strand.
TGGCCGGCATGAAAGACTCCAAGGTGATCGTTGCGATCAACAAGGACGAAGAAGCGCCAATCTTCCAAGTGGCCGACTACGGCCTGGTCGCGGACTTGTTCGAAGCCGTACCTGAGCTGGAGAAGCTGGTCTAATCCAGCATCTTCACTTATAAAGAGCCCGGCCCTTTGGCCGGGCTTTTTATTTCTGCGGACGGGAGTGTGGTGCGATGGATCTTCGCCGTTTGGCTGGCTGGTCGTTGCTGTTGGCGCTGGGGTGCGCGCCAGGCCTGTCGGTCGCCGCTGGCAAATGCGAGCGCCTGATCGCCACCGGCAGCCCCGATGCGCCGCCGTATCTATGGCAAGACCCCCAGGATCCCAAGCATTTGATTGGTGCCGGCGCCGATCTGCTGGAGCAAGTGGCGAAAGCGCTGGGCATCAAGATTGAAATTCTATACGCCGGCAAGCGCGCCCAGGCGCTGGACGAAGTGCGCAGCGGACGCATGGACCTGCTCACCGACGCCCCGTTGACCACGACTGGCCTCGAAGTGCTGGATTACGTGCATCCGCCCTTGCTGGAGAATGATTACTTGGTGTGGACCCGCAAGGATTCGACATTGGTGATCGAGCGGCCAGAGGATCTTCACGGGCATCCCGGCGCCTTGTCGGAGAAGGCTCGAATGACACAGGGATTTGGCGTCTTCGCTGAGCAGAATCTAACCCTGACCCGCACGCCCAACCTGACCCAGGCCTTTCAGAAATTGCTCCTGGGCGAAGTGGAGTATGTACTGGCTGGGCGCTACTCAGGCCTGGCGATGGCGCAGACCTTGGGAATGGCGAATGACCTGCAAGCTGCGCCGCAACCGGTGGACAAGCCGGGCCTGTTCCTCGCGGTTTCCCATAACTCCGCCTGCAACGACCCATGGTTACGCGGACAGCTGGCGCAAAAGATGACAGAATTGGCCGCGTCCGGCCTGACAGAGGCTGTGTTGCAGCGCAATCTGGAGCGTTGGCGAACACAGTTGCAACCCACTGTCAGTGCCCCAAAACAGTAGGGAACATTAGTGACTATTCGACCTCTTTTCGCTGCCCTGGCCGTTCTGGCTCTGGCGGGTTGTGCAGCCGATCCGGCGCCGAATGAACAGATCCGCTTGACTGAGCAAGCCATCGAGCAAGCCCACGCAGTAGGCGCCACCGCCGATGAAGTGCCTGAATTGAAACTCGCCGAGGAAAAATTTGCCCGCGCCAAAGGCAACATGGCCGACGAATCCTACAAAAAGGCCCGCATGCGGGCCGAACAGGCCGAACTGGATGCACGCCTGGCCGAAGCGAAGGTGCTGACTCTCAAGAGCCAGGAGAAACTGAACGTGCTCGATACGCGCATCAAGCGCTTGCGCAAACAGTTGAGGGAGGATGCCCAATGAAGCCCTCCCATGTATTCGGCGGTTTGGTTCTCGCAGGACTGGCCAGTTTGTACGGCTGCGCGGGCCAGCGTAGCGAAGCGACGCTGGAACAGGCGAGCGCCGATTTCCAGAAGGTCAAGGAAGATTCCAATGTATTGCGTGCCGCCCCCAAGGACGTGATTCGCGCCGGCGAGTCGCTGGCCCGTGCCGACCGCTTGTCCACGTATTGGGGCAGTGGCGAGGATGTGCAGCATTACGCCTACCTGAGCCAGCGCTACAGCCAGATCGCTCGTGAACACAGCAACCAGGTGCTCAACGAGGAGCGTGCGTTGAAACTCGAGCTGGAACGTCAGCGCCTGCAACTGGCCTTGCGCGAATCCAAGCTGCAAAGCGTCCAGCAGCAGGGCAAGTTGCTGGAAGAACAGATCCTGGCGATGGCCACCACCCAGACTGACCGGGGCCTGGTGATGACCCTCGGTGACGTTCTGTTCGATACGGGTGAGGCCGAGTTGAAGAACTCGGCCAACCGTGTGGTGCTCAAGATCGTGCAATTCCTGCAGCTCAATCCCAAACGCGTGGTGCGTATCGAAGGCTACACCGACAGCACCGGCGGCAAGCAGGAGAACCTCAAGCTGTCCCGTGATCGCGCGCAGGCCGTGGCGGACGTGCTGGTGGACCTGGGCATCGACGAGAAGCGCATCCAGGTCGAAGGCTACGGCGATCAGTACCCGGTCGACGTCAATGCAACCGAGCGCGGCCGGGCACAGAACCGACGCGTTGAGATCGTGTTCTCCGACGAAAAAGGCCAGCTCGGCGCCGCCCGCTGAGGGCTGCGTCGCTGGAAAACCCGGCCCCTCAAAGGCGCCGGGTTTTTTTTGCCTGGAGATTGGCGGCGAGTGAGTACAGTTGGGCTGTCACTGCACTGTACTGTCGGGTAATCTGGCAACTGTCCCAGTACACTTCTAAACTGTTCCGGTAAAGTTTCCGACAAGAATAAAATGCCCGTGAAATCGAGTGCTGCGTCATGACCAACCTCCTGCTCTATCAACGTATTGCTCAACAACTGGCCGAAGACATCCGGCGCGGTGTGTATCAACCCGGCGAACGGGTGCCATCGGTGCGCAAGATGAGCTCGCAGCTCAACGTCAGCCATGCCACCGTGCTGCAGGCGTACGCCAATCTTGAAGACCAGGGGTTGATTCGCGCGCGGCCGCAATCGGGCTATTACGTGCATCAGACGCCAGCGCTGACCGCGCCGACGCCGGACATCGCCCGGGTCGAGCGCCCTGGCCTGGTGACGCGCAGCAGCATTATCCAGCAGGTATTGGTCGAGTCGCGCCGCGAAGGTGTGTTCCCCCTGGGTGCAGCGGTACCCAGCGTCGACTACCTGCCTGTCCGGGCGCTGCATCAGCAACTGGCCAAGGTCACGCGTTTCCACAGCCCGCGGGCGTTCAGCTACATGTTCAGCCCCGGTTTCGAGCCGTTGCGCCGCCAGGTGGCGATTCGCATGCGTGACGCCGGTGTCGTGGTGGACCCTTCCGAAGTGGTGATCACTCACGGCTGCGTGGATGCGCTGCAAATGTCCTTGCGCGTGCTGACCCGGCCAGGGGACCTGATCGCTGCGGAGTCGCCGACCTATTACGGTCTGCTGCAACTGGCGGATCTGCTGGGCCTCAAGGTCATCGAGATTCCCAGCGACCCGGTCACCGGCATGAGCCTCGAGGCCCTGCAGTTGGCGGCCAACCAATGGTCGATCAAGGCGTTGGTATTGACCACGCGCCTGAGCAACCCCCTTGGCGGCACCATGCCGGAGGAGCGGCAAAAGCAACTGCTGCGCCTGGCGTCGGACTTCGATATCCAGATCGTCGAGGACGACATCTATGGTGAATTGATGTTCGAACAGGGCCGTACCAAGGCGCTGAAAGCCTATGATCGATTGGACCGGGTGATCTACTGTTCGAGTTTTTCCAAGACCTTGTCCCCAGGGGTACGCATCGGTTGGATGATTGCTGGCAAGTTCCAGCAGGAAATCCAGCGGCTCCAGACGTTCAGCACTCATTCGGCCTGCAGCGTCACGCAGATGGGCATCGCGGCGTATCTGGAGAATGGCGGCTACGATCGGCACTTGCGCTACATCCGTCAGGAGTACCGCAAGAACCTCAGCGCATTCCAACTGGCGGTCCAGCAGTATTTCCCGGAAGGCACGCAAATGAGCCGTCCCACCGGCGGCTTCATCCTGTGGGTCAGCCTGCCGGGGCGGGTCAATACCCAGGAATTGCATGTACAGGCGTTGCAGCAAGGCATCAGTATTGCGCCGGGGTTGATCTTCAGTAATACCGAACAGTTCAACCATTGCATTCGTCTGAACTGCGGCACACCCTGGAACCGTGAGGCGGAGCGGGCCCTGATGACGCTGGGGCTGCTGGCGAAGCAGTTATGCCAGGAGACCGCCAACGGATATCTGTAGCAAGCCGTGTGTCGCTTCGATGTGCTTGTCAGCGCCTCATTATCAGGCCAGCATTAGGGTCTCTGCCGTAAGTGCCGTTGTGTTTATGAAAACCATTGTTCCTGCTGTCTGGGTTTTGATCGGCCTGTTGAGTGCCTTCCACATGGGAGGCGTCGCCGTGGCGGCTTCAGCGCAGGAGAAGCCGGCCGCCAGTATTACCAAGGACACGCCGAAGAGCGCAGCGGCCAAGAAGGCTCCCGCCAAGAAAACAGCACCCGCGAAAAAAAAGCGCGCGCCTATCGCTTCCAAGAGCAAATCCGCCCACGAAGTCGCCAAGACGCCACTGCCTCCGGCCAAGCTGGATCTGAGCCTGCCCCATGGCATGGTCGAAGAGCTGCAACCTCCGGGCAAGGCGCCATTACCCAAGCGCGAGCCACTGCTGCCGGCGATGTTCGGAGAGAAGCCCGGTCCGTTCCAGCTTAACGGCCGCCTGTTGAGCAACGAGATGCAATTGCCGCTGCGCAATCAGGAGCGCAACGAGGTGGAAGGCGCCGCGCTCGAGTTCGAATTCAAGCAATAGGCCGGGCGCAGTCCTGCTGTTCGTCGTTGACTGCCCAGTCATCGCACCTTCTGCGAAAAAACACGGGGACGGTAATTTAAAACACCTGTTTTAGCCGTTACTCTGTTGTTGTTACCAATCATTACCTGTCGTGAGGTATTCCTCGTCATGAAGTGCCGTGAGGGCTGTGGCGCCTGTTGCATCGCCCCTTCCATCAGTTCGCCCATCCCGGGCATGCCCCAGGGCAAGCCGGCGGGAGAACGTTGCGTACAGTTGTCGGTCGATAATCTGTGCCAGATCTTCGGCCAACCGGAGCGCCCGGCGGTGTGCTCGGCGTTTGTGGCCGACATCGAGGTCTGCGGCAGCAGCAGCGACGAAGCCATTCGGTTGATTGGATGGTGGGAGCAGGTCACGGCAGCGTAGTGGGGCAATCGTCAAGACTGACATGAACGAACTTGGACAATAAGGAAAACAACCTATGGGTTCGCTGCATCGTATGGCTGTGTTGTGTGGTTTGACCGTGTTGTTGGCGACGGCTACCGCACAGGCAGAGGACTGGCAGGTCGCCAAGGACAAGGAAGGTATCCAGGTGTCACTCAGTGAAGTGACCGGTTCCAAATACAAGGCCTACCGTGGCGTGACCGTCATGAAGACCACCATGGCGAAATTGCGAGCCCTGCAGGAAGACGTGCCTGGTGCCTGCGCCTGGATTCATGAATGCAAGAGCCAGAAGCTGCTCAAGCACGAAGGCAATCGGAGTTGGACCTATACCCAATTCAACACGCCATGGCCGGTGACGCCCCGGGACTCGGTGCTGGAAGTCACCACCGAGGAGGGCGCCGATGGCAGCCTGACCCGTCAGCTCAAGGGCTTGCCTGAGTACTTGCTTGAGGAGAAGGGCTTTGTGCGTGTGACCAAGGTCGACGGTTTTTGGAAGTTCACCCCCAAGGGCGCGGATCAGGTCGAAGTGATCTATCAAGTCCATACCGAGCCGGGCGGTAGCGTACCATCCTTGGTGGCCAACAAGTTCGTGGTGGACGCGCCGTTCAACACGCTGAAGGCGTTGAAAGAGCGCGCCGAAAAATAACGGCTATCGTCTATGAAGAAACCGCCCTCGAGGCGGTTTTTTCATCTGTGCCGTCGGCAGCTCAGCGGAACGATTGTTTCGCCGTCAATGTCGAGATGAAGGCAAGCCCTGCCATGAATTGATCAAGGAGACACCGATGCCAAAGTGGGAAATCACTTTCGTTGACGATCACGGCGAAGCCATCGCCGAGCAGTTCGATTACGACCAGGAGCCCACCATGGAGCAGGCTGCCCAGTTGATCCGGCAGAAGCTGCTGCCGGTACCCGCCAAGCTTGACCTCAACGACCTGGAAGGTCGCACCGAAGACCCTACGCTCAAAAGTCTCAAAACCCAAAACAGCATTGAAATCATCAGCATTAAACCGATTTCATGAAAATCCTTGTCTGGTCCCGCTTGGCAGCGGCGATGACTTGAAGCTACTCTGCAATCGAGATCAGCGAAAGGATCGCCAAGGTCCGGTCTTGTCAGCTACATGCTTGTGTCCCGACGGTCAGTTGATGCCGTACTGCTTGTAACCGCAGGTTGCACGCACGGGAAGACGGAAAGTCTATCCATCGGTCTGAGGAGGACGTTTCATGAGCACAGCCTATCAAGAAGACATCAGCACCAGCGTGTTGCGCCGCATGAAAGAGGGCGGTTTCGATTTCTCCCAATTCCATCCCATCGAGTTCTACGCCATTTTCCCCGACGAGGAGCGGGCGCGCAGGGCGGCGGGTCATTTTCGCGGCGAATCGTTGAATGCGCAGATCAGTGCTCGCGAAGATGGAGCCTGGTCGTTGGAACTGAGCCGGGTGATGTACGCCACCTATGATGACATCGGCGACTTCGAGCTGAACTTCGAAGCCGTGGTGGAGCCCCTGGGGGGCATCATCGAAGGTTGGGGCGTCAAGCAGGAGATCCGGCGCCTGCAGGCCTGACATTTTCCTTGTGCCTCACAGCAACGGCTGACCTTTGTGTCGGCCGTTTTCATGTCTGGCATGTCCGCTGTTCATCACTATGGCCTCTCTATCTTGACTATGCTCAGGGATAGCGACGTCCTGCATCGCAATGAAGCGAGGCAAGCCGGATAGGGATATCCGCTGCACCACAAGGGTGCCCGGCCTGTCGAGGGATAAACCAAGCTGTTGATCATAAAGCGTTTATGCCGCTGGCACGGGCCTTGCGACGCCTGAGCCGGGGTGACAAGGAGTACGGCATGATCCGCACTGGTTTTGATGAAATGTACGATGCCGACGGCCAGGTCCGCCCACATTATCGAGCGTTCGCCCAATGGCTGGCCGAAACGCCCGACGAGCTCCTGGCACAACGGCGACGCGAGGCCGACCTGTTGTTTCATCGCGCCGGCATCACGTTCACGCTTTACGGCGATGAGCAGGGAACGGAGCGCCTGATCCCTTTCGATACCATTCCGCGCAGCATTCCCGCCAGTGAATGGCGAATGGTCGAACGTGGATGTATCCAGCGGGTCAAGGCGCTGAACATGTTCCTGGCCGACCTTTATCACGAACAGCGGATCATTCGGGCCGGCATCATTCCGGCCGAGCAGGTCCTGGCCAACGATCAATATCAACTGGCGATGCAGGGGCTGGATCTGCATCGCGATGTCTATGCCCACATTTGCGGGGTCGATCTGGTGCGCGACGGTGACGGCACGTACTACGTGCTCGAGGACAATCTGCGTACGCCCAGCGGCGTCAGCTACATGCTCGAAGACCGCAAGATGATGATGCGCCTGTTCCCCGAACTGTTCGCCGCCCAACGCATCGCACCGATCGACCATTATCCGAACCTGCTGCTCGATACGCTGAAAAGCGCCAGTCACTTGGACGACCCAAGCGTCGTGGTCCTGACGCCCGGGCGTTTCAACAGTGCGTTTTTTGAACACGCCTTCCTCGCCCGTGAGATGGGCGTCGAGCTGGTGGAGGGCGCGGATCTGTTCGTGCGTGACGACAAGGTCTTCATGCGCACCACGGACGGACCGAAAGCCGTTGACGTGATCTACCGTCGCCTCGATGACGCCTTCCTCGATCCGCTGGCCTTCAATCCGCAGTCGATGCTCGGCGTGCCGGGGCTGCTGTCCTCCTACCGTTCGGGCAATGTGGTGTTGGCCAACGCCATCGGCACAGGTGTGGCGGATGACAAATCGGTGTATCCGTTTGTCACCGACATGATCCGTTTCTACCTGGACGAGGAGCCGATCCTGAACAACGTCCCCACCTGGCAATGTCGTAACCCCGCTGAACTGTCCCATGTGCTGGCGAACCTTGCGGACCTGGTCGTCAAGGAGACCCAAGGCTCCGGCGGTTACGGCATGCTGGTGGGGCCAGCCTCGACGACGGCGCAGATCGACGCCTTCCGCGAGCGGATCAAGGCCAAGCCGCATGCGTACATCGCTCAACCCACGTTGTCCTTGTCGACGTGCCCGACCTTTGTCGAAAACGGCATCGCGCCGCGCCATATCGATTTGCGTCCGTTTGTCCTGGCGGGGCGAGAAACCCGCGTGGTGCCGGGTGGCCTGACCCGCGTGGCGCTGCGCGAAGGTTCCCTGGTGGTGAATTCTTCACAGGGCGGAGGCACCAAGGACACTTGGGTGGTCGAGGAATGAAGGAGCTGCCATGTTAAGCAGGACCGCCTCGGACTTGTATTGGATGTCGCGTTACCTGGAGCGCGCGGAAAACCTCGCGCGGATGCTCGACGTCAGTTATTCGCTGTCATTGATGCCCCAGGATGGGCGCGGCGACGGCTTGCATGAACTGGCCATGCCATTGCTCATTACCGGCACGCTGGATGACTACCGGGACAGGCACGGCGATCTGCACGCCGAGCGCCTGCTGCATTTTTTCGCCCTGGAGGCGGCCAACCCCGCCAGTATCTACAGTTGCCTGGGTTCCGCACGTGCCAGTGCCCATGCGGTGCGTGGCCGAATCACCGCCGACATGTGGGAAAACGTGAACGCCACCTGGCTGGAAATTCGCCAGATCGCCGAGCTGGGCCTGGGTCGCTACGGCATGAGCCGTTTCTGCGAATGGATCAAGGAGCGGTCCCATCTGTTTCGCGGCGCCACCTACGGCACCATCATGCGCAACGATGCGTTCAGGTTCATACGCCTGGGAACGTTCATCGAAAGGGCCGACAACACCCTGCGCCTGCTCGACGCCCGCTACGAAATGGCCGGCGACCAGGCCCATGCTGTCAACGACGGCACCGCCCACGCCTACTATCAATGGAGCGCGTTGTTGCGAGCGCTGTCTTCCTTCGAGGCCTACACCGAAATCTACCGTGACGCCCCCGGTGCCCGGCATGTGGCTGAACTGCTGTTGTTGCGTGCCGACGTCCCGCGCTCCTTGCGGGCCTGCACCGAAGAGATCGACCAGATTCTCGCCAGCCTGCCCGGCAGCAACGGTCGGCAGGCCCAACGCCTGGCGGCGGAGATGGACGCACGCCTGCGCTATACCGGCATCAATGAAATCCTCGACGGTGGGCTGCACGCCTGGCTCACCGAATTCATCCCACTGGTCCGTGAACTGGGCAATGCCATTCACAGTTCCTACCTGGAGGTCATATGAGACTCTCGATCAGCCACGAAACGGCCTACCACTATGAAGACCAGGTTCGCGCAAGCATTCAGTACCTGCGCCTGACGCCGCACGACAGCGAACGCCAGCACGTGCTGAGCTGGCAGCTGGACCTGCCTCGACCGGTGCGGTCGCAGCTCGATCCGTTCGGCAACATCCTTCATGTGCTGACGCTGGACGAGCCCCACGAAACCATCATCATCGGTGCCCGTGGCCAGGTGGATATCGACCCGTCGCGTGAAGCCGAGCAGGAAAGCCAATCGGCGCTGCCCTTCCTGCGTTTCACCCGGCTCACCGAAGCGGACGAAGCCCTTCGCTCCTTCGCCCAGGCGCAGTGCAAGCAGCGTCGCGATCGTGTGGCGCTGATCGATTTGATGCACGGGCTCAACCAACACATGACCTACACACCGGGCTCCACCGAAGTGGAGACCAGCGCGGCCCAGGCGTTTGCCGGTCGCAGCGGAGTTTGCCAGGACCATGCCCATGCGTTCCTGGCGTGCGCCCGCAGCCTGGGCGTGCCGGCGCGTTATGTGTCGGGTTATCTGTTCAACGAAGACAGCGAACACCTGGCGAGCCATGCCTGGGCCGAAGCATGGCTCGATGACGCCTGGTACAGCTTCGACGTGACCAACCAACTGGCCCGTCCGGAGCGACACTTGAAATTGGCGGTAGGCCTGGATTACCTGGACGCCTGCCCGGTGCGTGGCATGCGCCGTGGCGGCGGGTTTGAACAGATGCACGCCAAGGTGCTGGTGACGCCGGCTCCGGTGATTACGGCGCAGCAGCAGTAAACGATCCAGCTCTTGTGGCGACGAGCTTGCTCCCGCTGTGTAGGAGCTGCCGAGCGAAGCGAGGCTGCGATCTTTAGATCCTTGGCTTGGAGCTCAAATGTCTGGAAAAGATCGCAGCCTCGCTTTGCTCGACAGCTCCTACAAGGGCCAGCGGGACTGGCTTAGACAAAACAAGCTGATCTATTGACCCAACGGCTGCTTGCGCCCCGCCATATGCTTCAAATACCCCACCAGCAAATCCAGCTCCGAATCCGGCAGCACTGTCGCCGAGAATCCGGGCATTTTCCCCTGGGGCCAGTGACGCATGCCCTGCGGGTCACGGATGTAGCGCTTGAGGAAATCCCCCGAGAAATATTCCGTAGGGTTGAAAGGAATGTTCAGGTCCGGACCGAACTGCGCATCCCCCGCGCCGTTGAGGCGGTGGCAGGCCAGGCAGTTCTTCTGGAACAGTTCGAACCCCTTGTTCACCGGATCATCCTTGGCCAGGTCGGGCGAGGGCAGCAGGGCAGGGAAGCGATCGGCCACCGCTGACAGGCGCTTGATGCTTGCCACCGCGTACGGCCATTGTTCAGGGCTGATATGGCCGGCTTGAGGATCGGTCCAGACCAGATAGAACGGTCCGGCGCTTTTCTTGCCGTCCCCGAGCGGCGGCCATGGCTTGGCCGGGTCTTCGATGGCCAGCCACGCCCTCGCGCCGGTCTTGTTGAGCAACGGTGCGGCGGGCAGTTCGGCGGCAAAGCCGTCCAGCGCCACGGCCTGGAGATGGTCGTTCGCCTGGACACCGGTCAACAGCGCGGCCAGCGGCACGGCGCGATAATTCATCGGCTTTTTGTAGGAGACATCTTCGGCAATCTGGACCGTCCGCGCTTCAGGATGCTTGAGCAGCGCCTCGGTTTGCCACGTACGCGTATTCGCGCCCAGCTCCAACACCAGCTGTGCGGCATAAAGGGGCGAGCTGAGCAGCAGCGCCCCCATCACGATGAGGACTTTCAAATGAGTCGCCTTCCATGTCGAGAGGGAAGCGCAAAGGGTGGCACAACCACCGTCGCTGGAACAGCGTTCGCTTACCGGCGTGGATGATGCAACTCATGAATGGTGTGGACACCATGCGCCCGTCAGCCGATGACCTTGGTGATATTCGGCAAGATCAACAGCAGTGTCGTGGCGAAGAGAATGAGTCCGGCTTGGCGAACTTTCGAATGTTTGAACATGGCTGACCCGCCTTTTTTGTTATTTCCTGAGGCCAGCCTGCATTACTCCATGACGGCTGGCATTGCACTTCCTGTCTGACAAGCGCCCCGGCAAAACCCGACGACTTTTCTTGTACAAGCTTTACATTAGGGGCCGCAGCCGACTTGGCTTAGATCCAATTCATATGGACTTCTTGCTGAACGCTATAAAAAAGACATGAGGCCTATTGCCACCTTCCTGCAGGCCCTTTTGCTAGACAGCTTGCTTACCTGAATCGGTTAACCCGATAGCACGCTACCGTTCGTCTGAGCGTGGCTGTCAACGTCGTTGAGCGCTGGAGTCATTGAATCCAGCGCCGCTGGGCTTATGGTTGCAGGTGTAGTTTTGTCCCCACGGCGGTTCGAGGATGTCATGACCGAAGCTTTTATTTTTGACGCATTACGCACGCCGCGTGGCAAAGGAAAACCTGACGGCGCCCTGTATACCGTCAAGCCGGTGAACCTGGTCAGCGGCCTGTTGACCGCGTTGCGCCAGCGTATGAGCCTGGACACGGGCCATGTGGACGACATCGTGCTCGGCTGCGTGACGCCGATAGGTGATCAAGGCGCGGATATCGCCAAAACCGCTGCCTTGGTGGCCGATTGGGATGTCAGCGTGCCCGGCGTGCAGCTCAACCGCTTTTGCGCCTCGGGCCTGGAAGCGGTGAACCTGGCTGCGATGAAAGTGCGTTCCGGTTTCGAAGACCTGGTGGTGGCTGGCGGCGTCGAGTCCATGTCACGGGTGCCGATGGGCAGCGATGCCGGCGCCTGGGCGTTGGACCCGCAGTCCAACCTGCATGGTCATTTCGTTCCCCAGGGCATCGGCGCCGACCTGATCGCTACCCTCGAAGGTTTCAGTCGCGAGGACGTCGACACCTTTGCATTGCAGTCCCAGCATAAAGCCGCGCGGGCGCGGGAAAACGGTTCGTTCGATAAATCCCTGGTGGCGGTGCGGGACCAGAGCGGCATCGTGCTGCTGGACCATGACGAGTTCATTCGCGCCGACTCGACGCTGGAAGGCCTGGGCAAACTCCGGCCGAGTTTCGAGGCGATGGGGCAGATGGGCTTCGACGCGACGGCGTTGCGGGTCTACAGCCATGTCGAACGGATCCATCACGTGCACACCCCAGGCAACAGCTCGGGCATCGTCGACGGCGCGGCGCTGATGCTCATCGGTTCCGAGGCAAAGGGACGCGAGCTGGGCCTGCAACCCCGGGCCCGAATCGTCGCTACCGCCGTCATCAGCACCGAGCCGACCATCATGCTCACCGGCCCGGCCCCGGCCACCCGCAAGTCCTTGGCGAAAGCCGGGCTGCGGGTCGAGGACATCGACTTGTTCGAGGTCAACGAAGCCTTCGCCTCGGTGGTGCTCAAATTCATCAAGGACATGGTCATCGACCCCGCCAAGGTCAACGTCAACGGCGGCTCCATCGCCATGGGCCATCCGCTGGGCGCCACCGGGTGCGCCATCCTCGGCACGCTGCTGGATGAGCTGGAGGCGCGTCGCCTGCGTTATGGCCTGGCGACGCTGTGTGTCGGCGGTGGCATGGGCATCGCCACCATCATCGAACGCCTCTGAGCCTGGATTTCAAGGAACATTTTTCATGACCGATGCCATTCGTTACGAAACCGGCCCGGACCGGATCGTCGTCCTGACGCTGGATATGCCAGGCCAGAGCGCCAACACCATGAACGCGATGTACCGCGAGGCGATGGCGGCCTGCGTTGCGCGTCTCGCCGTCGAGAAAGACTCGATCGCCGGCGTGATCATCACGTCGGCCAAGCAAACCTTTTTTGCCGGTGGCGACCTGAACGAGCTGATTCAGGTCGGACCATCCCAGGCCAAGGCCTTCTACGAAACCGTGCTGGGTCTCAAGGCACAACTGCGCACACTGGAAACCCTCGGCAAACCGGTGGTTGCCGCTATCAACGGTGCGGCCCTGGGCGGTGGCTGGGAAATCTGCCTCGCGTGTCATCACCGCGTGGCGCTGGATCACCCGTCGGTGCTGATCGGCCTGCCGGAAGTGACCCTTGGCCTGTTGCCGGGCGGCGGTGGCGTGGTGCGGATGGTGCGCTTGCTTGGTTTGGAAAAGGCATTGCCGTATCTGCTCGAAGGCAAGCGGATTCGACCGCAACAAGCACTGCAGGCCGGCCTGATCGATGAACTGGCGGCGGACCGCGACGACCTGCTTACCAAGGCTCGCGCCTGGATTCTCGCCAACCCGAGCGTAGTGCAACCTTGGGATACGAAAGGCTATCGGATTCCGGGCGGGACACCGTCCGATCCTGCCGTCGCCCAGACGCTGGCGATCGCACCTTCGATCCTGCGCAGCAAGACCCAGGGTTGCCTGCCGGCCCCGGAGAAAATTCTCTGCGCCGCAGTGGAAGGGGCGCAGGTGACGTTTGACGCGGCCCATCTGATCGAAACCCGTTACTTCACCGAACTGGTGACCGGCCAGGTGGCGAAGAACCTGATCGGCACCTTCTGGTTTCAACTCAACGAGATCAAGGCTGGCGGTTCCCGCCCACACGGTTTTGCGCCTTTTCTGACAAGAAAAGTCGCGGTGCTCGGCGCCGGGATGATGGGGGCGGGTATTGCCCATGTCAGTGCCGCAGCGGGCATAGAAGTGGTGCTCAAGGACATCGACCTGGCCGCCGCGCAAAAAGCCAAGGCTCGTTGCGCGACGCTGCTGGACAAGCAAGTCGCACGCGGCCAGCTCACCGCTGCTCAGCGTGACGCCACGTTGGCGCGAATCCACCCCACCGACAGCGATGCCGACCTGACCGGTTGCGAATTGATCATCGAGGCGGTCTTTGAGGACCGTGCCCTGAAGGCCAACGTGACTGCCGCAGCCCAAGCGGTGGCAGGGCCTGATGCGGTGATCGCGTCGAATACGTCAACTCTTCCCATCACCGGCCTGGCCAAGGCCATACCAGATGAAAGCAAATTTATCGGCCTGCATTTCTTCAGCCCGGTGGAAAAGATGCCCTTGGTCGAAATCATCCGGGGGGCTCGTACCAGCGATGAGACGCTAGCCCGAGCCTTCGATTTCGTCCGGCAAATCGACAAGACGCCCATTGTCGTCAACGACAGCCGTGGTTTTTTCACGTCGCGGGTGTTCGGTACCTTCATCCATGAAGGCATCGCCATGCTCGGCGAAGGCGTGAGTGCGCCGATGATCGAAACCGAGGCGCAAAAGGCCGGTATGCCGGTTGGGCCGTTGGCTGTTTCCGACGAAATTTCCCTCAGCCTGATGAGCCATATCCGCAAGCAAACCGCCCAAGACTTACAAGCGGAAGGGAAAACGCCGACGGAGCATCCCGCATTCGCCGTGATCGACCTGCTGCTCGAATACAAGCGACCGGGCAAGGCGGGCGGGGCCGGTTTCTACGAGTATCCAGAGCAAGGGCAGAAGTACCTCTGGCCGGTGCTCAAGGAGCGTTTCGAGAACACCGCCGGGCAAATCCAGGCTCAGGATATACGTGATCGACTGTTGTTCATCCAGGCCCTGGAAACCGTGCGTTGCGTGGAGGAAGGCGTCGTCACTTCAACGGCAGATGCCAATATTGGCTCGGTCCTTGGCATCGGATTCGCGTCTTGGACGGGAGGCGCGTTGCAGTTCATCAACCAGTACGGCTTGCCGGCATTTATCGCCCGCTGCCAATACTTGGCTGAACAATATGGCCAACGTTTCTCGCCGCCGGCCTTGTTGTTGGAAAAAGCCGCCAGGCACGCGCGGTTCTGACGGCGGGGGGCTTGCCTTGGGACGGTGTTTCAAGGCAGGCTCTGGGGTGTGCAATATTCCCATCATCGTGTCAGGTATTTTTTATGTCGCTACGCATCTGCATACTGGAAACCGATATCCTGCGTCCGGAACTGGTCGATCAATATCAGGGTTACGGGCAGATGTTCCAGCGCCTGTTCTCGCAACAGCCCATCGCGGCTGACTTCATCGTCTACAACGTGATGGAAGGGCAATACCCCAGCGATGACGAACAGTTCGACGCGTACCTGGTGACCGGCAGCAAGGCCGACTCCTTCGGCACCGATCCGTGGATCCAGACCCTCAAGACCTACCTCATGGACCGCTACCAGCGTGGCGACAAGTTGCTGGGCGTCTGCTTTGGTCATCAACTGTTGGCGTTGCTGCTGGGCGGCAAGACCGAACGGGCCAGCCAGGGTTGGGGTGTGGGCACCCATCGCTACACACTCGCGGCCAAGGCGCCGTGGATGAGCCCGGTGATGGAAGAGTTGACCCTGTTGATCAGTCATCAGGATCAGGTGACCGAGCTGCCGGAAAATGCCACGGTCATCGCCTCGAGCGATTTCTGCCCGTTCGCGGCCTATCACATCAATGACCAGGTCCTGTGCTTCCAGGGTCACCCGGAATTCATCCACGACTATTCCCGGGCCTTGCTGGAGATCCGCCAGCAGCACCTCGGCGAGAAGATCTACAGCCAGGGCGTGGCAAGCCTTGAACAGGAACACCACGGCACGACGGTGGCTGAATGGATGATGCGTTTCGTTGCGCACAAGCCGCAGGCCGAAGCGGCTCAGGGCTGATGCTCAGGTCGCTCCCGCACTTGATGATTGACCAAGTGTGGGAGCGAGCTTGCTCGCGATGAAGGTCGCGCAAATCCCACTGGAAAACACCTACAACCACCCCGACCGCTTGAAACTCCCCCACAACGCTGTACATCCCACAGCGATAAACCCGAGCACGGCGAAATACCCGTAATGCCAGCCCAACTCCGGCATGTTCTGGAAGTTCATCCCATAGATCCCGGCCACTGCGGTGGGAAACGCCAGGATGGCCGCCCAGGCCGCGAACTTGCGTTGCACCACGCTCTGGCGTGAAGCTTCGAGCAGCACGCCGATTTCGATGGTCTGGCTGGCGATGTCCGCCAGGGTCGCCAGGTCTTCCATCTGCCGCGTGACGTGGATCTGCACATCGCGGAAATACGGCCCCATGTTCTTGTCGATGAACGGAAAATCCAAGCGCTGCAGTTCTTCGCTGATCTCCACCATCGGCGCCGCGTAGCGACGCAGGCGCAGCACGTCGCGGCGCAGGCTGTGAAGGTTCTGGATGTCGCGCTCGTTCAGGGCGCTGCAGAGCACGTTGCGCTCAAGTTCATCGATCTCGGCATGAATGGCTTCGCCTACCGGCTGGTAGTTTTCAATGACGAAATCGAGAATCGCGTAGAGCACGAAATCCTCCCCATGTTCCAGCAGGAGTGGACGTGCCTCACAGCGCTGCCGGACATGGGCGTAGGAAGCCGAGTGACCGTTGCGGGCGGTGATGATGTAGCCCTTGCCGGCGAATATGTGGGTTTCGATGAACTGCAGCTTGCCGTCCTTGCGCACCGGCGAATACGTGACGATGAACAGCGCATCGCCAAAGGTCTCCAGCTTCGGACGACTGTGTTTCTCCATGGCGTCTTCGATCGCCAGCTCGTGCAGGTTGAACTGGCGTTGCAGGTTGGTCAGTTCCAGCGTGCTGGGCTCTTCGAGGCCGATCCAAACGAAATGTCCTGGTTTCGCAGCCCAGGCGCTGCCTTCGTCGAGGGTTATATTGGTGACTTTCTTACCGGCGCTATAAACCGCAGCCGCAACGACTCTACCCATGATGATGGTTCACTTCTTCTTGGAAATTGGCAGTGATACAGGCACCGTCCAGCTTAGCGCGCCATGTTGCTTGAGAGTCAGTGAAATTCGCTGGGTTCGCCGCAAAAGAAAACCCGCCGTATGGGCGGGTTTCCTGTCAGGCGACCTGCAACTGCCGGTCCATCGTGTCGATGCACGCTTGCATCTGCTCGCGGCATTGGGCGATGAGGCGGGGCATGTCCTCCATGCTCAGACCTGTTGTAGGAATCGCCGGCAGCGAGCGTATGAGAATGTCACCACTGCGCCAGCGATTAAGGCGCATGTGCTTGATATAGGTGCTGACACACACAGGGATAATCGGCACCCCGGCGGCAATCGCCATCTGAAATGCGCCTTTCTTGAACGGCAGCAACGCTTCGCCCAGGTTGCGCGTGCCTTCCGGGAATACCCAGATGGAGGTGTCCTCATGCTGCAGCGTATGGGTGGTGGTGAGCATCGCCTTGCGCGCCTTGATCGCATTGCCGCGGTCAATCAACACATTGCCCGCCAGCCAGAACAACTGACCGAACAGCGGCACCCATTTCAGGCTTTTCTTGCCAATGCACACCGTGCGGCGCGGCACCACATTACCGAATACGAACAGATCGTAGTTGGATTGATGATTGGCGATGATCACGCAGCTCTGGGATTTGTTTACCAGCGTGTCGACCTCGGCCTTGACCCGCAGGCGCAGGAACCACATGGCAGGCAACGCATACAGCCGGGCGCATAAACGGCTGTTGTCAGGGTTGAACGGCCGGCACAGGCCAAGAATCACACCCACCACCCCCGCCAGGACAAAATGCAGGCCCATCAAACACATACGCAACGTAAACAACATCAACAAGCCCCGCCGGGACAAAAGGTGGCGCAGTGTACGGATGTGCACTGTTTTCGGCAATTGCCCCTGTAGAGGTAGGAGATAGGCGATGTTTAAGCGTATGTTTCTAAATAGCGCGTAGAAAGCGGGTTAGAGCGGCCGCAGGGTCAGGTCCACCTTGGGTGGAAAAAGATCCGGTTGACCCGTGGCGGGGCGCCTGCTTTCACTTGGCCTGTAGGAGCTGACGAGTGCAACGAGGCTGCAATCTTTCACCTGACATTGGAATTTCAAGCGAACGGAAGACCAAAAGATTGCAGCCTTCGGCAGCTCCTACATGCCGCCGAACGGGAGCAAGCGCCCTCGCCACGGTTCAGCCCATATGCTCCTGATCCAGCAGAATCGCGCTGTCCAACGCATCCAGCAGCGCCTTGCGGACCTTGAGCTTGGTGTTCTTGTGGGCGGTCATGTTGATTTTCTTCAACTGACGCGCGGCTTCCAATGCCGCCGCCTGCAGCTCATCAGGCGAGACCACCTTGTCGAGGAAACCCGCGTCCACGGCGCTCTGCGGATTAAACATCTCGCCATTGATCACCGAACGGTGGAACGCCGACTTGCGCAAGCGATCGCGGGCCAGCTCGATACCGGCGTGGTGCATGGTCATGCCGATCTGCACTTCGTTCAGGCCGATGGTGAACGGCCCCTCGACACCAATGCGGTAATCCGCCGACAACAACAGGAACGCACCCTTGGCCACGGCATGCCCAGGGCACGCGACGACGACAGGGAAGGGGTGCGACAACAGGCGGCGGGCCAGGGTCGAGCCGGACGCCACCAGGCTTACCGCTTCCTTCGGGCCGGCAGTCATCACTTTCAAATCGTAACCGCCCGACAGAATCCCCGGCTGCCCGGTAATGATCACCACCGCGCGATCGGCCACCGCCTGGTCCAGCGCGGCGTTGAACGCGACGATCACATCAGGCGAAATGGCATTGACCTTGCCATTGTTCAAGGTCAGGGTCGCGATACCGTCTTCGAGATGGTAGGCAATCAGGTCGCTCATGACGCTATTCCTTGTAAGAGAAGTGGAGCAGACGTTACCCACCGTCGCAGGCCAGGTAAAGCGCCGTGACTGACTCACCGGTCAGCCCTGCCTTCTATAAACAGCCCGCCCCGCCCCAAGGGCCGCGCCTGTTTCCGTCGCGCGGCCCACAGACCAGGCCAGAGTTTGGCCGGTTTGCCATCCCCCAGCCGGTTTGAAACCCGGGCCAGCCTTAACCGCATGAAAATTCTGAAAAAAACCTTTGCCATCGCAAAGGCTTTCGACTACATTAGCGCGCCTCGACAGACTGAACAGTTTGCCGAGACACGGTGAAGTGTCCGAGTGGCTTAAGGAGCACGCCTGGAAAGTGTGTATACAGGAAACTGTATCGAGAGTTCGAATCTCTCCTTCACCGCCACATTCTACAAACACAAACCCCTGATTTTCCTAGAGAAAGTCGGGGGTTTGTGGTTTTTGGTGTCTGGAAAAGGGCGATATGGGAACAATCTGGGAACGGAGTCCTGACTTAGCGAAAACCGGCGCAACAGGCAAATTAGCTTCGTCACCCAATAGCCAATCCAAAAACGACAACTCAATCACCAGGATGTCTACCGCCGACACGGACTCAACGGCCAGGACCTCCCATGACCCACCCCCGCATCGGCTTCGCCTGCCAATACCGCCACCCTGATCGCGGCCTTTCTGCGGCTGCGTTAAAGAC
This sequence comes from Pseudomonas sp. HB05, assembly GCF_016756915.1. Taxonomy (NCBI): domain Bacteria; kingdom Pseudomonadati; phylum Pseudomonadota; class Gammaproteobacteria; order Pseudomonadales; family Pseudomonadaceae; genus Pseudomonas; species Pseudomonas sp. HB05. The sequence continues at coordinate 33,114 of NZ_JAESPG010000035.1, forward strand.
CATCGAAGCTCCCTTCAACCCCCGCACCACGACATTACGCTGGATGGACAGCGTCTCCGTGCAAATCGCCCGCGACAAGCTTCTGGAAATCGTCACGCACAATCTCGACGCGCAGTTGCGCCTCATCGCCTACGTCGCCGAGCTGCCACCGACCCTGCGCATGCTTCGACTGAGCAGCGACCTGTTGCCGTTCTACAGTCATCCGAAGGTGAGCGCTTTCTATCAAGACCCCGGCATCCAGCGCGAACTTGCCAAACGCTTCGCCGCCATTGGCGAGCTGGCGCGTTCAGCGGATATCCGGCTGTCCTTTCATCCCGGCCAGTACTGTGTGCTGGGCTCGGATAAACCGCCGGTGGTGGAAAACAGCCTCGCCGAGTTTGAATACCACGCCGACATGATCCGGATGATGGGCTTCGGTCGGCGTTTCCAGGATTTCAAATGCAACGTGCACATTGCCGGGCGGCTGGGGGGCGAGGGGATTCGTTCGGTCTGGCCGCGCTTGTCGGAGGTGTCGCGCAACTGCATCACGTTTGAAAACGAGGAAAAGGCCTACGGCGTGGATGATTGCCTGCAACTCGCCGACCTCGCCCCCGTCGTGCTGGACATTCATCACTGCTGGATCAATGAGAACGACTACATCGCGCCGGATTCCCCGCGAGTCCAACGCGTTATCGACAGTTGGCGCGGCGTTCGGCCCACGATGCATTACTCCCAGCCACCAGAGCGGCTACAGGAGTTGGGCTTCGATGCAGGCGACAAGCTTGAGATGGAGAACTTGTTGAAGGTCGTGTCCAAACGAGACCTGTACGGCCACAGCGCGCAGATGTGGAATCACTGGACGAACCAGTACGCCCTCGGTTTTTTGGACCGCTTCGACATCATGTTGGAAGCGAAGGATAAGAACGTGGCTGCGCTGGCGTTCTATGAAGACGTCCTGAATGGCTAAGACCAGGCTCGAATAGCATCAGGCAAGCGTCGAGCAGTATTAAGCAAAGGTTTCTGCGCGCATATCGTTAAGGTTCTTTTTAAAGAGCCTTAATCCATAGCATTGCTGCGAGAGACATCATGAAACTATCGATGAGTTCAGTCTTACATCTTCATGCCATTGTCCTGTGCCTGGCACTTTCGACATCGATCGCTGGAGCGTTGCCAACTTCAACCCAGCAAACCAATGCGACGCTGGTGCGCGAGGCATTCACAAATTGGCAGCAAGGCAAAGGCACGGTGTTCGATCTGCTTGCGCCCGATGCCAGATGGACCGTGGCGGGGACGAGCCCCGTTTCCGGTGTGTACGCCAGCAAGGCTGAGTTGGCCCAAGTCGTCCGGTCAATCACTGCGCGACTGGCAACGCCGATTGTCCCCACGGTGCAAAGCATCATTGCCGAGGATGACGTCGTGGTTGTTCTTTGGCATGGAAGGGCCACGGCGCTGGATCAGAAACCCTACAACAACACCTATCTGTGGCATATGACGTTCAAGAATGGGCAAGTCATCGAAGTGACCGCCTTCCTGGATACCTATGCTCTCGACGATCTCATGCACCGGGTCAAACTTGTCCCCTAGGGCTCTTCAGTGAAGTGGGAAGTCCGTTATTTATTATCAGTTCGATAGATAGGCCCGTTCATTGGGTCGCAGATCCGGATCCGGATCCAGATTGAATGCTCCTTGGGTCCAGATTTGTATAGGCTTTATCACAACGCGCCCTTAGCGCAGCGGGGAGGTCTTTTTTGAGGTTTGCATAAGTTTGATCCATGTCCAGACATACGTAAAACAGGTCATTTTGGCTCAAGATTTCAATAGCAATCTCTTTCACTTTTTCTGCGATAGCGCCTATCGTGGCCGCATCAGGTCGTCCGCCCTGCGCTGAATTCTCGGCGTTAGCGGTGGCTGCAACGATCGCGTTCTTGGCTCTTTCGATGGACGCGGTATATTCATCGATCTGTTTTTTTAATCCTTGACCTTCAGTCTCCGTTTTTTGAGCAGCTGTGAGTGCGTTGTACTTCGTTTCCGCCTCGACCTTGAGTTTTTGGTTCAGGGCGATAAGTTCCTGGTTTGCACCTATTGATGCCGAGCCCGACAACTTCACTGCTGGCGTTTGCAGAACGCCTGTGAGTTGTTCAATAGCCATGAGGGCGACGGTATTTCGTTGGTTGCGAGTCAACATCATTTGATAGGCAGGGCCGGAAATCCCTTTATTCGCATAACCTTGGCAGATGGCAAAAAGCTGATCGCGAAGGAGCTGAATCGAATGGGTTCTCAAGCCAATATTTGCACCTGCTTCTGAATAGGCGGCCGCCAGTTTTGCTACTTCCTGTTTCTCCACATTCATGGACGCAGCCAAGGTTTTCAAGGCATCGGGACTCGGTTCGGAGCACATGACCTGTATTTTTTTGGGATTACTGTCCACGGAGTCAATTTCTGAGTAAATAATGACTCTCTCTTCCGCTTCGAGCACTCTTGTGTGGGTCCATGTCGCGCAACCGGAAATTGTGCTGGCCATCAGTATGGTCAACGCCGTTATCGTGAATGAACTCATCAGACTCTTCCCTTTTGTCGTTAGTGCAACAGGTTGTTGGCTGGGCCGGGGGCGCAGCCAACTGGAGCTAATTGGTAGTCGTTACGATCGCCCGTGGTCGGTGTTTTTTCCGGGTGGGCTAAAGGGAAAACCAGAAAAGAGAACGGCGTCGCTCGATCCCGGTGTGAGCATTTGATATAGCAGCCGTGCTAGCGCAGTAATGCTCATCGTCGATCCCTCTTGGCGTGGAGGAATGTATAGTTCAGGTGGCGGCAATCTGCCAGTAGGTCGGGCGCAAATTAAATACTGGTGGAGACATCGCTTGATTAGCGTTTGATCAAGTATTCAACGGCAACTGCGGACTGTCCGGGTTCAACTGCTGCCGCCTGAACTGCCCTGGCGGTTGGCCGTGTATCTGGCGAAAACGCCTGGAGAAGTAAGCCTCGTCGGCGAAGCCACATAACCTCGCCACTTCGCCCACTGGCCGTGTTCCGTTGAGCAAGTAGTTGCGCGCCGCATGCATCCGGCGTTCGAGCACCAGTTCAGTGAAGGTCTTGCCGATTTCCTTGCGCAGCCAGTGGGTCAAGTACGTCGGCGACAGGTAGGTCGCCGCTGCCACTTTGATCAGGTTCAGGTCGGGGTCGGCGATGTTCTTGCGCAAATATTCGGACATCCTGCCCAATGCATCGCGTCGGCTGACTTCGGCGGCGTTCTCTTCGGCCAAGCGCTTGAGTGGTTCGGCATACAAGGCGCAGACGCTGCCGATCAGTTGCAGCAGCAAGCCCTTGAGCATCTCGCGTGTGCCGAACTGACGGTTCTCGTCCAATGCACGCATCTGTTCGATCAACGCACGTATCTTGGCAAATGCCTCGTCGCTCAGGACGAAGTCCAAGTGTTCCTGGAAGCGGAACGGCGACAGTTCAGGCGCCAGCAGAATCGAGACTTCTTCCAGGTCCATCGGGTCGCATTGCAAATGCGGAAGAAGGAAGGTCTGGGAAAAATTGATCACCACGAAATTGCTGTCCACCGGGTGCGGAATCACATGCACCCGGTGGGGCAGGATGAAGGCCAGGGTGTTGCGTGGGAACGGCCGCTGGACGTTGCCGATGTGTTGCACGGTGTCGCCGCCAAGGTTGATCTGGATCTGGAAATATTCGTGGCGGTGCGGGCTGGTTTCGGCGCGTCGTCCTTTTTTGTCGCGGATATAGAAGTCCGTCAATTCGCTGCGTTGTTGCATGACGTAAGTGGGGACTCGGTTCGGTAATGACATCGCCTTGGAATCCTCGACAAGCGCTTGATGACCGGATTGTGGCCAAGGGGACGTGGGATTTACAAGTGGTTATACGATGACATCAGGGAGGGGGCTTTTTTGTAGAGGGAGGCAATTGGAGAAGCTGTCCAAAATGACTGCGTTCATAATTGTTTGATTTTTTACTTAAAAAACAAAAGCTTATTATGAGAATAGAACACTGTCGGCAGTTACCGTATGCGCCGATTTTTTTGGACAGGTTTGTCCAACGTTGTTTTTGCAGGAAAAAATGATCTAACGCTCAGGTTGATTTCGATTGGTTGTACGACCACTGTTGGGGCAACGCAACCCGACCCATCCAAAAACAACCCAAGGTGCGCCCATCATGAACGTCCTCCCACTGCTCCCCGATCCTCCTGGCCAACGCTGTCGCCTGGCCGCTGCGAACGCCTGACAACGGCTGACCAAGCCCCCATCACGTTGTGATTGTCCTGCCCCGGAGATCGAGGGCAATGGCTTCGGCTGTCCGCAATATCTCGACCCTTCTAACAATAACGAGGTCCCCTCATGTCGAATTCACACACCTCCCAGACCACTGCGCCGCCAGGTATTGCCGACGCCCGGGATGCCGTGGCGTCCGAGCGTCTGCCGTCGCGGCGGCGCTGGTTCATGCTGTCGTTGCTGTTGATTGCAACGATCATCAACTACATAGACCGGGTGAATATTTCGATTGCCGCGCCATTCCTGGCCAAGGACCTGGGGCTCGACAAGATCGAAATGGGCCTGGTCTTCTCCGCGTTTGCCTGGACCTACGCGCTGGCCTTGGTACCCGCCGGCTTCATCGCCGATCGCTTCGGTTCCCGGTTCACCTACGGGGTGTCGCTGATCAGTTGGTCGACCGTCACCGTGTGCCAGGGGTTCGCCACGGGTTTCGCTTCGCTGTTCGGCTTGCGCCTGGCTGTCGGTGCGATGGAGGCACCGGCATTTCCTGCCAACAGCCGGGCGGTCACGGTGTGGTTTCCGGCGCGGGAAAGAGGCCTGGCCAGTAGCATCTACGTGTGTGGCCAGTACTTGGGAACGGCGCTGTTTACCGGTGCGCTGCTGTGGCTGGCGACGACCTACGATTGGCGGCACGTTTTCTACAGCACCGGTGCGCTTGGCATCGTCTTCGGCATCGCCTGGTTGTACCTGTACCGCGACCCGATGAACTGCAAGAAGGTCAGCAAAGAAGAACTCAAATACATCGAAGCCGGGGGAGGGCTGGTCAAGAGCAGCCAGGAGCGCACCCGGTTCAACTGGCGGCAGATCGTCGAGCTGTTCAGCTACCGCCAGGTCTGGGCGATTTGCATCGGCAAGTTCGCCAGCACGTCGGCGTTGTATTTCTTCCTGACCTGGTTCCCGACGTACCTGATCGAGGAGCGCCACCTGACCATGATCAAGGCCGGGATCTTCGCGGTGCTGCCGTTCGTGGGCGCGACGGTGGGCATCTTGCTGGCCGGGATCATTTCCGACTTGTTGATCCGCCGCGGCTATTCGTTGTCGTTCGCCCGCAAGTTGCCGCTGGTGGTGGGATCAATGCTGGGCATGTCCATCGTCCTGGTGAATTTCACCGACTCGAACGTGATCTGCATTGCGGTATTGACCGTCGCCTTTTTCGCCCAAGGGATCGCGTCCTCCTCGTGGGCGGCGGTGTCGGAAGTCGCCCCCAAGGAGTTGATCGGGCTGACCGGTGGGATAACCAGCCTGGCCGCCAACATCGGCGGCATCGTCACGCCCATCGTGATTGGCGCGATCGTCCACAAGACCGGCTCGTTTGCCTTGGCCTTCTGGTTCATCGGTGGCGTGGCGCTGGTCGGCACCTTGTCTTATTCCTTGCTGCTCGGCCGTTTGTATCGCATCGAATTGAAGGCGCGCTGAGCACAGGAAAAAACTGTTTTTTTCCAATACGAGGCGGCATTCGTCCAACTTTGTCGGGAAATGCCGCCGTACGCTGATGCTTCCAACAGGACTTTCAACAGGATGAACATGCCCGAATACGTCTTTACTCCGGATTTGCCCGTCGCCCTGCCGGTGATCGGCACCTCTCAGCGTTTTCCCGTTGGCCGGGTGTTTTGTGTCGGTCGCAATTATCCGTGGCCAGACGCCCAGGGCGGCCAGGACCGCCTGCCTCCGGTGTTTTTCATGAAACCGTCCAGCTGTGTGATCGATGCGGTCGGGGAGGTGCCTTTTCCGACGATGACAGAAGCGTTCGTCCACGAAATCGAATTGGTCGTCGCCATCGGCGAGGGCGGTGCGAATATCCCGGAGAGCCAGGCCCTGGCGTATGTCTGGGGGTACGCGGCCGGGCTTGACCTGACGCGACGCGACGTCCAGCTGGCGGCCAAGCGCGACGGCCTGCCCTGGGAAGGGGCCAAGGTGTTCGATGGCGCTGCGCCAATGACCGCCATCGTGCCGGTCTCCAGGGCAGGGCATCCGGATGGCGAACTTTGGTTGAGCGTGAACGGCCAGGAGCGCCAGCGTGACAGCCTCGACAACCAGATCTGGTCGGTCAGTGAAATGATCAGCAGGATTTCCCAATCGGTGGCGCTGCGGGCCGGCGACCTGATCATGACGGGCAGCCCGTCCGGTGTTGATGTGTTGCATCCAGGCGACGTGATCAACGCCGGCATCGATGGCGTCGGGCAGTTGGAAGTGCGCGTCGGCCCGCGCCTCTGAACCCGGCCTCGCCGTACCGATTTTTTAAAAGGAATACACGACATGTCGAACACTTTGAAAGTTGCCCTGGTGACCGGCGCCGGTAGCGGGATCGGCCGCGCCGTGGCCTTGGGGCTGTTGCAGGATGGGTACACCCTGGTCCTGGCGGGACGCCGCGCGGAACCGTTGCAGGCGTTGGTCGACCTGGCGGCAACCGAGGGGCGCGTAGCGCTGGCGGTACCGACTGACGTGCGGGATCCGGCCAGCGTAGATGCGCTGTTCGCCACCGTCGAAGAGGTCTACGGACGCCTGGACGTCATCTTCAATAACGCCGGGGTCAATGCCCCCGCCGTGCCGCTGGATGAACTGACGTTCGAGCAGTGGCGAAACGTGATCGATACCAACCTCAACGGTGTTTTCCTGTGTGCCCGTGGCGCCTTCGGCCTGATGCGCCGACAGCAACCACAGGGCGGACGCATCATCAACAACGGTTCGATTTCGGCGCACACCCCACGACCGTTCAGCAGCGCCTACACCGCGAGCAAACATGCGGTGCTGGGCCTGACCAAATCCCTGGCCTTGGACGGGCGCGAGTACAACATCGCCTGCAGCCAGATCGACATCGGCAACGCCCTCACCGAAATGTCCGAGCGCATGACCAGGGGCGTACGCCAGGCCAACGGGAGCATCGCGGTGGAACCCATGGTGGACGTCAAGCACGTGGCTGATGCCGTTCGTTATATGGCCGGCCTACCGCTGTCGGCTAACGTCCTGAACATGACCGTCATGGCCACGGCCATGCCGTTTGCCGGTCGCGGTTGAGCCCGCCTTCCAATTCGTCACGAGGTCACTATGAAGCCAGAAGTCTTGCAACTCAGCCCGATCCTGATTCCCGAAATTAATGCCCGGCTCAATGAGCTGTTCACCGTTCGACGCTATTTCGAACAGGCCGACAAACCCGCCTACTTGCGCGAGCACGGCGGCAACATTCGCGGCGTGATCACGGGTGGGCACACGGGCATCAGCCAAGCGCTCATGGCACAACTCCCCAGGCTGGAAATCGTTGCGGTCAACGGCGTGGGCACTGATGCGGTGGACCTGGCCTATGCCCGGGATCGCGGAATCCGCGTGACAGCCACCATTGGTGCGCTGACGGAAGACGTTGCCGACCTGGCCATTGGCTTGTTGATTGCCGTGTGTCGCGGGGTATGCACCGGTGACCGCTACGTGCGCTCCGGCCAGTGGCCCCAGAGCCCGACGCCACTGGCCCCGCTGCCGTTGGCGCGGCAGGTGTCCGGCATGCGCATCGGCATCGTCGGCATGGGGCGGGTCGGTCGCGCCGTGGCAACCCGAGCCGCCGCGTTCGGTTGCCCGATCAGCTATACCGACCTGCGGCCCATGGGCGACGTGAACCACACCTTCGTGGCTGACCTGGAGCAACTGGCCCGCGACAGCGACGCCCTGATCCTCGCGGCGGCCGCCGACAAGGCTGAAGCCATCATCGATGCCAAGGTGCTGCGTGCCTTGGGCAAGGGCGGTTACCTGATCAACGTTGCACGCGGGAAACTGGTCGACGAGGCCGACCTGGTGGCAGCGCTGGCCGCGGGAGACATCGCCGGTGCGGCGCTGGATGTGTTTGTCGAGGAACCGCACGTGCCTGAGGCATTGTTCGGCAATGAACAGGTCGTGCTGCAACCCCACCGCGCCAGTGCGACATTGCAGACCCGCACGCGGATGGGGGAGATGGTGGTGGCGAGCCTGGTGGACAGTTTTGCGGGAAGAGTGCCGCAGGGGTGTGTGACGGAGTAAAAGGTTTGCCCCTTCAGGGGCGCTGGTTGCCAGATTTTCAGGCGGGTTGGGTCGGCAGGGTTCATTTTGTCTCTGGATGTGTAGGCGATAACCCGCTGACCCCAATGCAGCCGGCGCGAATCGCCTAAGTGTCATAGCATGCGTCCCACTACTGCCAATCAATCAGAGTTGTTAAAAAACACAACTAGAGTACCATCGGCCCAAAGACAAGGACGCCCATGGATATACTCACGCCATCACGTTTTGACGACGCTGCGATTCGGTACCCCAACGACAAGGCCGGTCTTGATCGTTGCCTGCGCATTTTGAGGATGGCGCGCCCCAAGGCGTTCGCGGACCTGCAAAAGCTTTTCGGTACCCACGGCGTTGACTTGTTCAAGCCCAGGGCCGCAATGAATTGGGTGGTGATCGACGTAGGCGGCAATAATCTCAGGGTGATAGGCGGCGTCAACTATGCCCGGCAGAAGTTCTACGTCAAACACATCTACACGCATGCCGATTACGACGTTGCCAACAGTTGGTATGCAAGGAACAAAGGGACAAGACGATGAGCGCAGCCCGGAACGACTTTCAAACCATGATCGCGACGCTTGGTGAACTGCACGCCGTGCTGGATCGCCTGCGCGGTGAGTTTGTACACGGCATCAGGACCCCCGCCGACTATGAACGGGCGACGGACTTGCTCGATGAACTCACCGACGGGCGCGAGCTGAGCAAGGTCGAGGAGCGGATTCTCGTTGAGCTTGAGGACGAAATCCTGGCCTACCAGCGCGACTCCGCCCAGTTTCGTGAATTGAATGCTGCTTTTGAGGCGACCTGCACGCCTGTGCAACTGATCAAGGACCTGATGGAGACGCACGGACTCACCGGTTCCGACCTTCCTGAAATCGGTGACAAAACAGCGGTGTCCAAAGTGCTCAATGGCGATCGGCCGATCAGTCACAAGATGGCTTATGCGCTGTCAGAGCGGTTTGGGATGGAGCCGGGTGCGTTCCTGTCGGCGACCTCGGCAAAGCTGGCGGCTCATATTGAAACTGTCTCTCTATCTGTCAATAAAACCTCAGGTCATTACGTCTTGCATGAGAACGCTTTGCCCGCCTATTCAGTGGAAGAGGCCGGTGCCGGTGAATACAAAGTGGTGACCCCGAAGGGCCGCACGAAGGCAGCCAAAAAGCCGGAAAAGGGGTAGGGCAATCGTCTGCTGATCAAGAGGCAGGGAAGTTTGTCGAGCCCGTGTCGTCAGGATGACCTGCACCGGCCAGCTCAGCGTCGCTACTACCGCGAGGACCAGCCCAGAGATGAGGTTCAATGAGCGTGGGGCATCACGCGTGCGCCCCGATACATCGGCCATTGCGGCGCGTCCCCGAACCCTCTATAAAATCCCGCGCTGGCATCGCGTTCCTCTCGACCGTCGTCGGCCCTGGATATCTGACCTGCATGGAGCATCATCGTGAGCCAAGCGCCGCGCCCCCTCAACCTCCGAATCAACAATTACCCGCGCAATACGCTCTGCGTCCTGCGACATATTTGGAGCCTCACCTTACTGACCCTGCTCGCCGGCTGCGGAGCGCTGTCGGATGTCCGCTCTTTCTCCACCCCTTACTCAACACCCGGCGGTGGCGAGACAGCACGCTTGCGAGTGATCAGCGACGGCATGGTCAGGGCGGTACCCAAATCCGATTGCGTGGACTTCCGGCTGCCGGGCGCCGGGGTCATGGTGGCGTTCCGGGATGGCTACGCCAATCGCAATGGTGAAAGCCTGGGCATGCCAGCCGTTGACAAGCACCCAGCCTCGACGGTGATGACTGAGCTACTGGTGCCGGCCGGGCAACCCATCGCTTTTCATTACATCGGTGCGCAATGCTACAACATGTTCAGTTTTGTTCCTGAGGCAGGGAAGGATTACCAACTGGACGCCGCAGGCCGTTACACCTGCGGGGTTACCCTCAGGAAAATCTCGGCGGGGATGAAGGAGCTTCCTCCTTCATCATTGAAGAACAGCAAACTGTGCAGGGTGACGGACAATCTTTAGGGTGCCCCCCCCAGGATAGCCATCGGTATTGAAAAGGAATCTTCATCGTGGAATCTACCCCCACGTTCCAAACCCGCCGCCTCATTCTCACGCCCCTTGAACTGACGGACGCACCGGCAATTCAAAGGCTATTCCCACATTGGGAAGTGGTCCGCTACCTCGACAGTCGCGTGCCCTGGCCTTACCCGGATGACGGCGCGCTGACCTACGTGCGTGACCATGCGCTGCCTGCTGTCGCCGCCGGAAGCGAGTGGCACTGGATGATCCGTATTACCGAAGATCCCGCGCAATGCATCGGCAGCATCAGCCTGTACGACCAGCCAGGTAACAACCGAGGCTTCTGGCTGGCGCCGCAATGGCAGGGAAAAGGCTACATGCGCGAGGCTTGCGAGGCGATCAATGCCTATTGGTTCGAAGCGCTGGAGCGTCCGGTCATGCGAGTGCCGAAGGCGGTGGGCAACCTGGCTTCGCGCAGGATTTCGGAGCACGAGGGGATGCGCATGATCGGGACGCAGCAGGGGGATTTTGTTTGTGGGTCGTTGCTCAAGGAGGTTTGGGAGCTGACGCGTGAGGAGTGGTCCAGGAACGAAGCTGCGCAAAAGATACGCCCGTTTTTACCCGAATGAGCCCAGGTGGGAGCGGCTATCCGCCGCCGATCTGCCGTGGGAGCGAGCCTGCTCGCGAAGGCGGCAGCAAGTACATGCGTAGTCTTAATAGATACACACTCCGTGGCGAGGGAGCTTGCTCCCGCTCGGCGGCGTCGCCGTCGGCAGACCGTTGAAGCTGTTTTTCTGAAAAAACGTTTTGGGACGGCTTCGCCACCCAGCGGGAGCAAGCTCCCTTGCCACGGATTATGGAGATTTGCATCCTTTCTCCAGAATCCTGAGCCACGGCCAGCGAGCCTGATAACTCTTCGCCTTTTCATCGAACAAATCTGGCTGTGGATTCTTTGGGTTGATACGAAGAACGCCTTGCTCCACGTCATCCAAGCCGTAAGGCGCATAAACTTCGCCTGTTCCTACATCCAGTCCAATACACGTACCCGCAACCAGATAGCGATCAACGCCGTCCTTGGCCGACTGAAGTTGAGGGTAGGGCTTGCCAAACCGCTGGCCGTACCAAAGGTGAACGCGAGCCTGGTTCTTGACCTCGATGTTGACGTCGAGATCCTGGAAAAGACGTTGGGCGGCGTTGATCACTTGATTCTCGGCTTCCCAGGACAGGTCGGCGTCGAAGTAGAAAACATCGTAATCCTTCACGCCCCAGGCCGTTGGCCGCTGCGACTGATGATTCCAAACGGCCTGGAACAGGCAGCCTGCGGTGAGCATGCATTGGTTCAAACCGAGCGAAGGCAGGCGCGCGGTGATGCAGGCGTTGATTGGATTGGTCATGGCTATGCTGACCAAGCGTTCGACGGTCAATGTCATATCTATCCTTGGAATCGATCTGGTCCTGGCACACCGAGAGACGGTTGAGCAAAATCAGCTGAGCTAAAATCCCAGCACATGACCTCAAGGACGCCCGATGAAATTGCAAAGTAGGCCAGTGACGGCTGATGACATCAAGACTATCTGTAGCTTTGCGCTGGATGCCCGGGAACTGTTTTATATGTTCCCGAAAGCCCAATACCCTCTGACTGAAGTTCAGTTGGCTGACGCTATCGCTCAACGACTCGATTCGACGGTCGTCGAGGTCGGGAACCGTATTGTCGGTTTTGCTAATTTCTATCGGGCTGAAACAGGTGGAGCCTGCTGTATCGGCAACGTCATCGTTGCCCAAGATGCCCGAGGTCAAGGCGTTGCAACTTTCCTCGTGAACACGATGACAGCCTTGGCGTTCGACCACTATGACGCCACTGAGGTGCGCATATCCTGCTTCAACGAAAATACGGCAGGCCTGCTACTTTATCCAAAGCTGGGTTTCTTGCCCTTTGCTGTTGAAGAGCGAGTTTCTCCAGATCATCGTAGGACCGCACTCATCCACATGCGTCGTGGTAGAGGGGGCCAAGCATGATTTTTTCTCTGCCGCGTCCTGCATTTTGCTTTGAGCAGCCAACTCTGGAAAAAGACTGAAAACTCAAGCTCGCCCAACGCGACTGATTTACAATACCGCTCCTTCGGCAGAGGCTTGCGTTCGTGGATGCGTTTTCCCTTGTGTATCACCACCTGAGCGCATGGGTAATCGCACCCATCACCCAGCAGTTCCTCAGCATTTTCAACCTGAACGGCCGGTTCGGAATTCTGTTTCTCTGCGCCTCGTACGGCGTCGCCTATAGCCTGTTTCGTTATAGGAAGCGCCGTCGCCTGACCGAGGCTTGTTCGTTCTGGCAATTCATAGGTGGTAGCCGAGTGAATCTGCATCGCTCGGCGCTGCTGGACTATCGGTACTACTTCGTCCAGGCGATTCTCAAGGTTGCCTTGGTGCTGCCCATTGTCCACTTGGTCGATCCGTATATCCTGCGCTCTGGAGATTATTCGGCTTTTTTCAATAATCTGTGGGGCGCGCGTCCGCACCTGGGGGAAAACCTTTCGCTTGCATTGCTCTATGGGCTGGGGGTGTTCCTGGTGAAGGATTTCGTCCATTACTGGGGGCACCGGGCGTTTCACTCTCGCTGGCTCTGGGCGTTTCACAAGGTGCATCATTCGGCACCCGTGCTGGTACCGGCCACGGCGAGCCGGGTGCATTTTGTCGAGAAGATCGTCGAGAAGCTTGGCGTCACTGCCTGCCTGGGCCTCTTCGCGGGTGCTTTCTGGTACGCCTGTGGTGGTGAGGTCAGCCGTTACACGTTGTTCGGCGTGACGTACCTGGTGTTTATCTTCAATAGCCTGGCGGCGAATCTGCGTCACACCCATGTCTGGCTGTCCTTCGGCCCGGCGCTGGAACATGTGCTGAACAGCCCGGCGCAACACCAGATCCACCACAGCGATGCACCGCGTCATTTCAACCGCAATTTCGGCGTCAACCTGTCGCTGTGGGATTGGATGTTCGGCACGCTCTATGTCACCAGCACTCGGCCCGAGCCCTTGCGTTTCGGTATTGGAGGACAAGATCATCACCGGTACCTGACGGTTTATGGCCTGATTGTCACGCCTTTCTTCGAAACTGCTCGCAAGTGCCTGCGCGCGCTGAGGGCGACTGATAGCGGGTCCTCAACACCGTTGCGAGATATTAATGACTGACTACCGTGGACTCATCCTCGACGACACCCGTGAAGGCGCCACCGAACATGCCATTGCGCAACTGGAGGCCAGCCTGGGTGCCCGCTTGCCGGGCGACTATCGCGAATTTCTCAAGACCTGCAACGGCGCTTACCTGGAATACGATGTGCTGGCCAGGTTGGCCAATGGCGATGAGGAATTGCTCAGTTTTTCGCTGTACGGGCTGGATCCGGACAAAGGGTATGAATCCAATCCCTTTGAACTGGAGCAACTGCGCACCCAGCCCGGCTTCCCCGCGACGGGATTGTTGCCGATCGGTCGCGACGGCGGCGCGAGTGTCTTGCTGCTGGATCTGCGGGAGGGGCGCCAGGACGTGGCGGCGATGGTGGCGGGCTTGCCTGCCTGGACTGGGCGCCGTCAGCAAGGTGATGAATACGTGGTGCTGGCCGATTCTTTCAATGGTTACCTGGACTCGCTGTTTCTCTCGCAAGAGCGGATCGAGGAGCACATCAATCATTTCATGATCAGTCCTGAGAGCATCGAGGCGACATTGGAGTGGCTGGACAAGGGGAGTCCAGGGTGGCGGGAGCGATGTCGGGCGTTGTGGAATGCGAGGGTCGTGGATCGGCTGATTTGAAGCCTGGTTCGAATCGATCCCGGGTGTCCATGCGAATATTGCGCAGCCCCACGGTTTCCAGGTGTGACGCGTATAATGCCTCTGAGAAATAGCTGATCAGAATGGAGCGTCGGCGTTTGCCGGTCAGGTTCAGGCTGCCCGCATGCACCAGATCGACATCGAATACCAGGATGTCACCGGCACGGCCGCAAAGCTGTATGGAGCGTGACTCGTCGTGGAAGTCGAAAGGTAGTGCGTCCGACACGGGGCGATGGCTGCCAGGAACGAGCCGTGTCGCGCCGTTCTCGGGGCCGTAATCGTCAAAAAAAGCCAGGGCGACGGCGATGTCGCCTGGCCGCTGGGCCGACAAGTCGCGGTGCAACTGCTGGTGGCCGCCATTGGCAACGGGCTCGCGTCCTTCCACTTGCGAAAGGAAGAACCGCTCGCCGATCAACTCGCCCGCGACCGCCAAAAGCTGGGGCAACCGACACACGGCCTGGATCTTCGGGTCGTCGTCCAGCATCGAATAGCGCCAATCCCTGTCACGCGGCACGGGCCATTGCTCCGACGGCCTCACACCTGCATCGAACACGGCGCGAAGATGGTCCAGCCATTCGGTCGGGATGGCTTGGTGGAGCAGGGCGTAGCCCTCTCGGTGGAGTTGTTTGCGGTCGGGCATGGTTTTCGAGACGTCCATGTGTGGGCATCTGGAAGGTTAGTATTCCGATCAGGAAACCGCTGAACCCCTGTGGCGGGGGGGGGTGGGGGCCCGGGGGGGGGGGGGGCGCCCAAAAAAGGCCCCGACGCCCCCCCCCCGGGGCCCACACCCACCCCCCC
>NZ_JAESPG010000036.1:0-22592 GCF_016756915.1 Pseudomonas sp. HB05
CTGAACCCCTGTGGCGAGGGAGCTTGCTCCCGCTTGAGTGCGAAGCGCTCACAAAAGGGGCCGCTACGCAGCCCAGCGGGAGCAAGCTCCCTCGCCACGACTTCAGCTACAACATGGCTGTTCCCTATCACACACAGGACGTTGCCGCAGTCCTTCCACCCATTTTTACCCATGCCGGTTAAATGCGGCCTGGCACTTCCCCCAGATCCGATCGCGAATTCCAACTAAGCTCGGGATAATACGCGTTGGCTTGAGGTCACAAGCGTTCCCCCTCCATTGTTTTTGGCGGCTGAGAAGGATCGAACGCATGACAGATTGGCTCCAGAGCTATGGAGAAATGGCTGAACGGGTGCGACGCCATGATTGGGAAGGCACCCCGCTGGGGCTGCCTGAACAATGGCCCGATGTGCTGAAGACGACGGTGGCGCTGAGCATGGCCTCGCATTTTCCCCAGGCGATCGTGTGGGGGCCGGACTTGATCACGTTGTACAACGATGCGTTCCTGCCCATTCTCGGAAGCAAGCCCGAGGCGTTGGGGCGGCCATTCAATCAGGTCTGGCGGGAGGTCTGGAGCGATATTGGCCCGATCGTACAGGCGGCTTTCGACGGGCAAGCGACCTATATCGAGAATTTCCCCTTGATCATCGAGCGGGGCGGCGGCCCGGAGCCGGCATATTTCACGTTTTGCTACAGCCCCATTCGGGATCAGTTCGGTAAGGTCGTGGGCATGCTCGATACGGTTACCGAGACCACTTCCACGGTGCTCATGACCCAACGCCTGGCCGTGCTCGATGCCATCGGCAGCGCCGTGGCGAATGCCACGGACCCGCAAGCCATCATGGCGACCACTGCGCGGATCCTCGCGGCGCATCTCAACCTGTCCAACTGCGCCTATGCGGACATGGACGAGGACGAGGACGGCTTCACGATCCGCGGCGATTGGGCCAGGGCCGGGTCGCCTAGTATCGTTGGGCATTACCGGTTGGCGGATTTCGGTCGGCTGGCGGTCAACAACCTTCGAGCCGGCAAGCCCTTGGTGATCAACGACAACCTGGCGGAGCTGGCGCCGGAGGAGGCGGCGTTCCAGTCCATCGGTATTGCGGCCACCATTTGCGTCCCGTTGATCAAAGACGGACGTCTTACCGCCCTGATGGCCATCCACGATAAAACCCCCAGGACCTGGACTTCGAACGAGCTGGCCTTGCTGATTGAAGTCAGGGAGCGATGCTGGGCCCATATCGAGCGTGCCCGAGCCGACGCCGCGGTGCGTGAAGGCCTGGCGGCCCTGGCTGAACTGAATTCGACGCTGGAACAACGCGTCGAGGAGCGCACCACACGGCTCAAACAGACCGAAGCGGCGCTGCGTCAATCGCAGAAGCTCGAAGCCATCGGACAGCTGACCGGCGGGGTGGCCCACGATTTCAACAACCTGCTGACGATCATCCGTTCTTCAGTGGACTTCCTGCGCTTGCCCAACCTGTCTGACGAGCGCCGACAACGCTATATGACGGCTGTCTCCGAAACTGTGGAGCGGGCTTCCAAGCTGACCAGCCAGTTGCTTGCGTTTGCCCGGCGCCAGCCGCTGAAGCCGGAAGTCATCGACGTCGGCAAGCAAGTGCAGAGCCTGGGCGACATGCTGCAAACCGTCACGGGGGCGCGGATCCAGGTCATCGTCGAATTGGGCGATCGACCTTGTTACATCCGTGCCGACTTGAGCCAGTTTGAAACGGCGCTGATCAACATGGCCCTCAACGCCCGGGACGCGATGAATGGCCAGGGCACGCTGTGGCTTCGGCTCACATGCGGTAATGGCATGCCGCCGATCCGCGGCCATGCCGGCGCAGGGCAGCACTTCGCGGCCATCGCCCTGGAGGACACCGGCACAGGCATATCGCCGCAGGATCTCGAGCACATCTTCGAGCCATTCTTCACCACCAAGGAGGTGGGGAAGGGAACAGGCCTGGGATTGTCCCAGGTGTTTGGCTTTGCCAAGCAATCGGGCGGCAACGTTGACGTTTCGACCGTGCTTGGCGAGGGAACCGTCTTCACCCTGTACCTGCCGGAGGTCGAGCATGAGACAAGGCATGAGCCGATAAAGGAAGAGATCCCCTCACTGGTGTTGGAGCAGGGCAAGCGTCGGGTACTGGTCGTTGAAGACAATCTGGAGGTCGGGCGCTTTGCCAACCAGATTCTTCAAGACCTTGGCTATGAAACGGCCTGGGCAACCAACGCCGAAGAGGCGTTGGAAATGGTCGGCGTGGATGCGATGGCCTTCGACGCGATATTTTCCGACGTGGTCATGCCGGGCATCAGTGGTATCGCCCTGGCTCGGGAGCTGCGTCGGCGTCGCCCGGATCTGCCGGTGGTGCTGACTTCCGGGTACAGCGAGGAGCTGGCCCTCAGTGGGCATGAGGGGTTCGAATTTCTTTCCAAACCTTACTCGGCCGACCAGGTTTCCCGGGTGTTGAGCCGGACGATGCTGGGCGTCGAGTGAGTGTTTCCTTTTTGAAACAGTGGGTTCCATTCGTCGGCGAAGGCTTTGGTGAATGTGCGGTCCGTTGATGACCAGCTAGTCTCACTTTCGTGAGGGCCAATATTTTCAGGCAATCGGTTGTTGCCGGTATCGGCCTTGGCAAAAAGGGGAAAGACGATGGGAGCACCGTACAGCGAGGAGAACGGAGCCGCGTACCCGATCAACGAAGGTTTGCAGTGTGGTCAGGCCGCTTATCGATCGGACTTTGGCGACGAGCCAATCAAGTCCATCAGGACGAAGGTGTCCAAAGTGCAGCGAGGGGAAAAAGCCAAGTTTTTACCCAGGATTCCGCTCAGGAAATAATGCAAGCGCAGCCCCGTCACCGAACGGGGCTTTTTTTCGGACTTGGGAAAAGCGGAGTTTTGTAAATATTTTTAATCTTTTTCCTACAGACAATTGCTTTCACGTTTCTTTCACACTCGAGTAAGTAGTCTGAGCTCATCCGTTAGAAAGCAGTACCTGCCCGTTTCCCCAGCGGGCTTTTTTTTGCCTGTTATAAAACTACCGTTGCGTTTGTGGTCCAACCGTCAAGGCTGACGCGGTTTGGCGTACACTCGCGCCCGCGCGCACCGACTCTATTTCCCGATGCGGCATTCTTGAGGTTTCTATCATGCGTTTGACTTTGTCCACCTTGGTGCTTGGGCTTGTGGTCGCTCAGGGCGCGATGGCCGCTGGCGACGGTACCGCAGCGGTTGGCGGTGGTCTTGGCGGTGTCTTGGGTAATGTGGTCGGCCAGCAAATGGGTGGCAGCACCGGCGCCGCGATTGGCGCCGGTGTGGGTGGCGCCGCCGGCAGTGCGGTGGGCGCTCGCAAGGGCAGCCGTACGGAAGCGGCCATTGGTGGCGGGCTGGGTTCGGCCGGTGGTTCGATCGTTGGCAACCGCTTGGGCGGTTCGACGGGCTCTACCATTGGTGCGGGCATCGGCGGGGCGGCGGGTGGTGCCTTGGGCAGCAACCTGTCCAATGATGGTGATGGGCATTCGGGTGGCAAGAAGCATAAGCACAAGAGAAAACACCGCTAAGCGCATGCATGCATGAACAAACCCGGCCTTGTGCCGGGTTTGTTCTTATTGGGCATTTCCCCGGAACGTTTAACGCTCCACCTCCTCGAATCCATACACCCACTTGCGATTGCGAGGTATGCCATGACGCCGGAAACCGAAGGAAAGGAAGAAAAAGGCCCCTCGGGCGTGCCCTTCATCAACGATCCGGGTGTCAACGACCCGGGCAATGAAGACCCCGGCTCGCTAATGGACGACGCCCAGGTTCCCTTGATCGAAGATGAAGACGCGGAGCTTGAGGACGAGTCCTACAAGTAATCGCGCTTGTTCCTGAAACGGCATCACCAGGAGGCCATCATGTCAGCTGATTCGCCTGTTCCCGACGACGATGAAACCCCGGAATACCCGCTGCCTTCGCCCACCGATTCGCTGAGTCGCGATCAGCGACCACCCGATGACGATAGCGGCATCGAGCAAGTCCCAAGCGACGATCAGGACGTCGAGGCGACGCCGGACGACCCGGATATCGCGGGCGACGATGCGTCCGGCAAGCCAAGCTGACCCTCACCCCCCCGTCCGTCGATTTTGCGGCACCATCGGCGCGCCATGATTGCCAGACATCAGGTAGTTATCTTGAAAAGGAGACTTACCATGATGAAGACAAACGTCACGGCCCTGGCGCTGGCCGGGATTCTTTCGGCCAGCGCAGGGACGGCTTTCGCACAATCCTCGGACGGCGCGCCGGTCGACAAGGGAGGCATGCCGCCTTCGACCCAGATGGACGCCGGTTCCACCACCGATGCCAGTGGCAATGCGTTGCCGCCAGGTTCGGTGAGTGGAGGAAATGGCGGCGATGCCAGCGGTAGCAGCACCAGCCCCGGCACCGGAAGCGGCTCGACCAGCGGTGGTAGTTCGATGGGCGGCGATTCTTCCAGTGGAGGTGGAACCGGTACCAGTGGCAGCGGTGGCAGCTCGGGCGGCAGTGGCTCGGGGTCGAGCGGCTCCGGCAGCTCGGGTCAATAACCGCTGCATCGTCATCCAAACCGATTCCGCTTTTGTGGCGAGGGAGCTTGCTCCCGCTGGGGTGCGTAGGAGCTGTCGAGTGCAACGAGGCTGCGATCTTTCCAAAGACACTTGAATCTCAAGCGAAAGATCAAAAGATCGCAGGCTTCGCCAGCTCCTACAGAACCGAGCGGGAGCAAGCTCCCTCGCCACAAACCCGTCCATGGATTTCCCATTGCCGGTTCCAAGCCTCCTTCGCTATTCTGCTGAATCCTTTAAGGCGAACACGCTACGCTGGCCGCACCTGAGCCATCCCTGGAATGTTGTGTTGATAACGGATCAGATGCGATGAATGCACCACTGAAAAAGTTTGGCCCCATCAAGGCTGTGATTTTCGACATGGATGGCTTGTTGCTCGATACCGAGGGCATCTACACCGAGGTGACCTCCATTATCGCCGAGCGCTACGGGCGCACGTTCGATTGGAGCGTCAAGCAGAACATCATCGGGCGTGGGGCCACGGATCTGGCCAATTACGTCGTCCAGGCGCTGGAGTTGCCGATCACCCCTCAAGAATTCCTGATCATCCGCGAGCCCCTGATGCGCGAGCGTTTTCCCCACGCCATGGGCATGCCTGGCGCCGAGGAGCTGGTGCGGCATCTGAAGGCCCACGACATTCCGATTGCGGTGGGAACCAGTTCGTCGAGCCCTACCTTTGCGCTGAAAACCACGTTGCACCGGGACTGGTTCGCGTTGTTCGATTGCATCGTGACGGCGGATGATCCAGAAGTCGGGGCGGCTAAACCGGCGCCCGATATCTTCCTCACCGCCGCCCGGCGCCTGGGTGTCGAGCCTCGCGACTGCCTGGTATTCGAAGATTCACCGTTCGGCGTGACTGCTGCGAAAGCCGCTGGCATGACCGCCATCGCCATTCCGGATTCGGCCATGGCGGACGAAAAATACGCCCACGCCGACGGGATCATTCGCTCCTTGAGGATGTTCCAGCCAAGCCTGTGCGGTTTGCCGGAATTGGAGTGGGCATGACAACCGCTTCGACATAATGGAAAAAGCCGGTCAGGGTCCAGCCCTGACCGGCTTTTTTACGAGTTGATGTCAGGCGCCAAAACCACCGTCGATGGTCAGGCTGGCCCCGGTGATGTATGCCGCTTCAGGGCCTGCCAGATAAGCGACGAAGCTGGCAATTTCTTCCACCGTGCCGTAACGACCGACTGCCATGAGGTCCATCAGGCTGGAGGCGAAGTCGCTGTTGGCCGGGTTCATGTCGGTGTCCACCGGGCCGGGCTGCACGTTGTTGACGGTGATGCCGCGCGGGCCGAGGTCACGGGCCAGGCCTTTGGTCAGCCCCACCAGCGCAGATTTACTCATGGCGTACGCGGCGCCGCCGGCGAAGGGCATGCGGTCGGCGTTGGTGCTGCCGATGTTGATGACCCGACCGCCCTCGGTCATGTGCCGCGCGGCGGCCTGGGTGGCAACGAACACGCTGCGCACGTTGATCGCCAGGGTCTGGTCGAAATCTTCGAGTTTGAATTCTTCCAGTGGCCCCATGGCCAGCACGCCAGCATTGTTGACCAGGATGTCCAGCCGGCCAAAAGCTTCGACGGTGGCGGTGACGGCGTTACGGACGGCGTCGGCATCAGCGCTGTCGGCCTTGATTGCCAAGGCTTTGCCGCCGGCTGCGGTGATGCTGTTCTGCAGTTCTTCGGATTTTGTACCGGAGCTGACGTAAGTGAACGCTACGGCAGCGCCTTCTGCGGCGAGGCGTTTGACGATGGCGGCGCCGATGCCGCGGGAACCGCCTTGGATCAAGGCGACTTTACCGTTCAGTGCTTGAGTACTCATGTATTTCTCCAAAGGTGCCGGGGCGAAATGCCGCGGTTGATGGGGCGAGTATCAAGACTAGGCTATCGGCTGGGTAGACCTTCGTTGATATAGTCTGTGTAAACCAAAAGTTTATAGTGGGCGCCATGGAGAGTTTCAGCAGTATCGAATGTTTTGTTCGCAGCGCCGAGGTCGGCAGCTTCGCCGAGGCTGCGCGACGCCTGAGCCTGACACCCGCGGCGGTGGGCAAGAGCGTGGCCAAGCTTGAGGCGCGCCTGGGCGTGCGGCTGTTCCAGCGCAGCACTCGCAGCCTGACCTTGACCGAGGCCGGGCAGCTATTCCTGCGAGAAGTAGGCAGCAGTTTCAATACGATCCAGAACGCTGTCGCCAACCTCGCCAGCGCCGGGGGGCAGCCAGCCGGCACGCTGAAGGTGAGCATGGGCACGGCGTTCGGGCGTTTGTTTGTCGTGCCGTTGCTGGGGGAATTCCTGGGACGGTACCCGGCGATCAACCCGGACTGGCATTTCGATAATCGCCAGGTTGACCTGATCGGCCAAGGCTTCGACGCGGCCATTGGCGGCGGTTTCGAACTGCCCCAAGGCGTGGTGGCGCGCAAGTTGACGGTGGCTCATCGCGTGTTGGTTGCATCCCAAGCGTATCTGCAGAGTCACTCCGCCATCTTTGAGCCGCAAGACCTGGCGCCACATCACGGCATTCTGATCCGCTCACCGCAGACTGGGCGGATCCGTTCATGGCAACTGACCAGCCGCAACCGGGAACACAGCCCGTTGACGCTCAAGGCGCAGATGACAATGAGTGACTCGGAAGCCGCTTGCATCACCGCAGCCCAAGGGTTGGGCATCGCCCTGGTGAGCATGCCGTTTGCCGTGTCGTACCTGGACAGCGGCGAGTTGCAACGAGTGCTGCCAGACTGGTATGTCGATGACGGCAACATCTCTATCTATTACGCCGAACACAAACTGCTGCCAGGCAAGACCCGGGCGTTCGTGGATTTCATCATCGAGCGGTTTGCCGAACTGGGGTTGGCCAAGCGGTTCAGTGCGGTTTGAGTTGGGCGCTGGATTGAGTTGGCTCCAATCGCGAGCAAGCTCGCTCCCACAGGATTTTGCAATAAACACACTTTGTGTGGACGCTGGAAATCCATGTGGGAGCGAGCTTGCTCGCGCTTCGGCGCGCCCCCGTCAAAACCAGCAAACACACCGCCCAAAACGCCCCGGCCAGCCAACGATGTTTTTCGGCCGAGGCGTCGCATAAGTCCGCACCTTGGACGTTGACAGCCCCAGCCGCACCAGCGATTCGGCAATCGTCACCGCCGCCGTCACCCCATCGACCACCGGCACGCCGGTGCGCTGGCGGATCTGCTCATCGAGCCCGGCCATGCCGCCGCAGCCCAGGCAGATCACTTCGGCCTTGTCCTGGCTGACCGCCAGTTCGGCTTGCTGCACGATGGCTTCGACGGCCCGTTGCGGGTCTTGCTCCAACTCCAATACCGCCAGGCCGCTGGCCCGCACCGAGGCGCAGCGGTCGAACAGGCCGGACAGCTTGAGCCGGTCTTCGATCAGCGGCACGGTGCGGTCCAGCGTCGTCACCACCGAGTAGGCATGGCCCAGGAACATCGCGGTGCTGGCGCCAGCATCGGTGATGTCCACCACCGGCACATCCAGCAGTTCCTGCAGGCCTTCACGGCCATGTTCGCCATAGCCGGCCTGGATCACCGCGTCGAACGGCTGGTCGTAGGACATCACCCGGTCCATGACCGCAATGGCCGCCAGGTAGCTTTCAAAATTGCCTTCGATGGAATCGGCACCGAAATGCGGCGTGAGCCCGATGATCTCGGTACCCGGCGCGGCCACTGCTTGGGCTTGTCGGGCGATGGTCTGGGTGATGGACTCGGTCGTGTTGACGTTGACCACTAGAATTCGCATGAGCTGTCCTTTTTTAAATGAAATACCAGGCGACCCGCACCGGCCGGGCCGCTTTCCCTGGGTTAATGGCTGACGTTATCCACAGCGATGGACTCGCCGCTGACGTCCTCGTAGTAAGCCTCGCGCTTGGCAATGATCAGGTACAACAGCCCTGCAATCGAAGCGCCAATCAGCCAGGAAAACGGTGAAACGCTGTCGAAACCGGGCACCAGCGCCAGGATAATCGCAATCAGCGCCGCCGGAATGAATGCAGCCACCGCACGCAGGTTGACCCCGTTGCTGTTGCTGTAGAAATACGCGCCGTTTGGGTCCTCGCCAATTGACCGATTAAACAGGTATTTATTTGTCCGGCGGACGCCAGTGGAAGGGGGGACGGTTAGGTGGGAGGGGATGTGTAACTTTTAGGGGCAGGCATATCTAAAACGCACACAAAAATGCCACCTGGGGATGACATTTTTTGTGTACAGGGTTCGTCTGTCGCTTAAACGGTCTTGGACTTGGCGATGATATTCCCGGCATGCAGCCCGCATTCCTTCTGCGTAGCTTCTTCCCACCACCAACGACCTTCGCGCTCGTGCTGGTTCGGCAACACCGGGCGGGTGCAGGGCTCGCAGCCGATGCTGATGAAGCCGCGCTCGTGCAGGCTGTTATAAGGCAGCTCAAGCATGCGGATATAACCCCAGACTTCTTCGCTGGTCATCTGCGACAACGGGTTGAATTTGTACAGCGTGCGCTCCGGGGTGGAAAACGCGGTGTCGATTTCCAGTACCGCCACCTGGCTGCGGGTGCCAGGGCTCTGGTCGCGGCGCTGGCCGGTGGCCCAGGCGCGAACGTCGGTCAGCTTGCGTCGCAACGGCTCGATCTTGCGGATGCCACAGCATTCGCCATGACCGTCCTTGTAGAAGCTGAACAAGCCTTTTTCCTTCACGAAAGGGTCCAGTTTCGTATGGTCGGGCGAGATCAGCTCGATGTCGATCTTGTAGTGCTCGCGCACCTGATCGATAAAACGATAGGTTTCCGGGTGCAGGCGACCGGTGTCGAGGCTGAATACCTTGACGTTCTTGTTCAGTTTCCAGGCCATGTCCACCAGCACCACGTCTTCGGCGCCACTGAACGATATCCACAGCTCGTCGCCGAACTCGGCGAAGGCCAGCTTGAGGATGTCCTGCGGGGACTTGTTGGCATAGGTCGTGGCGAATTCCACGACGTCGAACGATGGGCTCATCAGGGCGGTTTCCTACAGGTCGGTGGCGCTGGGCGCTCTATAGGGGGCTGATGGTAACAAAAGCTGCCGGGACTGGCGCGTTCCTGTGCGTTGCGCGGGCTTCGACGAATGGCTAGAGTCGGCAGGCCTTTTGTTCGCTCAACCGATAAACATCAGAAAAAATGGGAGTGTCTTGTGGAAATTGCCTGTCTCGACCTGGAAGGTGTGCTGGTCCCGGAGATCTGGATCGCCTTCGCTGAAAAAACCGGGATTGAATCCCTCAGGGCAACCACTCGGGACATCCCCGACTACGACGTGCTGATGAAGCAACGGTTGCGCATCCTTGATGAACACGGGCTCAAGCTCTCCGACATCCAGGAAGTCATCGCCACCCTCAAGCCGCTGGACGGCGCCATCGAATTCGTCGACTGGCTGCGCGAGCGGTTCCAGGTGGTGATTCTGTCCGACACGTTCTACGAATTTTCCCAGCCATTGATGCGCCAGTTGGGTTTCCCGACATTGCTTTGCCATCGTTTGATCACCGATGACGGCGGGCGAGTGACCGGCTACCAGTTGCGTCAGAAAGATCCGAAGCGCCAGTCGGTCCTGGCCTTCAAAAGCCTGTATTACCGAGTGATCGCGGCGGGGGATTCCTACAATGACACCACGATGCTGGGCGAAGCCGACGCCGGGATCCTGTTCCATGCGCCTGAAAACGTGATCCGCGAATTCCCGCAATTCCCGGCAGTGCATACCTTTACCGAGTTGAAGCAGGAATTCATCAAGGCCTCGAACCGCTCCCTGAGCCTGTAAACACACAACCTGTGGGAGCGAGCTTGCTCGCGATAGCGCTGGATCAGTCGGCTCAAGGGCAACTGACCCAACGCAATCGCGCGCACTCAAGCTCCCACAGGGTTGTGTGTCAGGCCGAGGGGATTGTTCAGAGATTCTGCAAGGTTTCGAGCAACACCCGAACCTTGGTCATCGATTCCTGATACTCCGCCTCCCAATCCGAATCCGCGACAATCCCCCCGCCGCCCCAGCAGCACACTTGCCCGTCCTTGACCAGCAAACTGCGGATGGCGATTGAGCTGTCCATTTCCCCGCGCACGTCCAGGTACAACAACGAGCCGCAATATAGCCCGCGTCGGGTCGGTTCGAGTTCGTCGATGATTTGCATGGCGCGGATTTTCGGCGCGCCGGTGATCGAGCCGCCGGGAAAGCTGCCGGCGATCAGGTCCAAGGCATCTTTGCCCTCCGCCAGCTCGCCGGTCACGCTGCTGACCAGGTGGTGCACGTTCGGGTAGCTTTCAAGGCTGAACAGCTCCGGCACCCGCACCGAGCCGACACGGCACGTGCGGCCCAGGTCGTTGCGCAGCAGGTCGACGATCATCAGGTTCTCCGCCCGGTCCTTGGGGCTGGCCAGCAGCTCGGCGGCGTGGGCGGCGTCTTCGTCGGGCTTTGTGCCACGGGGCCGGGTGCCCTTGATCGGACGGGTTTCGACGTGGCCTTCGCTGACCTTGACGAAGCGCTCCGGCGACAGGCTCAACACCGCACCGCCTTCCGGCAGGCTTTGGAAGCCTGAGAACGGCGTCGGACACGCCGTCCGCAACGCCTGATAAGCGGTCCAGGCATCGCCGTGGCATTGGGCGCGGAAGCGCTGGGCAAAGTTGACCTGGTAACAATCGCCGGCCTGGATATACGCCTGGATGCGTTCGAATGCCTGTCGATAGGCGTCGGCGCTGAGGTCGGGTGCCATCGGGCCTGCAAGACTGAATGCGGTGGCAGGCGCTGCGGATGGCCGGCTGAACAGCTCGATCAGTCGTTGGCGTTCACTCTCGCCGCAATGGGGATGGAAGACCAATTGGCTGGTGCCGGCCTGGTGATCGGAGATCAACGCCCAGTCGTACAGGCCGAAACGCGCGTCGGGCAATTGCAGATCATCTTGTGCCTGTGAAGGCAAGGCCTCGAGGTGTCGGCCGAAGTCGTAGCTCAAGTAGCCGATCAAGCCGCCGGCGAAGGGCAATTGCACCGTCGTTGGGAGTTCCGCATGGCCCAGTTGCGCCAGATGCATCCGAAGACGTTGCAGGAAATCGCTGCCAGTTTCGTCAGGCCGTACCGCCAGTTGTTCCAATGGCCAGGCGCTGAGCAGGTCGTAGCGTCCGCGTTCGGCGCTCGGCCGGCCACTGTCGAGCAGGACGCTGCCGGGGGCATGGCGGATCGCCGCGAAATACTCGGCGGGGTTGGCGCGGTAGGGCAATGGGTGTACGGAGCAGGTTGGCATGGGCGGGGTGGGTCAGCCGTTCAGGCGGGGGAGCGATTGTAATCCCCTGTAGGATTTGCTCCTAGGGGGACGTCGGAGATGAGCACGTCTGTGGTTATCGAAGCTACTTGTGGCGAAGCTTTAACTGTGGCGAGGGGATTTATCCCCGCTGGGTTGCGCAGCAACCCCCAAACAGGCAGATGCAGTCAGCCTGGTATACCGAGGTTGGTAAGTTTTAGGGTTGCTTCGCAACCCAGCGGGGATAAATCCCCTCGCCACAAGGTTCGTCATATTCAAGTTGACGGCCTCACCCCTCAACCGGCGGAATATGCCCAAACAACTCCTGGGCAAACGCCACGCGCTCTTCCACGGTTTCGGTCACGCCGCGGGCCTTGAGCTCTTCCAGGTGGGCTTCCACCGCGTGGGTACGCAAGGTCAGGCCGCAGTCGTTGGCGATCTGGATGTTCAGCCCCGGGCGGGCGTTCAGTTCCAGGATCAACGGACCCTTTTCCTGGTCCAGCACCATGTCGACGCCGATGTAGCCCAGCCCGCACAGTTCATAGCAACCGGCGGCCAGTTTCATGAAACCGTCCCAGTAGGGCAGTTGCACGCCATCCACCGCGTTGGTGGTGTCGGGGTGTTTGGTGATGATGTTGTTCAGCCAGGTGCCGCGCAGGGTCAGGCCCGTGGCAAGGTCGACGCCCACGCCGATGGCGCCCTGGTGCAGGTTGGCCTTGCCGCCAGACTGACGGGTTGGCAAGCGCAGCATGGCCATCACCGGATAACCCATCAGCACGATGATGCGGATGTCCGGCACGCCTTCGTAGCTGATGCTCTTGAAGATCTGGTCCGGAGTCACGCG
Organism: Pseudomonas sp. HB05; assembly: GCF_016756915.1. NCBI lineage: Bacteria > Pseudomonadati > Pseudomonadota > Gammaproteobacteria > Pseudomonadales > Pseudomonadaceae > Pseudomonas > Pseudomonas sp. HB05. Next base: position 12,650 of record NZ_JAESPG010000036.1, read on the forward strand.
GTACTCGATCAGCGCCCGGTCACGGTGCCCGCCCAAGGAATACAGGCCGGTGAGGATGCTGGAGACGTGGTGCTCGATTTCCTCGTGGCTGATGATCTTGCCCGACACCGTCCGATAGCGGCCTTCGAAGCGGTCGGCGATGACAATGATGCCGTCGCCGCCGGCACCCTGGGCCGGCTTGATCACGAAGTCGGTACGCCCGCCGATGATCTCGTCGAGCTTGTCGATTTCCTTCTCGGTGGAGATCACCCCGTACAGTTCCGGCACATGGATGCCGGCGGCGATGGCCCGTTCCTTGGTGATGATCTTGTCATCGACGATGGGGTACAGGCTGCGCTTGTTGTACTTGAGCACGTAGTCGGCGTTACGCCGGTTGATGCCCATGATGCCCCGGGCCTCGAGGGCCTTCCACGTCTTCCAGAAGCCGAACATCAGGAGTCAGCCTTGAGGAAGGCCTTGAACCGAACCAGCTCGGTCAGGCGGTAGCCGCGATAACGACCCATGGCCAGCATGAAGCCCACCAGGATCAGCAGGATCGCCGGGAAAGTGAACACGAAGTACACCAGCTCCGGCACGCTCATGATCAGATGCGCCAGGGACGCGGCGAACAAAGTGCCGATGGCGACTTTCATCGCATGGCCACCGCCACGTTCTTCCCAGGTGATGGACAGGCGTTCGATGGTCATGGTCAGGATCACCATCGGGAACAGCGCCACCGACAAGCCGCGCTCCAGGCCGAGCTTATGGCTGAACAGGCTGATGGCGGCAATCAGCACTACCACGAAGGTCAGCACCACCGAGAGCCTCGGCAGCATCTGCAGCTTGAGGTGTTCCAGGTAGGAACGCAGCGACAGGCCCAGCGCGGTAATGACCGTGAACAGGATGATGCCGAAGCCCAGTTGCGTCTCGCGGAAGGCCAGGGCGATCAGTACCGGGGTGAACGTACCGAGGGTCTGCAGCCCGATCAGGTTGCGCAGCACCAGGATCACCAGCACGCCGATCGGGATCATCACCATGATCATGAAGGTCTGCTGGGTTTGCAGCGGCAGGCCGTAGAGCGAGTATTCGAGGAAATTGGCGTCGGTGTTCTCGTCCGTCAGCTTGGCCAGGCGAATGGCGTTCATTTCGCTGTTGTTCATGCTGAAGGTGACGGTGGCTTTCTTGCCGCCATCGACGGTGATCAGGTTTTCATCGCCGGTCCACCACAACAGGCGGTCGGTGGGCAGGCCCTGCTCGCCGGTGTCCGGGTTGAAATACAGCCAGTCGGTGCCGTTGAAACTGCGCAGCCACAGCTCGGGCATCTGCGGCTGGTCGGCGACCAGGCGGATGGTGTGGACTTTTTCCACCGGCACGTGGGCGATGGACAGCACGAGCTCGACGATCCGCGCCTTGTTGCTTGAAGACGGATCACCGGCCAGCAACAGCTTGACGTTGTCGTCGTTGAGATTGTTGACCCGCTTGATCGCTTCGCTGATGAACGTCTCGACATCGGCCGAGTGTTGGCGGATCGGCGCGAGCAGGGCTTCGGCGGCCAGTTTCTCGGGGCCTTCGACGGCGATGCTGTCGCGGAACGTCGGGCCCTTGACCTTGGTTTTCTCGGCGCTGTAGCGCTTGGTCAGTACCAGGCGGTAATAAAGGGTCTGGTTGCCCTTGGCGCGACGGGCCGACCACGTCACCTTGCGATTGCCGTCGACCCGGTTCACCGCCACGCCGTAGTTGTTGGAAATGAAACTCTCGTTGAGGCTCACATAGTCGCGGCTCAACGGCGGCACGAACATCTGGATCTTCACCGGATCCTTGGCGTTGGGCACGAACTCGACCTTGGCGTCGATGTTCCACAAATCGTCGGTGGCGTCTTCGGTGACCGGGATGCCGAGCACGAAAATCTGATAGGCCGTTACCGACAGGCCCAGCACCACCAGGATGGCGATCAGCATTTTCAGATGGAGGGTAAGGGAGCGCATTGGAATTACTCTGCGGTATGAGCGGCATTGGCGCAGGCGGGTTTGCCGGCAGCGTATTTGAGACTGGGGTCGACCAGCGCATCGAAACGCTTGAGCGCTTCGGAGCCGATCAGCAACGGGTATTGGAAGGCGCTGCGGTCGGTCAGGTTCACTTCGATGCTGCGCAGGGCAGAGCCCATGCAGATGTCCAGTTCGATGACCGGCCGGGCCGTGTATTTCTTGCCTTCTTCCGGATCGTAGTCACCGGCGCGGCGCTTGATCTTGCTGACACGGGCCAGCGGGCGTTCGATGGGGTGCGAATGGGCGGCGTCGATGGCCAGGTAGAAACGCACCCAGGATTCGCCATTGCGCTTGAAGCGCTTGATGTCGCGGGCGCTGAGGGAGGCGGTCTTGGCGCCGGTGTCGAGCTTGGCGGCGACTTCCAGGTCGATGCCCTGCAGCGCGGCGTATTCGTTGAGGCCGTACACGGTTTTTTCGCCCGCCACGGCAAGCCCCGGCAGGCACATGAAATACAGAACGGCAGAAAAGGGCTTGAGTGTCATAGATCCTGGTGCGCAGCGTTCCGTTTATCGGTTCAGGCCCTGGCATTGCTGCACAAGCTCCCTGGGCAGCCTTCCCTATAAAAGGAGAGCGGCAAATCGCGCGGCATTCTAGCACGGTGGTTTTCTGACGCCACCGTTGCCCGGACGCTGAGCGGCGCCATTCGCCCGGTTATGGCGCAAGCGCTTATTAGACGATTGTCGACAATGTTGATTTTTCTTTTGACGTATGGCGGGTTGTTGGTTAGTTTTTGCCATATTGAATTTCAAGGTGTCGACAATATGCTCGATCAGCTCGAAACACCGCTGATGGCTCAAGACGATTCGGAGACGCTGTCCGAGAACGTCTTCCGGCGTATCCAGGCCGCCATCGTCAAAGGCGAGATCGCTCCAGGCAGCAAGATCTCCGAACCCGAGCTGGCGCGTACCTATGGCATCAGCCGCGGGCCGTTGCGCGAGGCGATCCATCGCCTGGAAGGCCAACGCCTGCTGGTGCGCGTGCCCCACGTCGGCGCTCGGGTGGTTTCGCTCAGTCACGCCGAATTGCTCGAACTGTACGAGATCCGTGAGTCCCTGGAGGGCATGGCTTGCCGTCTGGCGGCAGAGCGCATGACCATCGAGGAAATCGACGAACTGCGCCATGTCCTAGAAACCCATGAACGCGATGCGGCGTTCCAGGCCGGTGTCGGCTATTACCAGCAAGAAGGCGATTTCGACTTTCACTATCGGATCATCCAGGGCAGCGGCAATCGCACCCTGACGCAGATGCTTTGCGGCGAGCTATACCAATTGGTGCGCATGTACCGCATCCAGTTTTCCACCACGCCCAACCGTCCGCGCCAGGCCTTTGCCGAGCACCACCGGATTCTCGACGCCATCGCCGACCGTGACGGCGAACTGGCTGAATTATTGATGCGCCGGCACATCGGCGCTTCCAAACGCAACATCGCGCGTCATTTCCAGGACAGCGCCGCCACTGAACGAGGTGAGTCATGAGCAACAGCACTCCAGGCCAGCGTTTCCGCGATGCGGTCGCCAGCGAGCATCCGCTGCAAGTGGTTGGCACGATCAACGCCAACCACGCGCTGCTGGCCAAGCGCGCCGGTTTCAAGGCGATCTACCTCTCCGGCGGCGGCGTCGCGGCCGGTTCTCTTGGCGTGCCGGACCTGGGCATCACTGGCCTGGATGACGTGTTGACCGATGTGCGTCGTATCACCGATGTCTGCGACCTGCCGCTGCTGGTGGACGTGGACACCGGTTTCGGCTCCTCGGCGTTCAACGTGGCGCGCACGGTCAAGTCGATGATCAAGTTCGGCGCGGCGGCGATTCATATTGAAGACCAGGTCGGCGCCAAGCGTTGCGGCCACCGTCCGAACAAGGAAATCGTCTCGCAGCAGGAAATGGTCGACCGCATCAAGGCCGCCGTCGATGCCCGCACCGATGACAGTTTCGTGATCATGGCGCGCACCGATGCCCTGGCCGTTGAAGGTTTGGAATCGGCGCTTGACCGCGCCGCCGCATGTATCGAGGCCGGTGCCGACATGATTTTCCCCGAGGCCATCACCGAGCTCGAGATGTACAAGCTGTTCGCCAGCCGCGTGAAGGCGCCGATCCTGGCCAACATCACCGAATTCGGCGCGACCCCGCTGTACACCACCGAACAACTGGCCGGTGCCGACGTGTCCCTGGTGCTGTACCCGCTGTCGGCGTTCCGGGCCATGAACAAGGCAGCCGAAAACGTCTACACCGCGATCCGCCGCGACGGCACGCAACAGAACGTCATCGACACCATGCAGACCCGCATGGAGCTTTACGATCGCATCGACTACCACACCTTCGAGCAGAAGCTCGATGCGTTGTTCGCGGCGAAGAAGTAAGGCGCGACTCCCTACAAATTCAAGAAAATGGAGACAGCAACATGGCCGAAGCAAAAGTACTCAGTGGCGCCGGGCTCCGTGGCCAGGTGGCCGGGCAAACCGCATTGTCCACCGTAGGCCAGTCGGGTGCCGGCTTGACCTATCGCGGCTACGACGTTCGCGACCTGGCGGCAGACGCCCAATTTGAAGAAGTGGCGTATCTGCTGCTGTACGGTGAGCTGCCGACCCAGGCCCAACTGGACGCCTACACCGGTAAATTGCGCCAGTTGCGCGATCTGCCTCAAGCCTTGAAAGAAGTGCTGGAGCGCATTCCCGCCGACGCCCACCCGATGGACGTGATGCGCACCGGTTGCTCGTTCCTGGGCAATCTGGAGCCCGAGCAGGATTTCTCCCAACAGCACGACAAGACCGACCGCCTGCTGGCAGCGTTCCCAGCGATCATGTGCTACTGGTATCGCTTCAGCCACGAAGGCCAGCGCATCGAATGCGTGACCGACGAAGTCTCCATCGGCGGCCACTTCCTGTACCTGTTGCACGGCAAGAAACCAAGCGAGTTGCACGTCAAGGTGATGAATGTCTCGCTGATTCTCTACGCCGAGCACGAGTTCAACGCCTCGACTTTCACCGCGCGGGTCTGCGCCTCTACCTTGTCTGACCTGTTCTCCTGCATCACCGCCGCCATCGGCTCGTTGCGCGGCCCGCTGCATGGCGGCGCCAACGAAGCGGCGATGGAAATGATCGAGCGCTTCAGTTCACCGCAGGACGCCATCGAAGGCACCCTCGGCATGCTGGCGCGCAAGGACAAGATCATGGGCTTCGGCCACGCTATCTATAAGGACAACGATCCGCGCAACGAGGTGATCAAGGGCTGGTCGAAAAAGCTCGCCGACGAAGTGGGCGACACGGTGCTGTTCCCGGTCTCCGAAGCCATCGACAAGACCATGTGGGAGCAGAAGAAACTGTTCCCTAACGCCGATTTCTACCATGCCTCGGCGTACCATTTCATGGGCATCCCGACCAAGTTGTTCACGCCGATCTTCGTCTGTTCGCGCCTGACCGGCTGGGCCGCCCACGTGTTCGAACAACGCGCCAACAACCGCATCATCCGACCGAGCGCCGAATACACCGGCGTCGAACAGCGCAAGTTCGTGCCAATCGAACGACGCTGAGCTGGAGGGTTCTAGCCGCCGGAACTGGATACCCCCGAAACCCTGTGGGAGCGAGCTTGCTCGCGCTTGCGTACTGACATTCAACATCCATGTCGACAGATACACCGCTATCGCGAGCAAGCTCGCTCCCACAGTGGTCGGGGGTGCTTCAAGTCCGGCGCCAACCCTCTGAAACCACCGTGACCCGAGTCCTGACGATGAACACAGAATTTCGCAAACCGCTGCCCGGCACTTCGCTGGATTATTTCGACGTTCGTGGCGCAGTGGAGGCCATCCGCCCCGGCGCCTATGACGGCCTGCCGTACACTTCTCGCGTATTGGCGGAAAACCTCGTGCGCCGCTGCGACCCGGCCACGCTGCGTGAATCGCTGCTGCAACTGATCGAGCGCAAGCGCGACCTGGATTTCCCATGGTTCCCGGCGCGGGTGGTGTGCCACGACATTCTCGGCCAGACCGCCCTGGTGGACCTCGCCGGTTTGCGCGACGCCATCGCCCAGCAAGGTGGCGACCCGGCGCAGGTCAACCCGGTGGTGCCGACCCAGCTGATCGTCGACCACTCGCTGGCGGTGGAAAGCGCCGGTTTCGATCCCCAGGCCTTTTCCAAGAACCGCGCCATCGAAGACCGCCGCAACGAAGACCGCTTCCACTTCATCAACTGGACCAAGAAAGCCTTCAAGAACGTTGACGTGATTCCGCCAGGCAACGGGATCATGCACCAGATCAACCTGGAAAAAATGTCGCCGGTGATCCAGCAGCGGGACGGCGTTGCCTTTCCTGACACCTGCGTGGGTACCGACAGCCACACGCCTCACGTCGACGCCCTGGGCGTGATCGCCATTGGTGTCGGTGGCCTGGAAGCCGAAAGCGTCATGCTTGGCCGCGCCTCGTGGATGCGCCTGCCGGAAATCGTCGGCGTCGAACTGACCGGCAAACTGCAACCGGGCATCACCGCCACCGACATGGTGCTGGCGCTGACCGAGTTCCTGCGCAAGCAGAAAGTCGTCGGTGCCTGGCTGGAATTTTTCGGCGAAGGCGCCAGCGCCCTGACCTTGGGCGACCGGGCAACCATCTCCAACATGGCCCCGGAATACGGCGCCACGGCGGCGATGTTCCATATCGATCAGCAGACCATTGATTACCTGAAGCTCACCGGCCGCGAAGACCAGCAAGTGCAGTTGGTCGAGAACTACGCCAAGACCACAGGCTTGTGGGCCGACAGCCTCAAGGGCGCGCAATACGAACGCGGCTTGAGCTTCGACCTGTCCTCGGTGGTGCGCAACATGGCCGGCCCGAGCAACCCGCACGCTCGCGTCGCGGTGTCGGACCTGGCCGCCAAAGGCATCTCCGGCCAGTGGGACGATGTGCCGGGGCAGATGCCCGACGGCGCAGTGATCATCGCCGCCATCACCAGTTGCACCAACACCAGCAACCCGCGCAACGTGATCGCCGCCGGCCTGCTGGCGCGCAACGCCAACCGCCTGGGCCTGACCCGCAAGCCGTGGGTCAAGTCGTCCCTCGCGCCGGGTTCGAAAACCGTGGCGCTGTACCTGGATGAAGCGGGCCTGACGTCCGAGCTCGAAAAGCTGGGCTTCGGCGTTGTCGCGTTTGCCTGCACCACGTGTAACGGCATGTCCGGCGCGCTGGACCCGGTGATCCAACAGGAGATCATTGACCGCGACCTGTACGCCACCGCCGTGTTGTCGGGCAACCGCAACTTCGACGGTCGCATCCATCCGTACGCCAAGCAGGCGTTCCTGGCATCACCGCCGCTGGTGGTCGCTTATGCCATCGCCGGGACCATCCGCTTCGACATCGAGAAGGATGTGCTGGGCGTGGTGGACGGTCGCGAGATTCGTCTCAAGGACATCTGGCCGAGCGACGAAGAAATCGAAGCCGTGGTCAAGGCGTCGGTGAAGCCGGAGCAGTTTCGCCAGGTGTACATCCCGATGTTCGCCATCCAGGAAGACACCGGCCCGAGAGTCACGCCGCTGTACGACTGGCGCCCGCAAAGCACCTACATCCGTCGCCCGCCGTATTGGGAAGGTGCGTTGGCCGGTGCGCGACCGCTCAAGGGCATGCGCCCGCTGGCGGTGCTGCCGGACAACATCACCACCGACCACTTGTCGCCGTCCAACGCCATCATGCTGGACAGCGCCGCCGGGGAATACCTGGCGAAAATGGGCCTGCCGGAGGAGGACTTCAACTCCTACGCGACCCACCGTGGCGATCACCTGACCGCACAACGCGCCACCTTCGCCAACCCGAAACTGTTCAACGAAATGGTCGTCGAGAACGGCAATGTCAAGCAGGGCTCCCTGGCCCGGGTCGAGCCGGAAGGCAAGGTCATGCGCATGTGGGAAGCCATCGAGACCTACATGGAGCGCAAGCAGCCGCTGATCATCATTGCCGGCGCCGACTACGGCCAGGGCTCGTCCCGCGACTGGGCGGCCAAGGGCGTGCGCCTGGCCGGTGTCGAGGCGATCGCTGCCGAAGGCTTCGAGCGCATCCATCGCACCAACCTGGTGGGCATGGGCGTATTGCCGCTGGAGTTCAAGCCCGGCACCGATCGCAAGACCCTGGGCATCGACGGCAGCGAAATCTATGACGTGATCGGCGAGCGCACCCCGCGGGCAACACTGACCCTGGTGATTACCCGCAAGAACGGCGAGCGCGTCGAAGTGCCGGTGACCTGCCGCCTCGATACGGCTGAAGAAGTGTCGATCTACGAAGCCGGGGGCGTGCTGCAACGCTTCGCCCAGGACTTCCTCGAGTCGGCGATCGCCGTTTAAATCGCTTGGGTAGCCGGTTTTCTGGCCGCCATTTTTCAAGGAGTTAGAGCACATGGCTCACTCGCCTCAAATCAAGATCCCCGCGACCTACATGCGTGGCGGCACCAGCAAAGGCGTGTTCTTCAGCCTGCAAGACCTCCCCGAAGCCGCCCGCGTCCCCGGCCCGGCCCGGGATGCCCTGTTGCTTCGGGTGATCGGCAGTCCCGATCCGTACGAAAAGCAGATCGATGGCATGGGCGGCGCGACGTCCAGCACCAGCAAGACGGTGATCCTGTCCAAGAGCACCCGCGCCGACCACGATGTCGATTACCTGTTCGGCCAGGTGTCCATCGACAAGCCGTTCGTGGACTGGAGCGGCAACTGCGGAAACCTGTCGGCGGCGGTAGGGTCGTTTGCCATCAGCAGCGGTCTGGTGGATGCCAGCCGTATTCCGAAGAACGGCGTGGCCGTGGTGCGGATCTGGCAGGCCAACATCGGCAAGACCATCATTGCCCACGTGCCCATCACCGACGGCGCGGTGCAGGAAACCGGTGACTTCGAGCTCGACGGCGTGACGTTTCCGGCGGCTGAAGTGCAGCTGGAATTCATGGACCCGGCGGCCGAGGAGGAGGGTGGTGGCGGCTCGATGTTCCCTACCGGCAATCTGGTGGATGACTTGGAGGTGCCTGGTGTCGGCACTTTGAAGGCGACGCTGATCAACGCCGGGATCCCGACGATTTTCATCAATGCTCGTGATGTGGGCTACACCGGCACCGAACTGCAGGGCGCTATCAATGGCGATCCCAAGGCGTTGGCGATGTTCGAAACCATCCGCGCACATGGCGCCTTGCGGATGGGCTTGATCAAGCACTTGGACGAAGCCGCGCAGCGCCAGCACACCCCGAAAGTCGCGTTTGTCGCGCCGCCGGCGGATTACCTCTCGTCCAGCGGAAAAGCCGTGGCGGCTGGCGACGTCGATTTGCTGGTGCGGGCGTTGTCCATGGGCAAGCTGCACCACGCCATGATGGGCACCGCAGCGGTGGCCATCGGCACGGCCGCAGCGATCTCCGGCACGCTGGTAAACCTGGCAGCCGGCGGTATCGAACGCAACGCCGTGCGTTTCGGCCACCCGTCCGGCACCCTGCGCGTCGGCGCCGAGGCCAGCCAGGTCAATGGAGAATGGACCGTGAAAAAAGCCATCATGAGCCGCAGTGCGCGGGTGTTGATGGAAGGGTTCGTGCGGGTGCCGGGGGATGTGTTCTAACGCGTACTTCAGGAGTAACACAAAACCTGTGGGAGCGAGCCTGCTCGCGATGGCGGTGTATCAGTCGACGCCAATGTTGAATGTGCCGATCCTTTCGCGAGCAAGCCCGCTCCCACATTGGATTTGTGGTGAACACAGAATCTTCGAACATCCACGATCAAACCTGTGGGAGCGAGCTTGAACTGGTCAAGTAATCCCGGACACCGATTACGGTGTTTATGCCGCTTTTTGCTCCATGGCTATTGGCGACAGGTAGTTGTTGTAGCTGTGGAGCCTAGTGCGGTTGTAGTACATGAAGAAACGCACCATGTCCGTTTTTGCCTCCTCGATCAGGCCGTAGCCGTTGCGAGGTACCCACTCTG
>NZ_JAESPG010000002.1:0-362699 GCF_016756915.1 Pseudomonas sp. HB05
CCGGGCTACCAAACCCGATCGCTGATTTTCAGCGACCGAGCAACAGTAAAGCCCGGCCCCAAGGCGCACAAGCCGGCGGATTCTGGCGTAGTTGTAGGTAACGGCGCAAGACGACGTAGCCCGAACGCGAAGGATCCTACAACCGAATAAACACAGCCCGCTGCTGGACCGGGAATCAGGGTTAACCCAAAACCCGTGGCGAGGGAGCACCTCGCTTGTCTGAGGTGTGCGGTTCAGCCCTTCGCCGCCATCGCCGTCACTTCCACCCGCATCCCCTCGACCGCCAGCGCCGCCACGCCGACAGCCGCGCGCACTGGCCACGGCTTCGCGAAGAAGCGTTTGTAGACTTCGTTGAAGGCTGCGCGGTCAGCCATGTCGGTGAGGTAGATGGTCAGGTGCAGCACGCGGTCCATGGAACTGCCAGCACGTTCCAGTGCAATCTTGAGCGCCTGCAACGTGCACTCGCTTTGCGCCGTGATGTCGCCCAGTTCCAGGCTGCCGTCGGCGCGGGTCGGGATTTGCGTGGAAACCAGCAGGCCGCCGAAGCCGGCGACGTCGGAGGAGATGGAGTCTGTATCCGGGTCGGGGGTGAAGGTGATGTCTGGGTTGCTCATGCAAAACCTCATGCTGGAAAAAAGGACCGCGGCAGTTTAGCGCCCATTGCTGCAACGTTCCTGCATTCCGTTATCCCAGTGCTCCCAGGCCGCTGCGCTGCACCAGCGCCTCAATGTAGACCTCCAGCGTCGTGATGCCGTGCAGGGCCGCGTCATCGCCCACATCGAAGCCGCTGTCGAGGCTGACGGCGCTCATGCGCGCATAGGATTGCGCCGCGGCGAGACTGAAACCGAGGCGCTGGAAGGCGCTTTCCCATTGGTCCCTGGGTATCACCTGGACCTCGACCGGCCGGCCGAGGGCCTCGGAAAAAGCCTGCGCCACGTCGTTGGGTGAATACAGGCGAGGTCCTTGCACGTGACGCACGCCAACGTCGTCAATCGACGATAGCATCCGTGCGGCCGCCACTTCGCCCAGGTCCCGAGGCGCCACCATGGGAAAGGCCAGGTCGGCGGGAAATAGCGTGGGGAGCTTGCCGGTATCTCGGACGGTGTCGAGCAGGCCGTCCCAGTTGCTCATGTAATAGGCGCCGCGATTGATCGCCGCCGGGATAGGCTGGTTGCGCAAGCCTTCTTCCAGTTCCCACAAGACGCTGAGATCGCCGATACGTTCGCCGGGCTGGGCGCCAGCGGTGGATTGCACCACGATTTTCTCAAGCCCCGAGCCATCAAGGGCGGACAGGATATTGGCGACGGTGCCTCGTTCCACCACATCGGTATCGGTACTGGGGGCCGCCGACGGGTTGAGAATGAACGCCCTGCGCCCAAGTTGAAAGGCGGCGCGCAGTGACTCGACGTTTTCAGCATGCGCTTCGACGATCTGAGCGCCCCTGGCGTGCCATTCCGTGGCGTGGCTGGCGTTGCGGGTCATGACAATCACCGCATGCCCTGGCGCCAGTAAGGCTCGGGCCGTGGCCGATCCAACGTGCCCCGTGGCACCCATGATTACGTACATGGCTTCATCTTCCAGATCAAAGGCCGCCCTGGGCCGGGCGTTGAACGGTCACCCCCGATTCAAGGTGCGGCGGCGTGGCATTCATGCGCTCGATCAGTTGCTGCGCCTGCTCCCAACCCAGATCAGGCACCAGCCATTCGAGTGCGTCTTCTGCGTTGAACGCCAACAGGCGCTGCTGCTGGCTGGCGATGTCGCCATAGGTCACCAGGGCCAGGCCGTCGCAGCCAAGGGGGTTTTCGCAGGCCTGGGCCAGGGCGGCAATGAAGATCGGAGTCGATTGCCGGGAGGTCACGTAGGCAGGACGCTGTGCCTGGTGAGGCGTGGTCGGTTCCGGCGATTCATACCAGCCGTCCACCGCCACCAGCACGCGGCCCTCGCGCTTGATCTGGTCGAACACCTTGGAGCGCATCACCAGGTGCAACGGCAGGTGCGTCAGCGGAGGCATTGTTCCCACCGACCAGATGGGCGACCAGCCCCAGCGAACCTTGATGCACTCCAGGCGCCCACCACGACGGCGGATGGCGCTGACCTGCATGTTTGGCTCGATCATGCCGTGTCGCGGCTGCGTCTTCGGCGGCGTGGCCACGCACAATTCCACGGGCGTCAGGCTTGTCCCGAAATGACCGCCGGAGGTGTCTCGCTGGTCGAAATATGCCAGGGAGTCCTTGGAAGAAACGTGTTGAACAAGACCGTCACACATAGCGAAAACTCCCGGCAGCGAAGCGCAAAGGAACCTTGATGATCCCGCCGTCGAAACCGTGCTTGTCGAAGCGCATCACGGTGGCTTGCGGCGGTGTTATGTAGGTCCGAGCCGTGGCGATATGCTTGGTTCGAAAATCCTTGCGACGGGGAGACGAGCGGGCAGTGGGGGGAATCAACCACCGTCTTCGCGAGCAGGCTCGCTCCCACAGTGAGCAGTGTTGTTTGTTGGACGCGGGCACGGCGCAGAACCTTTGTGGGAGGGAGCCTGCTCGCGAAAGCGGTGGTTCAGTGTGTGGAGATGTTGGATGTGCCGGCGCCTTCGCGAGCAGGCTCGCTCCCACAGTGGACGGTGTTGTTCGTTTCGCCCCGGTTCTGATTGATAAAGTCCACGAATGCCCGTAGCGGCGAGGGCAGGTAGCGGCGGCCGGGATAGTAGAGGAACGGTCCGGTAAAGCGCTGCCACCATGGTTCAAGTACCGGCTCGAGTTCGCCGCTGTCGAGGTACGGCCGCAGCCAATCCTCGAACAAATGGACAACACCCAGGCCGTCGATGGCCGCTTGTACCGCCAGGTCCATGGCGCCGCCGATGCGCACGATCAACGGGCCGTTCGGCTCGACGCTGATGGTTTCCCCGTCACGTTCATACTCCCAGAGCGGCATGGCCCCGCTGGGAAACTTGCCGGCCAGGCACGCGTGCCGAAGCAGATCCCGCGGGTGCTCGGGCCGGCCCCGGGCGTCGAGGTATGCCGGCGAGGCGGCGGTGGCGAAGCGCTGCAAGCGCGGGCCGATGGGGATGGCGATCATGTCCTGCTCAAGGCGTTCGTCGTAGCGAATGCCGGCGTCACACCCGGCCGCGAGCATGTCGACGAAACTCTCCTCGGTGACCACTTCCAGTCTGATGTCGGGGTAGCTTTTCAAGAACGGCGCGATGATCGCGGGCAGCACCAGCCGGGCGGCGCTGACCGGCACGTTCAGCCTGAGGGTGCCTGAGGGGCGGTCGCGAAAATCGTTGACCACGTCCAGCGCCGATTCGACTTCGCCCAGGGCCGGCACGATGCGTTCCATCAACCGCGCGCCGGCCTCGGTCGGCACCACGCTGCGGGTGGTGCGGTTGAGCAGGCGCACGCCAAGGCGGCTTTCGATGCGGCGTACAGCATCGCTGAGGCTGGACGCGGATTTGCCGCTGAGCCGCGCGCCTTCACGAAACCCACCCGCATTTACCACCGCCACAAAGGACAGCAAGTCCTGGATATCCGTCGCCATTGTTCTCTCCGCCGTACAACCCGTTCGGATTGCACCCGATTATCAGTGGAGTGGTCAACGCCTATAGTCGGCCCAGGCACATTTAATCCAAGGGGTACGAGATGAGCAGGGCAGACACCGCAGGGACTTTTCAACTGGGCGATCGTGCGGTCAAGCGCATGGGCTATGGCGCGATGCAACTGGCGGGGCCCCAGGTCTTCGGGCCGCCCAAGGATCCGGCAGCGGCCATCGCCGTGCTGCGCGAAGCGGTGGCGGCGGGCGTCAACCATATCGACACCGCCGACTTCTACGGGCCCCATGTCACTAACCGGTTGATTCGTGAAGCGTTGCACCCTTACGCCGAGGATCTGGTCATCGTGACCAAGGTTGGCGCCGTGCGCGGTGCCGATGCGTCGTGGAACCCGGCCCACAGCCCGGCCGAGTTGACCCGCGCCGTCCATGACAACTTGCGCAACCTCGGCGTGGATGTGTTGGAAGTGGTCAACCTGCGCGCCTGGGGCAATCTGCATGCACCCGCCGATGACGACATCGAGGAACAATTCTCGGCACTGGCCGAATTGCAGCGCCAGGGCTTGATCCGGCATTTGGGCCTGAGCAACGTCACGGCGTCCCAGGTCAGGCAGGCCCAGGGCATCGCGAAGGTGGCCTGTGTGCAGAACCACTACAACCTGACCCATCGTGACGACGAACAACTGATCGCCGAGTTGGGCAAGCAAGGCATCGCCTACGTGCCGTTTTTCCCATTGGGTGGGTTTACGCCGCTGCAGTCGCAAACCCTGTCGAGCGTAGCGGCGCGCCTGGAGGCGTCACCGTTGTGCGTCGCGCTGGCGTGGTTGCTGCAACGTGCGCCGAACATCCTGCTGATTCCCGGTACGTCATCCGTGGCGCATCTGCGGGAAAACCTCTCGGCGAGCGAACTGAAGATCCCGGCGCAGATGCTGGCCGAGTTGGACGGGTTGGTTCACTGAAGACGCGCGCCGGCAATCATTGCGCGCGGGTAAATGGCTGACACCCGTGGCGAGGGAGCTTGCTCCCGCTGGGCTGCGCAGCAGACCCAAGATCGTGCGATTGCTGCGCAATCGAGCGGGAGCAAGCTCCCTCGCCACGGATGCTTCAGACGGGCTGTATCAAGATCTAGCCGTCGCTTTTTTCCGTCTCGTTTCGGTGATGTTCAGGCCAGCTGTCAATCGGTCGCTGGCGGTCCTCGTTGAACATCTCGGTGAGCAGCGCATTGGCGCGACGGTAGGCGTCGTGCCGGAACTTGAGGTCGTCTTCCGGCTGGGCGACGATTTCCTCGAGCATGCGTAGGTTCAGGCGACGGAACTGATCGGCGCGTTCACGCGCCTCGTACGCACCGACGCCCATCTGCACCAACGCGCTGCGACCCAATGCCAGCGCGCTTTCGAAGGTTTCCCGCTCGGCGCTTTCCACGCCCAGTTGCCGCAGGGTGATCAGGTGCGCCATGTCCCGCGCCCGCACGATCAGTTTCAACCCGGGGAAATGCTCCTGGGCCATGCGGGTCAGCGTCAGGTTGTCCTGCTGGTCATCTATCGCATTGATCAGCACCACCGCCTGGGCCGCGCCGGCCGCGTGGAGCAGATCGAGGCGCGTGGCGTCGCCGTAGAACACTTTCACGCCGAATTTGCGCAGCGTCTCGATATTGTCAGGGTCATGATCCAGGACGACCACTTCGACGCCGCAGGACATCAGCAAACGTCCGGCGATCTGCCCGAAACGACCGAAGCCGGCGATGATCACCCGAGGGTTCTGCTGATCGACGAGGTCGGATTCCTGACTGTCCTTCTTGCTGGCCGACTCTATTCGGTCCAGCAGCAGGATCAGCAAGGGCGTCAGGCACATGGACAGGGCCACCGCCAGCGTCAGGCTCTTGCCCCATTGGTCGGTGAGAATGCCGGCCAAGGTCGCGGCGCCGAACACCACGAAAGCGAATTCGCTGCCCTGGCCGAGCAGCACCGCTTGCCAGGAGCGCTGGCCGGCGGGGACGTTGAGGAAGCGGCTGACGGTCTTGATCACCAGCAGTTTGATCAGGATGAAGCCCAGGGTCAGGGTGATGACTTTCAGCGGTGCGTTGATCAGCGTGCCGAAATCGATCGACATGCCGACGCCAATGAAGAACAGACCCAGCAGCAGGCCTTTGAACGGCTCGATGTCGCTCTCCAGGGCATGGCGGTATTCGGAACTCGCCAACAAGACTCCGGCGAGAAACGCGCCCATGGCCATCGACAGGCCGGCTTCTTCGAGCAGAAAACCGAAACCGAACACCAGGAACAGCGCCACGGCACTGAAGATCTCCCGCAGGCCCGAGCGCGCGGCGAAACGCAGCAGCGGTCGCGTCACGTAGCGCCCGAGCAGCACGACGACGCTGATGGCGGCGACGATCTTCACGATCGACAGCGCCAGGGCCATGCCGGATGGGGTTTCGCCGTGGGCCGACAACAACGGGATCATGGCGACCAGGGGAATGGCCGCGATGTCCTGGAACAGCAGCACGGCAAAACTGCTGCGCCCGACTGCGGTGGCGGTCAGGTTGCGTTCGCTCATCGCTTGCATGGCGATGGCCGTGGAGGACAGGCTCAAGGTCAGGCCGACCAGCAGCGCTGCCGTCCAGTTCAAACCCAAGGCCGCGCAGAACGCCGCGATTGCGCCGCCGCAGGCCAGCATCTGCAAGGCGCCGCCGCCGAACACCATCCGGCGCAGTGCCCACAGGCGCTTGGGATCGAGCTCAAGGCCGATGATGAACAGCATCAACACGACGCCGATTTCAGCGAATTCCAGGATCGCCTTCACATCGGTGATGAGCTTGAGCCCCCACGGGCCGATCACGCAGCCGGCCAGCAGGTAACCCAACACCGGGCCCAGGCCGAAGCGCACGGCAATCGGCACGATCAGCGTCGCCGAGGCCAGGTAGATGAGCATTTCGATCAGGCTGTGCGTCTCCATCTCAATCTTCCTTCCAAGAGGCCAGGCGTGCGCCGTAGTGTTCGATTTGTGCGCGTTGGGCTTCGGACTCGGCGGCATACGCGCCGTGCACGACGACCGGCTCCAGCCAGCGCATGTGGCAGTAAAGCGCCGTGGCGTGGAGTGGCTGGGCCAGCGCTGAGAAGTCCGGGTACGCGCCGATCTGGAAATGTTCCCGCTCGCCACCCGTGGTGACGGCCCACAGCAGGCCCTTGCCATTGAGGGCCGTGGCGCCTTTGCCGTAGGCCCAGCCATGGGTGAAGACTTTGTCGATCCACAATTTCAAGAGGGGCGGCATGCTGTACCAGTACATTGGATGCTGGAGGACGATCAGATCCGCCTGTTCGACGGCGCGCTGTTCCGCCTCGACGTCGATGGCGAAGTCTGGGTAGAGATCGTAGAGCGACCGTATGACCACGTCCGGATTGGCGGACGCGCGCTTGAGCATCTGCTGGTTGACCCGCGACTGGTCGGGGTAGGGATGGGCGTAAACGATCAGGATCATCGGGGCAATTCCACGAGACAGGGGGCCGGGTCAAAAGGCCGGACATCCTACCGAAATCGCGTGGGTTTTAGGGCATCGTTGTTCAGCGCGCCTCGCCGGGGTCAATTGAGGGGCAGCGAGACCCTGGCTTCCAGGCCACCCTCGCGTCGATTCCTGAGCACCAGTGTCCCGCCATGCTCCAGCACCGTCGCCCGTGCCGCCGACAGGCCCAGGCCGACGCCGCCGGTATGCTTGTTGCGCGAGCCCTCGACGCGAAAGAACGGCGCGAACACCTGCTCTTGATAGTGAGGCGCGATGCCCGGCCCGCGGTCGACGACGCGGATCTCGACGCAATCGGCGAAGGCTTTCAAACGAACGCCGGGCTCGCTGCCATATTTGACCGCGTTGTCGATCAGGTTGGTCAGCGCACGCTTGATCCCGATGGGCCGGCCGACATAGACAAAACGCTGCGCGCCTTCGAACGACACTTCGGTGCCGGCGTCCCTGAAGTCATCGACGACGGTGTGCAATAGCTCAGCCAGATCGAATGCCGTGGCGTGTTCAAGGCGTGCTTCGTCGCGGAAGAATTCCAGTGCGGCGTTGACCATTGCCTGCATCTCGTCGACATCCCTGAACAGCTTCGATTGCTGGTCGGCGTCCTCGATGAATTCCCCGCGCAGGCGCATGCGGGTCAACGGTGCGCGCAGGTCGTGGGAGATGGCCGCGAGCATCTGCGTGCGGTCCTGGACGAAGTGCTTGAGCTGGGCCTGCATGGCGTTGAACGCGAGGATCGCCTGGCGGATTTCATAGGGGCCCACGACTGGGATCGGCGGCGCCCGGAAGTCCACGCCGAAGCGCCGGGCGCCGTCCGCAAAGTGCTCCAGGGGTGTCGCCAGGTGTCGTGTGGCGATCAGGGCGACGATCAAGGTTGAGAGCAGGATCAGCGCGATGATGATCAGGTTGCGTTGCCATTCCCCCAGGCCCCAACTGCGGGATGACACCGAGAATATGACCCAGGTGTGGTCGGTCAGCTCGATGATCACCGCGTAGCGCCTGTCAGGATTATCCTTGGTTGGCCAATCGTCCGGCTCATAGGCCTCGATTCGGGCGTCGGGCCTGTTCAATTGCCGGCGCAGGAAAACCGAACCTTCACTGAACTCCGGGTCTCCGATGACTGGCAACCGCGCGTCCTCATAGCGCTGCAACCATTGCACGCTGAGCCCCGGGTCGCTGGCGGTCTTGGCGATGTCGTGGCGTTGCCCGGGAGCGGCGGAATCGATGATGCGCGTGATTGCCGCGGCCTTGTCCATCAGGCCGGTTTCCATCAGGGGAGGGCGTGCCCAGGCACCGGCCAATACCCCGAACAATTCGTTGAGGGCCAGCAACGTCAGCATCGCCACCATCGTGGTCAAGGCGATCCACCGCGCCACGGTGTCCCGTGGTCGAGACACCTTCGTGCCGCCCGGTGTCATCGCTTCACCACGTGGGGGCTGAACAAGTAGCCGCTGTTGCGGACGGTGCGGATCATCGACGGGCCCGTGACGTCGGTCTCCAGCTTGCGACGCAGTCGGCTGACCTGCACGTCGATGCTGCGGTCGAACGCATCGAAGGTTTCGCCACGGGCCAGGTCCAGCAGTTGCTGGCGGCTGAGCACCCGACGTGGATGTTCGACGAAGACCAGCAGCAGTTCGAACTCGCCGCTGGACAGGGGAATCATGACCTTGTCGGGGGAGCGCAGCTCGCGGCGGGTGACGTCCAGTTGCCAGCCGTCGAATTCCAGGACCGGGCGGGTCAAGTCGCCCAAGGCGCCCCTGGCTTCACCGGTGCGCCGGAGGACGGCGCGTACCCGGGCCAGCAGTTCGCGGGCGTCGAAGGGTTTGGTCAGGTAGTCATCGGCGCCCATTTCCAGGCCGACGACGCGGTCGCTCAACTCGCCCATGGCGGTGAGCATGATGATCCCGACCCGGTGCTCGGTGCGCAGGCGCTGGCAGAGCACCAGTCCGTTGTCGCCCGGCAGCATCACGTCGAGGATGATCAGGTCCGGCTGTCGGCGTTCCACCGCTTGCCACAGCGCTTTGCCGTCGGCGGCGACTTCGACGCTATAGCCATGTTGTTCGAGGAATTTGCGCAGGAGGGCGAGGACTTCGAGGTCGTCGTCCACCAGGAGTAAATGGCTCACGGGGGTCACGTCGGGCAATGAATACGGGTGGAATACTAGGGGCAATCCGGGGCTTGCGTCATATATTTCAATCCGGAAACAAAGCTGCCGGCGAGCAATATTCCGGAAATCTGTGGGCAAGAAAACGGCGGCAGGATGGGGTCGATTCCAGTTGGTTAGACGATGGCAAACGGAACCCGTGGCGAGGGGATTTAGCGAAACGTCGCACCGCCCCGCTGGGTTGCGAAGCAGCCCCAAAGCTGTTGACTCAATGAACCAGACGTACCGTGGTGCCTGGTTTTGGGGTCGCTTCGCAACCCAGCGGGGATAAATCCCCTCGCCACAGGAACCGCGTCATTGGCTGATTGGTATCGTCCCCATTCCTCCCCGAGATAGCCCCGCATGCCGATCACCAAACCCGCGCCGTTGCTTGTCCGATCCACCGTCATCGTCGCGCTGGCGGCACTCGCCAGCGGTTGCAGCAGTACGCCCACTGCCACGCCAGGCAGTTGCGAGAGCGTGCCCTTCGCCGTCCATGATCCAGCCGAACCGGTGAACCGTGGCATTTTCGCCTTCAACCGCACCGTCGACGATTACGCCCTGGCCCCGATCGCCCGTGGGTATCGAAAATTGCCGGACATGCTCCAGGCCGGCGTGCACAACTTCGTCGCCAACTTCGGCGAGCCCAAGGTGTTCATCAACGATTTGCTGCAAGGCAACGGGCAGCGTTCGGTCAACACACTGGGCCGTTTTGCCATTAACACCACGGTGGGTATCGTTGGCTTGATCGATGTGTCGGGCAAGCTGGGCATCGAACGCCACGAGTCCGATTTCGGCCAGACGTTTGGCGTCTGGAACATCGCTCCCGGACCGATCGTCGAGCTGCCGCTGCTGGGCACCGCCAACCTGAGGGACGCGACCGGCAAGGTGGTGAGCTTTGCGGTCGATCCGTTCGGCGACAACAGCGATACCGTTGAAACCCTGGGCACGATCAAGACCGTGGGTGGCGTCGTCGATGGCCGCGCGGAGGCGTTGCCGCTCACCGACAAGCTGCAGACCCAGCCTGATTACTACGTGGCGCTTCGCGACGCCATCGCCCAGCGCCGTGCCGATTTTGTCGCGCAAGGAAAGTTGGGTTCCGTCCAGGACGCGCCGCAATGTGGGGAAGAGGGTGCCGCGAATGAATAGCCAGGCGCTGGTCCTGCATCGACGGGTAAAAACCCTCGATCAGGGAATGTTGCATTGCCGCGAAATGGAGCTGCGGGTGGCCGAGGACGGCCGCCATGTGCTGTTCAGCCGCTACGTCGAATGGTACGACCCGCAGCAGGCCGGCCAATGCGCAACCCAGCACTATCGGGTGCCGTTGGCGAGCATGATTCGCTGGATGATCAATAACGGTGAGCGGAGGGAGGCGCCGTGACGAAAGTCGACGGCCCCGGTGTCTTTGAGCCCCGGGGCCCATGAAACATTTCTACATAATTCCAGCCTGATTTTAGTTGTACGATGTCGTACGTAATGTGGTCGACTGTTTCCGTTTCTCACAAAAAAAACAACGGAGACTCATCCATGTCGAGCATTCCTTCCGCCGAAGGCCAGGCCGTGGCTCCCGCGCAGAGCCGCTTCGTACGCCTCTTGAAGCTTCTTGGCCCCGGCATCATTGCCGTGCTGTCCTGGCTGGGCGCCGGCGACCTCATCACGTCTTCCGTGGCCGGTGCGAACTATGGCTACGCCATGATGTGGGTGCTGGCGGTGTCCCTGCTGCTGCGATACCTGATCGTCAACATCATCGCGCGCTTCCAGCTCTGCAATAACCAGGGCATGACCATCCTCCAGGGCTACGCCCAGCTCAATCCGTTCTTCGCCTGGTTCCTGCTGGTGTACGCGCTGCTCATGGGCCATTTGATGAACGCCTACATGATCAAGGGCGCCGGCGAGGCCCTGGCGATGCTGCTCAAGGTCGACTACCCGCTGCTGTGCTCGGTGGCGGTGGTGCTGGCGGTGTGGATGCTCGTCGGGCGCAATATCTATTCGATGATCGAAGGCGTGATGAAGGCCTTGCTGGCGATCATGACGCTGGCATTCCTGGCCCTGGCGGTCATGTCCGGTCCGGATGTCGCCGGGATCGTCAAAGGCACCATCGGCTTCAGCATTCCGCCCGATGAAGGCGTGCACGGTGCGCTGCTGGTGGCGGTCTCGGTGATCGGTGCGGTGGCGGGCTCCATCGCCAACTTCGTCCACCCTTATGTCATGCGCCAGAAAGGCTGGGTCGGGCCGGAGCACAAGCGTATCCAGCGCAACGACCTGCTGTTTGCGGTGTTCGTCGGGATCGTCATCAACCTGGCGATCTGGATCGTTGGCGCGGAGATTCTTCGGCCAAACGGTATCGAGGTGAAAACCCTCGGCGACCTGGGCAAGGCCCTGGAAATGTTCTTTGGCTCGATCGGTTGGTACGTGTTCTTCATCGGCGTCTTCGCTACGCTGTTCGCCAGCATTTCCGGCAAGACCACGGCGTTCCCGATGTTGATCACCGATGCTTTCCAGCACGTGCGACCCGAGCGTCGCGAGCGTTATGGCAAGGAATTCCACCGCGACCCGATGCACAAGTGGTTCATGCTGTTCATCCTCGTCACGCCGTTGATCTGGTCGTTGCCGGGCATGCCGGACTTCGTGACCCTGACCATCGGTGTCAATGCGCTGAACATCGTCGGCCTGCCGGTGATCTCCCTGGGCCTGCTGATCATGTCCAACCAGAAATCACTGCTGGGCAAGGAATACCGCAACAATCTGTTCGAGAACATTGCGCTGATGTTTGCGACCGGCCTGGCGTTGTGGGTGGCATTCCAGTTGGGCGTCGATCTGTTCACCTGAGTCCATTCACCTCCGGAGGGACTGCTAGACTTCACGGTCCAGTCCCTTTCGGAGAATCCGAATGAACAACAAGAACAGGATCTGCCTCTGGTACGACGGCACTGCGCAAGAGGCGGCGGAATTTTACGCAAGAACCTTTCCCGACAGCGCGGTGAACGCCATCCACCACGCGCCGGGCGATTACCCGTCGGGCAGCCAGGGCGATGTGATCACGGTGGATTTCACGGTGATCGGCATTCCTTGCATCGGCTTGAACGGCGGGGCGATGTTCAAGCACAGCGAGGCGTTTTCGTTCCAGATCGCAACCGACGACCAGGCCGAGACCGACCGCTTGTGGAACGCGATCATCGACAACGGCGGCCAGGCAAGCGCCTGTGGCTGGTGCAAGGACAAGTGGGGCGTGTCGTGGCAGATCAGCCCGCGGGTGCTGGTGGATGCGGTCACCAGTGCCGACAAAGCCGCCGCCAAGCGCGCCTTCGAGGCCATGATGACGATGACCAAGATCGACATCGCGGCGATCGAGGCGGCGGTGAAAGGGTAGCTTGCGGTCGGAAGAAAAGACCATGCAAGCTGACCCTACGCGATCGCGAGCAAGCTCGCTCCCACATTTATTAGGGTGACTTCGATT
Organism: Pseudomonas sp. HB05; assembly: GCF_016756915.1. Taxonomy (NCBI): domain Bacteria; kingdom Pseudomonadati; phylum Pseudomonadota; class Gammaproteobacteria; order Pseudomonadales; family Pseudomonadaceae; genus Pseudomonas; species Pseudomonas sp. HB05. The sequence goes on from NZ_JAESPG010000002.1 coordinate 12,649, forward strand.
CTCCTGCCAGCACGGAACCCTGTGGGAGCGAGCTTGCTCGCGATGGCGCACGCACAGCCAACACACTCACCGCAGACCCTCCACACGCCCGATGCTACAAGGAGGACCCTGGCAACCTGGCAACCACCTTGATCTCGAACTGGAAGCCATACAGCCACGTCACGCCCACCGCCGTCACCGTCGGGTGCGGCGCGTTGCCCCAGAATTCGGCCACGACGCTCCAGACCCGTTCGAAGATCGACTCCGGATCGACCATGAAGACGGTAACGTCAATCACGTCGTCAAAGCTGCAATCGGCGGCTGCGAGGATCGCATTCAGGTTGGTGAAGGCGCGGCGCACCTGATCTTCCAGCACCGGCTCCGGCGAGCCGTCCTCGCGGCTGCCGACCTGCCCGGAGACGAACAGCAAACCGTTGGAGCGAACAGCCGGTGAATAACGGTTGCGCTCGTAAAGCGCTTGGCGGCCGGGTGGGAAAACAACGTCTCGGGTGGTCATGGGAATCTCTCCATCAATGGCCGATAGCGGCCGGAACTCAACGATGAAGTCACTCTAGGGGCTTGTGCCCTGGCGATAAACGAGCAACCTTGGCGATCACTGTTTGTAGAAACCAAACAATCCGAGGCAAAGAATGGATCGTTTCGACGCGATGCAAGCGTTCGTGCGTGTCGTCGAGGCCGGCAGTTTCACCAAGGCCGCCGAGACGCTGCACATGAGCAAGACCACCGTCACGCAACTGGTGCAACAGCTCGAAGCGCGGCTGCGGGTCAAATTGCTCAACCGCACCACGCGCAAGGTCAACGTCACGGCGGACGGCGCGGTGTTCTACGAGCGGGCGATTCGCCTGCTGGCTGACCTGGACGACGCCGAGACCAGCCTGTCCGGCGCCCAGGCGTTGCCGCGCGGCCGACTGCGGGTCGATGTGCCGAGCCCACTTGCGGCGCTGATCCTGATCCCGGCGTTGCCAGCGTTCTATGAGCGTTACCCGGATATCCAGATCGACATGGGCGTGAGCGACCGCATCGTCGACATGATCGATGAGAACGTCGATTGCGTGGTTCGCGGCGGCGAGCTGACGGACCAATCGCTGATTGCCCGGCGCGTCGGCGACCTGGCCCTGGGCGTCTTCGCCGCGCCGAGCTACTTGGCGCGTCTGGGCACTCCGGCTCATCCCCGCGAGTTGGAGGATTCCCAGCACCGCGTCGTCGGTTTCCTCTGGGCACGCACCGGCAAAGCCTTACCCTATGCCATGTACCGGCAGGACGAGCACCTGCATATCAAGGGGCGCTACGCCCTGGCGATCGACGATGGCAATGCCTATTTGGCCGCCGGCCTGGCGGGGCTCGGGGTGCTCTGGTTGCCCACCTACATGTCGCGGGTCCACCAGGCGCAGGGAACGTTGGTCCCGCTATTCGAAGACTGGCGACTGGAGTCGATGCCGATGTATGTGGCTTACCCACCGAACCGGCATATCAGTGCCAAGCTGCGGGTGTTCATTGATTGGGTGGTGGAGCTGATGGCGCAGCATGCGCCTGTTGAAACCATGGAAAGTCAACCCGCGCTGAAGAATGAGCCAGCGAGATAGCTTTTTTCTGGCGAAGCTGGTTATTGCGACCGTATGGAGAGCGATGAGTAAACTAAGCGAATTTTTATTGTGGTTGGACATGGGCTTCGTTTGTCTGGGGCTGTTGCTGATGCTTTTAGCGGCTACAAGGCTAAGGCCTGCAAACGCTGTCTCGCTTTTCATATGGGGTTGTAGCGTTCCGCTTACCATTGTTTGCTTTGCCTGTTGGATCTATGGCATAGGGGGCAACAGGTGGACCCTGGGGATGCTTCTTATCGAGATTCTTTTGCTCGCTCAGTTGGGTTGGTTGGGAGGTGCGCTGGCCGTTGCGAGTCGGCTCATCAAAACCAGAGCGGCTATCTTGAAGAAAATGGCGTTGTGGACTTCCGTTGTCTCGGTCACCGGTCATGGCCTGTTCTTCCTTGTTTTGATATTGGACGATTCGTCATGAATGTCTGAGACCCGACCGAGACGCCGGCCGCCTATCAACGGTACGAGGAAACCCTCATGGAACGATTCACCGGTGGCTGCCTATGCGGCAACGTCCGCCTTGAAGCCTCCGGCCGCCCTTACCGGGTCGGCCTTTGCCACTGCCTGGATTGCCGCAAGCACCATGGCGCAGTGTTTTTCGCGGCGGCCGTGTTCCCCCGGGATGCGGTGACCGTCACGGGTGAAACCCGGGACTACGCCGGACGCTTTTTCTGTCCCCACTGCGGCTCGTCACTGTTCGCCTGTAGCGGCGACGAGATCGAAGTGCACCTCGGCGCGCTCGATTCCCCCGATCAACTCAAGCCCACCTACGAATGCTGGACCGTGCGCCGTGAGTCCTGGTTGCCGGCGTTTGCGCTGGCGCGGCGGTATGAGGGGGATCGCGAGGGCGGGGGGCGGGCAGAGGGGTAGGGCGCTTACTCGAACCCGACAATCGCCTTGATCTCCAGATATTCCTCGAACCCATGGACCCCATATTCACGCCCGTTGCCCGAGCGCTTGTATCCGCCGAACGGGGCCATCGGGTTCCAGGCCGGGTAATTGAGCAGGACTTGCCCGGCACGGATGCGCGCGGCCACGGCGCGTGCCTGGTCGAGGTCCTGGCCCTGGACGTGTGCGCCCAGTCCGTAGACGGTGTCGTTGGCGATGGCGACGGCTTCGTCCAGGGTGTCGTACGGAATGATGCACAGCACCGGGCCGAAAATTTCTTCCTGGGCGATGCGCATGCCGTTATCGACTTGCGAGAACACCGTTGGCCGGGTGTAGAAGCCTTTGGCGAAGCCGTCCACGCGACCTGGCCCACCGCAAATCAACTTGGCACCTTCCGCGAGGCCCGCTTCGATCATCGCTTGCACGCGCTTGAACTGGGCCTCGTTGGCGATCGGGCCCAGCACGGTGTCTTCCGACCCTGGGGCGCCGACGACGATCGCATTGGCCGTGGTCGCCGCCAGTGCCTCGACTTCCGCCAGGCGATTCCTCGGTACGATCATTCGCGTGGGGGCGCTGCAAGACTGGCCGACATTGCGCAACGCCGACATCACGCCTGGCGGCACGGCCTTGGCGAAGTCGGCGTCGGGCAAGAATACGTTCGGCGACTTGCCGCCCAGCTCCTGGGTGACGCGTTTTACCGTCGGTGCCGCGGCTTGGGCGACCAGGGCGCCCGCGCGGTTGGAGCCGGTGATGGAGATCATGTCGATGTCGGGGTGCGCCGCCATGGCCGCGCCGACCTCGGCACCGCCGCCGTTGACCAGGTTGAACACGCCCGCCGGCAGACCGGCGTCGTGCACCAGTTGGGCGAACAACAGGGCGCTCAAGGGCGACAGTTCGCTGGGCTTGAGCACCACGGTGCAGCCGGCGGCAATCGCCGGGGCGACCTTGGCGGTGATCTGGTAGAGCGGCCAGTTCCACGGCGTGATCAGGCCGCAGACCCCGATGGGTTCACGCACGATGGCGGTGCCGTTCTCGATCTTTTGGAATGCATAAGTGGACAGCACATCGCGCGCCACCCGGACGTGTTCGGCCGCCAACGGCACTTGCATGGATCGGGCAAAACCGATCGCCGCGCCCATTTCCAGGGACAGTACCTGGGCCAGGGCTTCCTGGTGTTCGAGGATCAGCTCGTGGAGCTTGCCGAGGATGCGCGCGCGATCCGTCACTGGCGTCGCGGCCCAGCCGGGCATCGCCGCCCGAGCTGCCGCGACGGCGCGGTCAACGTCCGGGGACGATCCCTGGGCGACCTCGGCGATTACCTCCTCGGTAGCCGGATTGATCACGGCCAGCATCGTCGCTTGGGCCGGCGACTGCCAACGACCATTGATGTAGAACTGTCCGGTGTTGTGCGGAATATAAGAGGGTTTGGTCATCCTTCGGGCTCCCGTAGAGCGTTGATGACACTGCCGGCAGCAGGTCGTGATTGCATGCCCATAAGCTAACAAAGCGGCCCTGGCGGGTTGTGCCGTTGTTGGGCTTGGCAAAGAAGAATCTGCTGTATCTGCCGGGCTAACTTTGCAAAAACGTAGGGATGACCATTTTGGTGCGCTGGGGTGTATCGCGCACTCGATGTGCTTCGCGCTGGGGCCTTGCTACCCGACAGCCGTAGCCAACGGTAGCAACCGCAAACGCGCGATGATTTCGTCCTGCACCCGCTGTTTTTCTATCTGCCTGATTTCGTTGAAATTCCATTTTCCGCTCCACCGCGTCGAAAGGCTGTGGCACACTTTCTGCTGTCTATTCCGTTGTTACATACAACATTCCGGTATAGCGGAATAAACTCACCCTGGAGTGCTTGCCATGCAACGCCGACCTTCCTTGTTCAAAGCGTGTGTTTTTCTCTTCGCGGCCACGACGGCTGCCATGGGTGTCGCCCAGGCGGCCGACAGCAAGCTGGACAGCGTGCTGCAACGCGGGAAATTGATCGTGGGCACGGGCAGCACCAATGCGCCGTGGCACTTCCAGGGAGCGGATGGCAAGTTGCAGGGCTTTGATATCGACATCGCACGGATGGTCGCCAAGGGCTTGTTCAACGATCCCGAGAAAGTCGAATTCGTGGTGCAGTCTTCCGATGCGCGGATTCCCAACCTGCTGACCGACAAGGTCGACATGAGCTGCCAGTTCATCACCGTCACCGCCAGTCGCGCCCAGCAAGTGGCGTTCACCTTGCCGTACTACCGCGAAGGGGTGGGCCTGCTGTTGCCGGCCAACAGCAAGTACAAGGAAATCGAAGACCTCAAGGCTGCTGGCGATGGCGTCACCGTGGCAGTGTTGCAGAACGTCTACGCCGAAGAACTGGTACACCAGGCGCTGCCCAAGGCCAAGGTCGACCAGTACGACAGCGTCGACCTGATGTACCAGGCGGTGAACTCCGGCCGCGCCGATGCCGCCGCCACCGACCAGTCCTCGGTCAAATACCTGATGGTGCAGAACCCAGGTCGCTACCGCAGCCCGGCCTACGCCTGGAGCCCGCAGACCTACGCCTGTGCGGTCAAGCGCGGCGACCAGGACTGGCTGAACTTCGTCAACACCACCCTGCACGAGGCCATGACCGGCGTGGAATTCCCTACCTACGCGGCGTCGTTCAAGCAGTGGTTCGGCGTTGACCTGCCGTCGCCGGCGATCGGTTTCCCTGTTGAATTCAAATGACCCTGTGAGCCCGGGGCGCCCCTTGCGGGCGCTCCGTCGAAGGTGCTGCCGACCATGAATTATCAGTTGAACTTTGCCGCCGTCTGGCGCGATTTCGACACCCTGCTCGCGGGGCTGGGCCTGGGGCTTTCCCTGGCGCTGGTGTCGATCGCCATTGGTTGCGTGATCGGCCTGGCGATGGCATTCGCGCTGCTCAGCAAACATCGGCTCCTGCGGGTGCTGGCGTCGGTGTATGTCACGGTGATCCGCAATACGCCGATCCTGGTGCTGATCCTGCTGATCTACTTCGCCTTGCCAAGCCTGGGCATTCGCCTCGACAAACTGCCGTCGTTCGTCATCACGCTGTCGCTGTACGCCGGGGCCTACCTGACCGAAGTGTTTCGCGGCGGGTTGTTGAGCATCCACAAGGGGCAGCGTGAAGCGGGGCTGGCCATCGGCCTGGGCGAATGGCAGGTCAAGGCCTACGTCACCGTGCCGGTGATGCTGCGCAACGTGCTGCCGGCCTTGTCGAACAACTTCATCTCGCTGTTCAAGGACACCTCCCTGGCCGCGGCGATTGCCGTGCCGGAGCTGACCTATTACGCCCGCAAGATCAACGTGGAGAGCTACCGCGTGATCGAAACTTGGCTGGTGACCACGGCCTTGTATGTCGCGGCCTGTTACCTCATTGCCATGCTGCTGCGGTATTTCGAGCAGCGCCTGGCGATCCGCCGTTAGGAGTTTCCCATGTACGAATCCCCCAGTTGGCCACATGAGTTGTGGGTCGCCCGGGACACCTTGTGGAACGGCTTCCTGACCAGCGTGCAATGTTCGGTGCTGGCGATTGTATTGGGCACGTTGATCGGTGTCGTCGCCGGATTGGCCCTGACGTATGGGCGGGTCTGGATGCGCGCGCCGTTTCGTTTTTACGTCGACCTGATTCGCGGCACACCGGTGTTCGTGCTGGTGCTGGCCTGCTTCTACATGGCCCCGGCCCTGGGCTGGCAGATCGGCGCGTTCCAGGCCGGCGTGCTGGGCCTGACGCTATTCTGCGGCTCTCACGTGGCCGAGATCGTGCGCGGTGCCTTGCAGGCGTTGCCCCGTGGGCAGATGGAAGCGAGCCAAGCCATCGGCCTGACGTTCTACCAGGCGCTGGGCTACGTGCTGTTGCCCCAGGCGTTGCGGCAGATTTTGCCCACCTGGGTCAATTCCTCCACCGAAATCGTCAAGGCCTCGACCTTGCTGTCGGTGATCGGTGTGGCTGAATTGCTGCTCAGCACCCAGCAGATCATCGCCCGGACTTTCATGACCTTGGAGTTCTATCTGTTCGCCGGTTTTCTCTTCTTCATCATCAACTACGCCATCGAATTGCTCGGGCGGCACATTGAAAAGCGGGTGGCCTTGCCATGACTGACATTTCCCTCTCCAACACCCAGCCGCTGCTGGACATTCGTGGCCTGCGCAAACAATACGGTCCGCTGGAAGTGCTCAAGGGCGTGGACCTGAGCATGCAGCGCGGCAACGTGGTCACGCTGATCGGTTCCAGTGGCTCGGGCAAGACCACGCTGTTGCGTTGCGTGAACATGCTGGAAGAATTCCAGGGCGGCCAGATCATGCTCGACGGCGAGTCCATCGGCTATGACGAGGTGGGTGGCAAGCGCGTGCGTCACGCCGAGAAAGTCATTGCCCGGCATCGCGCCATGACCGGCATGGCCTTCCAGCAATTCAACCTGTTTCCGCATTTGACTGCGCTGCAGAACGTCACCCTGGGCTTGCTCAAGGTGAAAAAGCTGCCCAAGGACGAGGCCGTGGCCCTGGCCGAAAAATGGCTGGAGCGGGTCGGCCTGCTGGAACGGCGCGATCACTTTCCCGGTCAGTTGTCCGGCGGCCAGCAACAGCGCGTGGCGATCGCCCGGGCGATTGCGATGAACCCGAGCCTGATGCTGTTTGACGAAGTGACGTCTGCGCTCGATCCGGAGCTGGTCGGCGAAGTGCTGAACGTGATCAAGGGCCTGGCCGAAGACGGCATGACCATGCTGCTGGTCACCCACGAAATGCGTTTCGCCTTCGAGGTCTCCGACAAGATCGTCTTTATGAACCAGGGCCGCATCGAAGAGCAGGGGCCGCCGAAGGAGTTGTTCGAGCGACCGCAGTCGCCGCGCCTGGCGGAATTCCTCAAGAACACGCGTTTTTAATTCATTTCAACAAGGAGATAACCCATGAGCATTACGCGCTACGGCACCGGCAGTACCGCAGGTGGCGGCCAGCCACGGCCCTTCGCCCGCGCCGTGGAGGCCGATGGTTGGCTGCACGTGTCCGGCCAGGTACCGGCGGTGAACGGCGAGATCATTGTTGGCGGCATCGTCGAACAGACCCACCAGACCATGAAGAACCTGATCGCCATTCTGAAAGAGGCTGGCTATGGCCTGGAAGACGTCGTGCGCTGCGGTGTCTGGCTGGAGGACCCACGGGACTTCTGGAGTTTCAACAAAGTCTTCGGCGAATATTTCAGCCCGGAACACGCCCCGGCCAGGGCGTGTGTGCAGGCGAGCATGATGGTCGATTGCAAGGTCGAGATCGACTGCGTCGCCTACAAGAAAAAGGCCTGACCCCGATCTTCTGGCGAATTCGCTTCTGTGGCGAGGGAGCTGGCTCCCGCTCGGCTGCGCAGCAGTCGCAAGAAATTGGGCCTGCTGCGCAGGCCAGCGGGAGCAAGCTCCCTCGCCACAATAAAGATACATGCGATTATGGGTGAAATTTCAGGAACCAAAGACATGACCGAAGACACCATCAAACGCCGGGCCCGGGGATTGGATCGGGCGTTCGATATCCTCGATTTCCTCAAGGAAATCGGCCAGCCGCTGCGCCCGAACGACATCGCCAGCGGCATTGGCAGCCCCAAGTCCACGGTCTATGAACTGGTGGCGTCGCTGCTGGAACGGCGCATCCTCGAGCCGGTGGGCAAGGACGGCCATGTCTACCTGGGGCGCCAGTTGTATTTTCTCGGCCAGGCCCACCTGCGGCATTTCGACCTGAGTCGCGAGGCTGACCAGGCCTTGCAGGACATCGTCCGGCAGACCCGGGAAACGGCGCAGATGTGCCTGCTCAACGGGCGCAAATACACGGTCGCGCTGATGAAGGAAGGCGAGCGGCATTTCCGCATTTCCTCGGACATCGGTGAGAACGCGCCCATCCCCTGGACAGCCTCCGGGCGCCTGTTGCTGGCGCATTTGAGCGACCAGCAGATCATCGATCTGATCGACCCTGACGATTTCATCCTGCCGGACGGCGAGCGCTTGCCCCTGGAGCAATTTCTCAAGGAAATCCGCCAGGCTGGCGTCGATGGATTCTTCTCCTTCGACAGCGTCGCCGACACCTTCACCCACTGCTTCGCCGCACCGGTCAAAGACCCCAGCGGCGTTGCCATCGCGACCCTGTGCATCGTCGCCCCGAGGGCTGACGCCAAGAACAATTACGCCGACTACCGCCGGGTGCTGATCGAAAGCGCCAACAACCTGGCCCGTCGCATCAACGAATAGCCAGCCCATGGCTGTGTGAGGAGTTCGAACATGTCTTCTGCCATCGATAACGCGTGCGTCGAGAAGGGCGCCGCTGCCGTGGGCGCTCATCTGTTGCGGGACGTCAGCCTGCCGGCACTGGTGCTGCACCGCGAGGCGCTGGAGCACAACATTCGCTGGATGCAGGCATTTGTCAGTGACAGCGGCGCCGAGCTGGCGCCCCACGGCAAGACCAGCATGACCCCGGCGCTGTTTCGTCGCCAGCTCGAAGCCGGCGCCTGGGGCCTGACCCTGGCCACGGCGGTGCAGGCCCGTGCTGCTTACGCCCATGGCGTGCGGCGGGTGCTGATGGCCAATCAACTGGTCGGCAAACCCAACATGGCATTGATTGCCGATCTGCTGGCCGACCCGGCGTTCGAATTCCATTGCATGGTCGATCATCCGGACAATGTCGCTGACCTGGGCGCTTATTTCGCCTCTCGCGGCGTGCGGCTCAATGTGATGATCGAGTACGGCGTCGTCGGCGGTCGTTGCGGTTGTCGGACCGAAGCCGAAGTACTGGCGTTGGCCGAGGCCATCGGCGCGCAACCGGCGCTGGCCTTGACCGGCATCGAAGGCTACGAAGGGGTGATTCACGGCGATCACGCCATCAGCGGCATTCGCCAATTCGCCGCGTCGCTGGTGGGCCTGGCCATGCAGTTGCAGGACAGCGGCGCATTCGCCATCGCCAAGCCGATCATTACCGCCTCGGGTTCGGCCTGGTACGACCTGATTGCCGAATCCTTCGAAGCCCGGAATGCCCAAGGGCGTTTCCTCAGCGTGCTGCGTCCCGGCAGTTATGTGGCCCACGACCATGGCATCTACAAGGAAGCCCAGTGCTGCGTACTGGAGCGGCGCAGTGATTTGCACGAAGGCTTGCGCCCGGCCCTGGAAGTCTGGGCCCACGTGCAGTCGATGCCGGAGCCGGGCTTCGCGGTGATCGCCCTGGGCAAGCGCGATGTCGCCTATGACGCCGGGCTGCCGGTGCCGCTCAAACGCTACAAAGCAGAGGCTGATTCGGTGACGGGCGACGGTGTCAGCGCTTGCAAGGTGACGGCGGTGATGGACCAGCATGCGTTCATGACGGTGGCGCCGGGGGTTGAGTTGCGGGTGGGCGACATCATTGCGTTTGGGACTTCCCACCCGTGCCTGACGTTCGACAAGTGGCGGGTGGGGTGCCTGGTGGATGAGGGGTTGCGGGTGGTTGAGCTTATGGAGACCTGCTTTTAGGTCTTGAGACCGAGTCGCGGCTATCGCGAGCAAGCTCGTTCCCACATTGGATTTGTTGTGAATACAAAACCTGTGTTCACCACGATCCCTGTGGGAGCGAGCTTGCTCGCGATAGCGGCCTGCAATACACCGGCGAACCATCAGGATCATCCATGAGCAATTCCAGACCCCGCATCGCCCTGATCGGCGAATGCATGATCGAACTGCAACACCGCGCCGACGGCAGTCTGGTGCAGAGCTTCGGTGGCGACACCCTGAACACAGCGGTGTATCTGTCCCGCGCGTTGGGCGAGAAGGGCGTGGTGGATTACGTCACCGCCCTGGGCGACGACTCTTTCAGCGACGCCATGTGCCGCAGCTGGGCCGAAGAAAACATCGGCCTGGACAGGGTCCAGCGTTTGCCCGGACGCCTGCCGGGCCTGTACTGCATCCAGACCGACGCGGCCGGCGAGCGGCGTTTTCTGTACTGGCGCAACGAGGCCGCGGTGCGCGAGTGCTTCACCACGCCGGCCGCCGCGCCGATCCTGGAAGCCTTGCCGGACTATGACGTGCTGTATTTCAGCGGTATCACCCTGGCGGTGATTGGCGAGCAGGGCCGGCGCAAACTCATCGAAACCTTGATCGAGGCGCGGCGACGCGGTGCCCAGGTGGTGTTCGACAACAACTACCGGCCACGGCTCTGGGCTTCGGTCGAGACCGCCCGGGCGGCTTACCGCAGCGTGTTGCCCCACGTCGAGCTGGCGTTGCTGACCGTGGAGGACGAACAGGCGCTGTTCGGTCATGCCGACAGCGAGGCGGTGTTCGCGGCCTATGGGCAACTCGGTACGCCGGAGGTGGTGCTCAAGCGTGGCGCCGAGGCCTGCCTGATCCGTTGTGATGGACAGTTCTATGAGGTGCCAGCCCAACGGGTTGAGCGCGTGGTGGATACGACAGCGGCGGGAGACTCGTTCAGCGCCGCCTACCTGGCGAGTCGTTTACTGGGCGGTAGCCCGGCGGAGGCGGCCGAGGCCGGGCATTGGCTGGCGAGTCGGGTGATTCAGGTGCCGGGGGCGTTGATACCCAAGTAGCGACATTTTTGGAAGTGCTGTCTTTGTGGCGAGGGGATTTATCCCCGCTGGGCTGCGAAGCAGCCCTAAAACAGTGGACGCAATCTTCCTGGCACACCGAGCTGCCGAACTTGGGGCTGCTGCGCAGCCCAGCGGGGATAAATCCCCTCGCCACAGGAGCCGCTTCGGGGCCGGCATCCCTCAATCCCGATAAAACACCTGCACCAGGTGATACCCGAACTTGCTCTTGATCGGCCCATGCACCACCCGCAGCGGTTTCTTGAAGATCACCGCATCGATGGCGCCGACCATTTGCCCGGGGCGCACTTCACCCAGGTCCCCGCCGCGCTTGCCGGAGGGGCACGTGGAGTATTTCTTCGCCAACACGTCGAAGGCTTCGCCCTTGGCGATGCGTTGCTTGAGCTGTTCGGCTTCTTCGGCGGTTTTCACCAGGATATGGCGGGCTTGGGCTTTCATTGCGGCACAGACCTGAACGGGGCAAAAGGGCGGCGATTATGCCTCAAGTCAGTGGTCATGGTTGATCATCGTTCGAATCTTGTTCGCCAGCAAATCCAGGGTAAAAGGCTTGGCGACCATGTCCATGCCCTGGTCCAGGAACCCTTGGCGCTCGGTGGCCTTCTGCGCGTAACCGGTCATGAACAGCACTTTCAGATCGGGTCGGTGCTGACGGGCAATCTCCGCCAGTTGCCGGCCGTTCATGCCCGGCAGGCCGACGTCGGTCACCAGCAAATCGATGCGTTGTCCGGATTCCAGCAACACCAGGGCCCGCTTGGCGTCCTCGGCTTCGAGAGCGGTATAGCCCAGGGTGGCGAGCAGGTCGAGCACCAGCATGCGCACCGCCGGTTCGTCTTCCACCAGCAACACGGTTTCTCCGGCGATGGCCGCGGGTGCGTCGGTGACTGAGGGTTCCGTGGCTTGCTCAGTCGGTGCGACGCGCAGGCGTGGCAGGTACAACTGCACCCGGGTGCCTTGGCCCGGCACGCTGTCCAGGCTCAGGTGTCCGCCGGACTGCTGGGCAAAGCCATAAATCATCGACAATCCGAGACCGGTGCCCTGGCCGATGGGCTTGGTGGTGAAGAATGGATCGAAGGCTTTTGCCAGCACGGCGGGGGTCATGCCGCTGCCGTTGTCGCGCACCGCGATCATCACGTAGTCGCCAGCCTTCACCGGTTCCAGCGTGCTGATGTCGCTGCCGTCGAGGTAGACGTTGGCGGTTTCGATGGTCAACTCGCCACCGTCGGGCATCGCGTCCCGGGCATTGATCACCAGGTTGAGCAGGGCGTTTTCCAACTGGCTGGCGTCGGTGCTCACGGGCCATAGCTCGCCGGCCAATTGCAGCCGTAGCACGATGTGGTCGCCGGTGGTGCGGCTCAGCAGGTCTTCGAGCGAGCGCACCAGCGTGTTGGCATCCAGTGGCTTGCGATCCAGCGACTGGCGTCGGGAGAAGGCCAGCAAGCGATGGGTGAGGGCGGCGGCGCGGTTGGCCGAGGAAATCGCCGCTTCGGTAAAACGACCGATCTCGGCGGCACGACCGGCGGCGATGTAGCGTTGCATCAGGTCGAGGCTGCCGAGGATGCCGGTGAGCATGTTGTTGAAGTCATGGGCGATGCCGCCGGTGAGCTGGCCCACCGCTTCCATTTTCTGCGCATGGCGCAGCGCTTCCTCGGCCCGCTCGCGCTCGAACATCTCGCTTTGCAAGCGGTGGTTGGCCTCGGCGAGTTGCTGGGTGCGGGCGATTACCCGCTCCTCCAGCGTTTCGTTGAGGTTGCGCAGGGCTTCCTCGGTTTTCTTGCGCTCGGTCTCGTCGATTACAAAGATGTAGAAGCCATTCACCGACCCGTCACCGCCCCGGCGCGGCAGGTAATTGATCAGCGCATGACGCGGCCGCCCGTCGCGGTGGGCCGACTCAGCGGTGAAGCTGCACGGCTTGCCTGCCAGGGCGTCGGCGATCTGTACGGCGCGGGCGGCGTAGGCTTCCTCGCCGATGACTTCGCGAACGGTCTTGCCGTAAAGCTCCTGCGGGGTCAGGCCATACCAGTTCAGGTAGGCACTATTGTTCAGCCGGAAACGTTCTTCGCGGTCGACATAACTGATGAGTATCGGCATCGCGTTGATGATCAGTTGCAGCTCGGTCTGGCTCTGGCGCAGGGCGTGTTCGGTGCGTTTGCGCTCGGTCAGGTCCAGGGCCGCGCCGAGAAAGCGCTTGGGCCGGCCATGGCGGTCCTTGTAGCAGCGCCCGCGCACGAATACCCAGCGCAACTCGCCGTTGGGCTGCAGCAGGCGATACTCCTCGGCGTATTCGGTGCCATGGGTGATGCAATGCTTGATGCTGCGTGCGACCATCGCCCGGTCTTCGGGGTGGACGCCTTCGAGATAGGCGCTGATGGGCAACTGGCGCGACAGGTTCGGGTCGACGCCATGGAGCAGGGCGAAATGCGCGTCGGCAATGAAGCGATCCTCGCTGATGTCCCAATCCCAGGTGCCCAGCGCATCGGTGGCCGCCAGGGCCAGTTGCAGGCGTTCTTCGCTTTCCTGCTGGGCCTTGAGGCTGGCTTCGGAGCGCCGTTCGAATTCCTGGGCCAGGCGTCGCCGTTCGCTGGTCTCGATGGCAGTGACCAGGATGCCGGCCACGCTGCCACGTTCGTCGTGCACGGGGCTGTAGGTCAGGTCCAGCCAGACATCACAGAGGCGGCCGCCAAACGGCATGCGCCAGCGCTGGTCGCGGCAGGTGCGCATGCGGCCTTGCAACACGCCGTGATAAATCCTTTCGGTTTCGCCCCGTAGCTCCGGCCAGGCCGTGTGGGTGGGCAGGCCGAACGCCCTGGGGTGCTTGTCGCCGACCAGGCGGGCGTAGGCGTCGTTGTACAGATGGATCAGCTGCGGCCCCCACAGCACCGCCATCGGCATGGGCGAATGGAGCACGATGTCCACGGCGGTGCGCAGGCTCTGGGGCCAGGTTTCGCTGGCGCCCAGCGGGCTGGTGGTCCAGTCCAGGCGGGCGATCAACTGCTGTGTGTCGCTGCTGGCGGGTATTGCGTTCATCACGGGAGTCCCTGGATGTCATGTCGATGCTGCGGCTTCTACTATCCTCTGAAGAAGTTAAGCGCGGGTTGATCTGAAGTTTTTCTGGCTCGGGTCAGCGTGTCCATTGAAGTTCGCGGATGTTTTTATGGCCATGGAAATTGATCCTTTGTTACGAATCCTGGCAAGCCAGGACGGCTCCGACCTCTATATGTCCACCGGCGCGCCGCCCTGCGCGCGTTTCGAAGGTGTGCTCAAGCCGCTGAGCAACCAGGCGTTCAAGGTCGGCGACATCGCCGGGCTTGCCGAGTCATTGATGGACGCCGAACAGCGCCTTGAGTTCGATCGGGAACTGGAAATGAACCTGGCGATTTCCCTGGCCGGCGTCGGACGGTTCCGCGTCAACATCTTCAAGCAGCGCAATGACGTGTCCATGGTCATACGTAACGTCAAGCTGGACATTCCGCGCTTCGAAGACCTGAAACTGCCCAAGGTGCTGCTTGAGACCATCATGCACAAGCAAGGGTTGATGCTGTTCGTCGGCGCCACGGGTTCGGGCAAATCGACGTCACTGGCGGCGCTGATCGATTACCGCAACCGCAACAGCAGCGGCCACATCATCACCATCGAGGATCCGGTGGAATATATTCACCGGCACAAGAAATCCATCGTCAACCAGCGGGAAGTGGGCGTGGATACCCGCAGCTTCCACGCCGCCCTCAAGAACACCTTGCGCCAGGCGCCGGATGTGGTGCTGATCGGCGAAATTCGCGACCGTGAAACCATGGAACATGCCTTGGCCTTCGCCGACACCGGCCATCTGGTGATCTCCACCTTGCATGCCCACAATGCCAACCAGGCCCTGGACCGGGTGATCAATTTTTTTCCGGAGGAACGCCGGGCGCAACTGCTTCACGACCTGGGCAACAACCTCAAGGCCTTTGTCTCCCAGCGCCTGGTACGCACCCGCACCGGCCAGCGGCGGGCGGCGGTGGAAGTCATGCTCGGTTCGCCCACGGTGGCCGACCTGATCCGGCGCAACGAGCTGGGTGAGCTCAAGGGCATCATGGAAAAATCCGAAGAACTGGGCATGCAGACGTTCGACCAAGCGTTGTTCAACCTGGTGGTGGAAGGGGCGATCGATGAAGAAGAGGCGTTGAAAAATGCCGATTCGGCGAACAATCTGCGCTTGCGGCTCAAGCTCCATGCGGAGTCGGGGGCGGCGCCACCGGCTGATCCGTCGGCGGGCGGGGAATGGGGGCTGATGGATTGATCGGTTCGTAGTGCAACCGCGTTATCGTTCATCGCGAGCAAGCTCGCTCCCACAGGGGATTTGGGTGCAAACAATCCGCTGTGGGAGCGAGCTTGCTCGCGATGAGGCCCTCAAGCCCAGCAAAACATTCAGATCAGCTCGCAAGCTCCACCCGCCCACGAAACTGCTCCAACGCCTCGGGGTTAGCCAGTGCATCGGTGTTTTTTACCGCCTCGCCATGCACCACGTTGCGCACTGCCAGCTCCACCACCTTGCCGCTGATGGTCCGCGGAATATCGCTGACCGCGAGGATCTTCGCTGGCACATGACGCGGTGTGGTGTTGGCGCGGATGACCTGGCGAATCTTCTGCTCCAGTTCGTCATCCAGCGCCACGCCTTCGCGCAGGCGCACGAACAGCACCACCCGCACATCCCCTTGCCATTGCTGGCCGATGGCGACGCTGTCGAGGACCTCTGCGACTTTTTCCACCTGCCGATAGATTTCCGCCGTACCGATGCGCACGCCACCAGGGTTGAGCACCGCGTCGGAGCGTCCGTGGATCAGCAGGCCGCCGTGGGGCAGTTCTTCGGCGTAGTCCCCTTGGGCCCAGACGCCGGGGAACTGGCTGAAGTAGGAGGCGTGAAGCTTTTCCTGGTGGGGATCGTTCCACAGCCCGATGGGCATCGCCGGGAAATGCCGGGTGCAGACCAGTTCGCCTTTTTCGCCCACCACCGCTTCGCCGGCCTCGTTCCAGACCTGCACCGCCATACCCAGGCTCTTCCCCTGCATTTCGCCCCGGCGCACGGGGGCCAGCGGGTTGCCGTTGACGAAGCACGACACGATGTCGGTGCCGCCGGACATCGAGGCCAGGCACACGTCGGCCTTGAAGTCGCGGTAGACATAATCGTAACTGTGGGGCGCCAAGGCCGAGCCGGTGGACAGGATGGTCCTGAGGCTGCCCAGGTCGTGGGTCTGGCGTGGCTTGATGCCCTGGCTTTCCAGGGCGGCCAGGTATTTGGGGCTGGTGCCGAACACGCTGACGTGTTGCCGGTCGATCAGGTCGAGCAGGCGTTCGGGGCCGGGGTGGAACGGCGAGCCGTCATACAGCACCACCGCGCTGCCCATGGCCAGCGCCGACACCAGCCAGTTCCACATCATCCAGCCGCAAGTGGTGTAGTAAAACAGCCGGTCTTCGGGGCCCAGGTCCACGTGCAAACCGTGTTCCTTGGCATGTTGCAGCAGCACGCCGCCGGTGCCGTGGACGATGCACTTCGGCACGCCGGTGGTGCCACTGGAATACAGGATGTACAGCGGGTGATCGAACGGCACGGGTGTGAACACCGGCTCGCCGCCCCGTTGGTAGAAACCGTCCCACAGCGCCACGCGGGCCGGGGTCTTGAAGTCTTCGACGCGGGCATCGGGCTGGGCGTAGGGCAGCACGATCAATTGTCGCAGCGACGGTAGTCGTTCGAGGATTTCGTTGACCTTGGGCCGCTGGTCGATGGTTTTGCCGGCGTAGCGATAACCGGCGCAGGTGATCAGCACCTTGGGTTCGATCTGGCCGAACCGGTCGATTACGCCCTGGGTGCCGAAGTCCGGCGACGAGCACGACCAGATGGCGCCCAGGCTGGTGGTGGCGAGCATGCCCACCAACGTTTGCCAGGTGTTGGGCATGCAGGCGGCGACCCGATCGCCCTGGGTCACGCCGGCGGCTTTCAGGCTCTGTTGCAGGCCGGCGACATGGGCGGCGAGATCGGCCCAGGTCAGCTGCTCTTTGTCGCCGTTTTCACTGACGGCTACCACCGCCACGGCACTGTCGCGGCGGCGCAGCAGGTGTTCGGCAAAATTCAGCGTCGCCCCAGGAAACCAGCGGGCGCTGGGCATTTGCGGACCTTCTTCGAGCACCGCACTAGGCGCTTGCTGGAAGCGAATCTCGAAGAAGTCGACGATGGCCAGCCAGAAGGCTTCGCGCTGCTCGATGCTCCAGGCGTGCAGGGTTGGGTAGTCGTTGAGTTGCAGCAAGTACCGTTCGTTGACGAACCGGCGAAAGGCGTCCATTCGCGACTGGGCGATGCGTTCGGGGCTGGGTTGCCAGAGGATGTCGGACATGGTTTGCCTCTTGTTTTGGGGCTTACAAATAGTTCAGCACAAGGCGCTGGATGTGGCGAGGGAGCTTGCTCCCGTTGGCCTGCGAAGCGGGCCCAAGAGGCGCCTGCTGCGCAGCCGAGCGGGAGCAAGCTCCCTCGCCACAGAAGCTCGGGGTCGCGGCGTTATTGGGCCAACCACCCGCCATCAATATTCCACGCCGCGCCGCGCACCTGGCTCCCGGCTTCGCTGCAGAGGAACAGCACCAGTTCACCCAGTTGCGGCGGGGTGACGAACTCCAGGGACGGCTGCTTCTCGGCCAGCAAATCATGCTGGGCCTGTTGCGGGTCCACACCCGTGGCGATGCGGTCGTCGATCTGCTTCTGCACCAGCGGCGTCAGCACCCAGCCCGGGCAGATCGCGTTGCAGGTGACGTTGCTGGTGGCGGTTTCCAGGCCGACCACTTTGGTCAGGCCGATCACCCCATGCTTGGCCGCGACGTACGCCGCCTTGCCCACGGAACCGACCTGGCCGTGCACCGAGGCGATGTTGACGATCCGTCCCCAGCCCTTGGCGCGCATGCCCGGCAGGCTCAGGCGGGTGGCGTGGAACACCGAGGACAGGTTGATGGCGATGATCGAATCCCAGCGCTCCACCGGAAAATCCTCCACGGCGGCCACATGCTGGATGCCGGCGTTGTTCACCAAAATGTCGACGCCGCCAAATTCGCGCTCGGCGTAGGCGAACATGTCGGCGATCTGTGCCGGGTCGCTGACGTCGGCCGGATGATGGCCAACTTTTACACCGTGTTGCGCGACTTCGGCGACTACCGCCGACGCATCGCCAAAGCCGTTGAGGATCAGGTTGGCGCCGGCCTTGGCCAGGCTCAGGGCGATGCCCAGGCCGATGCCGCTGGTGGAGCCGGTGACCAGGGCGGTCTTGCCCGCAAGAGTGGTTGTCATAGGGAACCTCACACAATGCCAGTGGCGTAGAACACACCGATCACGAAGAACACCGCGAGGGTCTTGATCAGCGTAATGCAGAAAATGTCTTTGTAGGCTTCGCGGTGGGTCAGCCCGGTCACCGCCAGCAAGGTGATCACCGCGCCGTTGTGGGGCAGGGTGTCCATGCCGCCGCTGGCCATGGCGGCCACCCGGTGCAGCACTTCCAGCGGGATGTTGGCGGCATTGGCAGCGTTGATGAAGGTTTGCGACATCGCCGCCAGGGCGATGCTCATGCCACCCGACGCGGAGCCGGTAATGCCCGCCAGCAGCGTCACGGTCACGGCTTCGTTGACCAGCGGATTAGGGATGCTCTTGAGCCAGTCGGCCAGTACCAAGAAGCCCGGCAAGGAGGCGATCACCGCACCGAAACCGTATTCCGAGGCGGTGTTCATCGCCGCGAGCAACGCACCGCCCACCGCGCTCTTGCTGCCTTCGGCGAGTTTGCTGCGAATGGCCCGGAAACCGAACAGCAGCACCATGACGATGCCCACCAGCAAGGCCGCTTGCACGGCCCAGATCGCGGTGAGCTTGGCGACGTCGCTGGTCACCGGTGCCGCCATGCCCGGCAACGCCAGGCTATGGGTCTTGCCGTACCACTGGGGAATCCACTGGGTGAACAGCAGGTTCATGATCCCCACCGCCAGCAGCGGCGAGACGGCGATCCAGGGATTGGGCAGCTTGATGTCTTCGGCGGTCTCCGGCTCGTTGCGCAGCTCGGTGCCGTAGCCTTCGCCCAGGCGCAGGGCCTTGTTGCGTTGGCGCTGCAAGAACAGCATGCCGATGCTGAACACGAACAGCGTACCGATCACCCCCAGCCACGGTGCCGCCCAGGCGGTGGTGTTGAAGAAGGTACTCGGGATGATGTTCTGGATCTGCGGCGTGCCGGGCAAAGCGTCCATGGTGAACGAGAAGGCGCCGAGGGCGATGGTGGCCGGGATCAGTCGCTTGGGGATATTGCTCTGGCGGAACATCTCGGCTGCGAACGGGTACACCGCGAAGACCACGACGAACAGCGACACGCCGCCATAAGTGAGCAGCGCGCAGACCAGCACGATCACCAACATGGCCTGGCGTGTGCCCAAGAGGCGAATCGCCGCCGCGACGATGGAGCGGGAGAAACCCGACAGCTCGATCAGCTTGCCGAACACCGCGCCGAGCAGGAACACCGGGAAATAGAGTTTGATGAAGCCGACCATCTTGTCCATGAACACCCCGGTGAACGCGGGGGCGACGGCGGACGGATCGGTGAGCAGGACCGCGCCGAGGGCGGCGATGGGGGCGAAGAGGATAACGCTGTAGCCACGGTAGGCGGCAACCATCAGCAGCGTGAGGGCTGCCAAGGCAATGATCACACTCATGGTGTGTCTCCTGGATTGTTATTTTTGTGGGGTGATGCGTGGGGAGGGCTATAGCGAGTTTTGTGCCAGATGATTAAGTGGCTGAAATATAAGGGATTTATTGAGAATTGTGAGGAGAGCTTGAGAACTTTGTCTCTGTTTTGAGATTTTTATTGGGATTGCTGATCTCATCGCGGGCAAGCTCGCTCCCACAGGTGATCTCGGTATCAGGAAGAACGCCAATTCCTGTGGAGCGAGCTTGCTCGCGATGAGCGCAAAGCGCTCCAAATTAGAAGTCTATTTATAGAGAATTGAGTCTCTTTGTTGAGACTCCGCAATCCCCAACGCCACCATCTTCTTGTACAGCGTCGACCTGCCCAGCCCCAACCGCTCGGCAGCCTCGATTACCCGCCCATCGCATTGCGCGAGGGTGGTTTCGATCAGATGTCGATCGAATCGGGCCCGGGCCTGGCTGAAGGTTTCCTGGGGCAACGGCTCCAGGCTGGGGATCGTCGCCCGCACGACCGGAGTGAAAGTCCCAATGGCCGCGCGAATGTCGGTGGCGGTGAGCACCAGGTCGTCACTGAGCAGCGCCGCGCGTTCCAGCACGTTGCGCAACTCCCGGATGTTGCCCGGCCACGCATGCTGGCCCAGCAGGTCGAGGGCGTCGCGGTGCAGTTCGTGTTGGCTGCGCAGTTCTTCGAGGATCGCCTCGCTCAGGGCGGGCAGGTCATCCAGGCGTTCGCGCAGCGGCGGGACCTGGATCGGCAATACATTGAGGCGGTAATACAGATCCGCACGGAATTCGCCGCGCTTGATCGCGGCTTCCAGGTCGGTGGATGTCGCGGCGATCACCCGGACGTCGCTTTGCAGCACCTCGTTGGAGCCGACCGGTTCGTATTCTTTTTCCTGCAACACGCGCAGCAGTTTGCTTTGCAAGGGCAGCGGCATATCGCCGATTTCGTCGAGGAACAGCGTCCCACCCTGGGCGATTTGCAGTTTGCCAGCGCGGCCCTTGCGGTCGGCGCCGGTGAAAGCGCCGGGCGCGGTGCCGAAGAACTCGGCTTCCAGCAAAGATTCCGGTATCGCGGCGCTGTTGATGCTGACGAAGGCCTTGTGGGCCCGCGGCGAGGCACTGTGGATTGCCTGGGCCAGCAACTCCTTGCCGGTGCCGGTTTCACCGAGCAGCAGCACCGGCGAATCGGTGCTGGCGCTGCGTCGGGCGCGGCGCTTGACTTCAAGGCCGGCGCTGCTGGTGCCAATGAAATGAGCAAAGTTGTACTTGGTCTGCCGCGCCCGCAGCAGCGAGCGGGTGGAGGCCAGCTCCTCCTGCATGCTCAAGTAGCGCTTGAGCATCGGCGACAGGCTGCGCAATTCGTCGAACAAGGCAAAGCCGATGGCGCCGATCACCGCGCCGGCATTGTCATGGATCGGCAGGCGCATCACCACCAGCGGTTCCTTGGGGGTGTCCTGCATGTCCAGCAGGATCGGCCGCCCGGTGCGCACCACCTCGCGCAGCAGGCTGCCCGGGATGACGCTTTCGCACGCCCGCCCAATGGCCTCCTGCGCCGAATTCAGGCCGAAGCGACGGGCATAGCGTTCGTTCATCCAGACGATATTGGCGTCACGGTCGACGATCACCGTGCCTTCACTGGACTGCTCGATGATCTCGAACAACGAGCGGATCGCCAGCGTGCGCACGCGCTTGTAATCCTTGAGGCTTTCGGTGGGGTTCATCGTCCATTTCCGGGAAGGGCAGGCTTGCGGTAGGAAGCCGGTCGTTTGGCGGCATTATGCCGAGGCACGAAGGCTGTTCAACACTCCCTTCTGAATCGTCGTGGTGAGGTGATCTATAAACTTGTACAGTTGAGCGACTCTGTACATAAAAATTGCGAACGAACCATGAACAAATTCAATCCTCGGAAGCTCAAGCTTTCCAAGTGGACGGCCTGCGAGCCGGTCAATCGGGAGAAGCATTTTCTCGTCATCCAGTTGCTTTGCGACGATCAGGGAGCACCGACCCAGGTCGAGTTGCAGGCTGTTCACAGCGCCCGCAGCGAGCTTATGGACTGGCAGGCGCTACGGGACAGCAGGCGTTGGAAGATGGGCTGGAGCTGATGACCAAGCTGCGTAAAGAGAAAAGCTCTTTGAATTGTACAGAAATATAAAACTGTACAAGTTTTGTTGGGTGATGGCTTAATGCTGTCCAGTCAACGTCTCGGGGAGCGGTACCCATGTTCATTCGCACTCGCAAGCATCAGGACGCTTTGCAACACATCCAGGCCAGGCAGGCGATTCTTGAAGCGGAGCGGGTGGCGCTCCATGACGCCATGGCGATGGTCGAGTTCAGCGCAACGGGCGAGGTGCTTGGCGCCAGTGCGCTTTTTCTGAAAATGACCGGTTATTCTCTCGACGAGATCGTGGGCCAGCATCATTCCATGTTCTACGAACCTGCCTACGCCCGCAGCCAGGAAAACGCAGCGTTGTGGCAGCAGTTGGGGCGTGGCGAAAGCGCCGAGGCGCAGTTTCTGCACCGGCGGCGCGAGGGCGATGGGATCTGGGTGGAGGCCAGCTATGTAGCGGTGCGCGGTCAGGGCTCAGGCATTCAAAGCGTTATCCAGATAGTGCGCGACCGCCACGAGCGCGTGCTGCGCGCCCAGGCCGAGTCCAGTGTCATGCAGGCGATCGACCGTTCCATGGCGGTCATCGAGTTCGACCTGAGCGGTACCGTGCTGCGGGCCAACGACAATTTCCTCAAGGTCATGGGGTATCGACGCGAAGACGTGCTCGGCCAGCACCACCGCCTGTTCTGCAAGCCCAACGAAGTGCAGGACGAAGCCTATCGCGGCTTTTGGGCCGCGCTGAACCGTGGCCAATACATGAGCGGGCTGTTCCAGCGCGTCGATAAACGAGGCGCGACGGTCTGGCTGCAAGCAACGTACAACCCGCTCTACGACGCCAATGGCCGCTTGTATGGCGTGGTCAAGTTCGCCACCGACAGCACTCGCGAGGTCGAGCAGCGCCAGACTGAATCAAAAGCGGCGCGACTGGCCTTCGAAACATCGCGAAAAACCGATGAGCACACGCAAATGGGCACCTCGGTTGTCCAGCAAACCGTGACGGTGGTGCAGAGCATTGCCGATGAACTGCAGCAGGTCGCCCTGGGCATTGGTGCCTTGAGTGCCCAGTCCGAAGAAATCGGCAGCATCGTCGACGCCATCCGCGGGATCGCGGAGCAGACCAACCTGCTGGCGCTCAATGCCGCTATCGAAGCAGCCCGGGCCGGGGAGCAGGGGCGTGGTTTCGCGGTGGTCGCCGATGAGGTGCGCAACCTTGCGCGCCGCACCAGCCAGGCCACCGTGGCCATCTCCGACGTGGTCGGCAAGAACCGCGAGCTGGCCAGGCAGGCGGTGACCAGCATGCAATCCAGTACGCTCAAGGCAGAGCAAGGCGTGAAGCTGGCGAACCAGGCAGGCACGGTGATCCTGGACATCCATCGCGGCGCGCAGCAGGTGGTCGAGGTGATTGGCGAGTTTGCCCACGCCATGGATCAGCGAGGCGACGCCTGATCGCGTCAGGCTGACCCCGGATGCGCCGCCGCCAACAACTCCTTGGTATACGGATGCTGGGGTGAGTCGAACACGTCATGGCTGGCGCCTTGTTCGACCACCTTGCCGTCCTTGATCACGAGCATGTCGTG
The DNA here is from genome assembly GCF_016756915.1 of Pseudomonas sp. HB05. Lineage (NCBI taxonomy): Bacteria > Pseudomonadati > Pseudomonadota > Gammaproteobacteria > Pseudomonadales > Pseudomonadaceae > Pseudomonas > Pseudomonas sp. HB05. The sequence continues at coordinate 36,071 of NZ_JAESPG010000002.1, forward strand.
GGCCAGGGCGCGCACCACCGCCAGGTCGTGGCTGATGAACAGGTAAGTCAGGCCGTGCTTTTGCTGAAGGTCGCGGAGCAGGGCGACCACTTGTTTCTGCACGGTGCGGTCGAGGGCTGAGGTGGGTTCGTCCAGCAGGATCAACGCTGGCTTGAGCACCAGCGCCCGGGCGATGGCGATGCGCTGGCGCTGGCCGCCGGAAAACTCGTGGGGATAGCGATGCCGGCTCTGTGGATCGAGACCGACTTCCTTGAGCGCCTGGATCACCCGCGCTTCGCACTGCGCGGCGCTGGAGGGACTATGGACTTCCAGGCCTTCGCTGATGATCTGTTGCACCGACATGCGCGGGCTGAGGCTGCCGAACGGGTCCTGGAAAACGATTTGCATCTGTTTGCGCCAGGGCCGCAGTTCCTTGTGTGACAGATGATCCAGCGCATTGCCCTGGAAACGGATGCTGCCTTCGGATTCGATCAGCCGCAGGATCGCCTGGCCGAGCGTGGATTTGCCGGAGCCGGACTCGCCGACGATGCCCAGGGTCTTGCCGCGCTGGATGCTCAGGCTGATGCCGTCCACGGCGCGCAGATATTCCTTGCGCCGGAACAACCCACCGCCGAGGGGGAAGCTGACCCGCAGGTCCTCGACTTGCAGGACTTCTTCGCGTTCATCCCGGGGCAGGGCTTCGCCTTCCGGTTCGGCATGCAGCAATTCGCAGCTATAGGGGTGTTTCGGTGCGCTGAACAGCGTCTCGCACGGCGCCTGCTCGACGATTTCCCCGGCCTTCATCACGCACACCCGTTGGGCGATGCTGCGTACCAGGTTGAGGTCGTGGCTGATCAGCAGCAGGGACATGCCAAGGCGCTGCTGCAGCGACTTGAGCAGCAGCAGGATCTTGCGCTGCACGGTCACGTCGAGGGCGGTGGTCGGTTCGTCGGCGATCAGCAGTTCCGGCTCGCAAGCCAGGGCCATGGCGATCATCACGCGTTGGCGCTGGCCGCCGGAAAGCTGATGCGGATAGGCCTTGAGGCGTTCGGCGCGTTTCTGGATGCCGACCAGGGCGAGCAGTTCCAGGATGCGCTGGCGCGCGGCCTTGCCACCCAGGCCTCGATGCAGCATCAGGGTTTCGCCGATCTGCTTTTCGACGCTGTGCAGCGGGTTCAGCGAGGTCATCGGCTCCTGGAAGATCATGGCGATCCGGTTGCCGCGCAGTTCGCGCAAAGTCTTGGCCTCGGCACCCACCAGTTCCTCGCCGCGATAGCGAATGCTGCCGGTGGTGCGCGTGCCGGTTTCCGGCAGCAGTTGCAGGATCGAATGCGCCGTGACCGACTTGCCGGAACCCGACTCGCCCACCAGTGCCAGGCACTCGCCGGGGCGAATGTCCAGGCACAGGTTGCGCACCACCGTCTGGTCGTTGAAGGCCACGCTCAGGTCGCGAATTTCGATCAGGTTGTCGCTCATCTCAAGGTTCCGCTTCATGATCGTGGGTCAAGACCGAGGGTCAAACGCGTCTCGCAACGCTTCACCGATAAACACCAGCAGGGAAAGAATCAGCGCCAACGTGAAAAACGCCGTCAGTCCCAGCCACGGTGCTTGCAGGTTCTGCTTGCCCTGGGCGATCAGCTCACCCAGGGATGCGCTGCCGGCCGGCATGCCGAATCCGAGGAAATCCAGGGCCGTCAGGGTGGAGATCGCCCCGGTGAGAATAAAGGGCAGGTAGCTCAGGGTGGCGTTCATCGCGTTGGGCAGGATATGCCGAACGATGACTTTGCGGTCTGACAAGCCCAAAGCCCTGGCGGCCTTGACGTATTCGAGGTTGCGCCCGCGCAGGAACTCGGCACGTACCACGTCCACCAGGGCCAGCCAGGAAAACAGCGCCATGATCCCCAGCAGCCACCAGAAATTCGGCTCGACGAAACCGGACAGGATGATCAGCAGGTAGAGCACCGGCAGCCCGGACCAGACTTCCAGCAGGCGTTGCCCAAGCAGGTCCACCCAGCCGCCGTAATAACCTTGCAAGGCCCCGGCGGCGATGCCGATCAACGCGCTGATGGCGGTCAAGGCCAGGGCAAACAGGATCGACACCCGCGCGCCGAAGATGACCCGCGCCAGGACGTCCCGCGCCTGGTCGTCGGTGCCCAGCCAGTTGACGCTCGACGGAGGGCTTGGCGCCGGTTGGTTGAGGTCGTAGTTGGGCGTGTCATCGCTGAACGGGATGGGCGGAAACAGCAGCCAGCCGCCGCCCTTGTGAATCAGGTCCTGGACATAACTGCTGCGATAGTCGGCCTGGAACGGCAACTGGCCGCCAAACTCCTGTTCGGTGTGGCGCTTGAACACCGGGAAGTACAGCGAGTCCTGGTAGCTCACCACCAGGGGTTTGTCGTTGGCGATCAGTTCACCGCCCAACGTCAGGATGAACAGACCGATGAACAACCACAGCGACCACCAGCCGCGACGGTTCTTCTTGAAGCGCTCGAACCGGCGGCGGCCCAAGGGGGAAAGCTTGAACATCAGGCGTTCCTCGCGGCGAAGTCGATGCGCGGGTCCACCAGGGTGTAGCAGAGGTCGCCGATGAGTTTGATCAGCAGGCCGAACAGCGTAAAGATGAACAGCGAGCCGAACACCACCGGATAGTCCCGGGACACGGCGGCTTCATAGCTCATGCGGCCCAGGCCGTCGAGGGAGAAGATCACCTCGATCAGCAACGAGCCGGCGAAAAACACGCTGATGAATGCCTGGGGAATGCCCGACACCACCAGCAGCATCGCGTTGCGGAACACGTGGCCGTACAGCACCCGGCGTTCGCTCATGCCCTTGGCCCGCGCGGTCACTACGTATTGCCGGGTGATTTCGTTGAGGAACGAGTTCTTGGTCAGGATCGTCAGGGTGGCGAAGCCGCCGATCACCAGCGACGTGACCGGCAGCACCAGGTGCCAGAAGTAATCGGCGATCTTGCCCAGGGTCGACAGGGATTCAAAATTGTCCGAGACCAGGCCGCGCACCGGGAACCAATTGAGCGAAGTGCCGCCGGCGAACACCACGATCAGGAACATCGCGAACAGGAACGCCGGCATGGCGTAGCCGATGATGATCGCAGTGCTGCTCCACACATCGAAGGCCGAACCGTGATGCACCGCTTTGCGTATGCCCAGTGGGATCGACACCAGGTAGGTGATCAATGTCGCCCAGAGCCCGAGGGAAATCGTCACCGGCATTTTTTCCAGGATCAGGTCGGTGACCGTGGCGCCGCGGAAAAAGCTCTTGCCGAAGTCCAGGCGGGCGTAGCTGGTGAGCATCAGCCACAGGCGCTCGTGGGCGGGTTTGTCGAAGCCGTACTGTTTCTCGATGTCCTTGATCAGTTGCGGGTCCAGCCCACGGCTGGCGCGGGAGCTGCCGGTCATGGCATTGCCCGAGCTGCCGACGCCGGCCCCGCCGATGCCCTGCAGGTGAGCGATCGCCTGTTCCACCGGTCCGCCCGGCGCGGCCTGGACGATGACGAAGTTCACCAGCAGGATAATCACCAGCGTGGGAATGATCAGCAGCAGGCGCCGCGCAATGTAAGTCCACATCAGTGATGCCCTCCAGGCGAGCCGCGCTTGATGCGTTCGGCGGTCATCTGCTCGTTGGTCAGCGGCGTGGTGCTGACTTCCCACCAGCTCTCGATGGCTTCGTCATTGCTCGCCTGGACTTTCGGCATGCCGAAGCGATTCCACCACACGGTGGAGCTGCCGGGCGGGTAATAGTTGGGAATCCAGTAGTAATTCCATTGCAGCACCCGGTCCAGCGCATGGGCATGGCGGAGCATATCGCCCTGGGTGGTGGCTTTGACCAGGCCGTCGATGAGAGCGTCCACGGCGGGGTTCTGCAAGACCATGTAGTTGTTCGCGCCGGGGTCGGTGGCCGCCGCCGAGCCAAAGTAGTTGTAGAGTTCCGTGCCCGGCGAAGTGCTGACGGGATAGCCAGTGATGATCATGTCGTAGTCGCGGCTCATCAGGCGGTTGACATACTGGGACGAGTCGATGCGCCGGATGTTCATGTCGATGCCGATCTGCGCCAGGGTCCGCTTATAGGGGAGCAGGAGGCGATCGATACCGTTCTGGGTCACCAGGAAGGTGAAGCTCAGGGCCTCGCCTTCGGCGTTCACCAGGCGATCGCCGTCAGGTTTCCAGCCGGCCTGTTCCAGCAATGCCAGGGCTTGCAGTTGCTTGTCACGGATGATGCCGCTGCCGTCGGTTTTCGGCGCCTCGAAGACCTGGTTGAAGACCTCCTCGGGTACCATGCCGCGCAACGGTTCTAGAATTGCCAGTTCGCCTGCATCGGGCAGTTGCCGGGCGGCGAGGTCGGTGTTGGAGAAATAGCTCTGTTGACGCACGTAGAGGTTGCGCATCATCTGGCGATTGCTCCACTCGAAATCCCAGAGCATGGCCAGCGCCTGGCGTACGCGGCGGTCCTGGAATTGTGGTCGTTGCAGATTGAACACGAAGCCCTGGGCCGGCTGGGGCGCCTCGGTGGCGAGGTGGGCCTTTTGCAGGCGACCGTCGCGCAGGGCGGGGCTGTCGTAGCCAATGGAATAGCCGGTGGCGGAGAACTCACGGTTGTAGTCGTACGCGCCGCCGCGCAGGACTTGCCGGGCCACGTCGGTGTCCCCGAAGTACTCGATGCTGAAGTGGTCGAAATTATAGAGGCCGCGGCTGACCGGCAGGTCCTTGCCCCACCAGTCGGCGTTGCGCTCGAAGGTGATGCTGCGGCCCGAGTCGACCTTGCTCACCCGGTATGGACCGCTGCCCAGGGGCGGCTCGTAGCCGCCGCCGTTGGCGAAGTCGCGGGTTTTCCACCAGTGCTCGGGGAAAACCGGCAGGGTGGCGATGTCCAGGGGCAGGGTGCGGCTTTCGTTGTTCTTGAAGTCGAAGCGAACGGTGCGTTCCGACTCCACCTCGACACCCTTGACGGCGGCGAATTGGGTGCGATAGCGCAGGCTGCCCTGGGTCATCAGCAGATTGAAGCTGTAGCGCACATCTTGCGCGGTGATGGGCTTGCCATCGGCAAAACGTGCCTTGGGATTGAGGTAGAAACGTATCGACAGGCCGTCCTCGGCGCGTTCCATTTTCTCGGCAACCAGCCCGTAGACGGTATAGGGCTCGTCCAGCGAGCGCTGGGCCAGTGGCGAATAGAGCATGCCATCGACCTGGCTGACGCCGATGCCTTTGTCGATATAGGGCAGTACGTGGTCGAAATGGCCGATCTCCATGGCTGAGCGGCGCATCGTGCCGCCCTTGGGGGCCTGGGGATTGGCATAGGCGAAATGACCGAAACCTTCGGCGTACTTGGCCGGTTCGCCGTAAACGGTCAGGGCATGTTGGGGGGTAGCATTCACCGTTGCGGCGCCTGTCAGCAGGAGCACGGCAGTGAACAGCCAGGAGGGAAACGCCAGTCGCATTGTCAGCCTTAACGCCGGGTGATCGATGACCACGATTTGTACGCGAGCGACGTGTCGATCGCCAGTCCCTCGCATGACCCAAACATGACGGCCCACCAAAAGGCGGGCCGTCATGTCGATAGACCGGGATCAGTCCTGGCGGCTGGTCACTTCCAGCAGGTGATAGCCGAACTGGGTCTTGACCGGGCCCTGGACCACATTGATGGGGGCGCTGAAGACCACGGTGTCGAATTCCTTGACCATCTGGCCTGGACCGAACGAACCCAGGTCGCCGCCCTGGCGGCTGGACGGGCAAGTGGAATTGGCCTTGGCGATTTCAGCGAAATCGGCGCCACCTTCGATCTGAGCCTTGAGTTCGTTGCACTTCTCTTCGCTGGAAACCAGGATGTGGCGGGCAGTGGCTTTGGCCATGGGAAAAATCCTTTCAATGTCTTTAAAAGTGGTCAGCCTACCGGAATTGGTACGGGTTTGTTGTCAAAAATGCGTCAAAGCCCGACGATTCGCAGGCGCTCGGCGTGCCTCAGGTAGAGCGCCACCGGATCGGTTCCCTTGCATCGTTCGCCGCCGACCGATTGGTTGATCGCGTCCAAGTGGTCCATGGGGTAATCGGAGCGAATGACCTTGCCTAGATGCGAGCTGTAGCGCCCGACGATGCCATCGTTCTGCCCAGCCTCGGTGATGAAATATTCGGAGAAGGCCTGGCAGAAACCGTGCGCGGTATCCGCGGTGTCTCGCACCGTCCCGCTCCACGAGTAATAGCGCACGCCGTTGACCTCTTGCGGGCCGTTGCCTCCCCAGCTACGGGGCAGGCCTTGGGGGTATTTGTCATTGAACGCGCCCACGCCTTCGGTGGTCAGCGCTGCCAGTGCCGCGATGGCATGTTGCGGGAGCTTTGCCTGGCCGCTGAGCGATGAAATGAAGTCGGCAAAAAGCGTCGCGACCCGACTCGCGACTTGCTCCGGCAGACGGCCTGGGGTCAACGCCTTGCGCAGGAAGTCCGCCAGTTCCGAACCCTGATTGGGCCCGTTGACCGAAGTGACCGAGGCGACAAGGTCCGGTGCCATCGCCGCAGCATAGCGGGCGGCCAGCGCGCCTTGGCCGTGACCGATCAGGTTGACCCTGGGGGCACCGGTCCCATCAAGGACCCGCTCAATCTGCGCCAGTAACTGCTCGCCACGGGCCTCATTGCAGTGCGTGACTGATACGTACGGGATGAACACTCGGGCACCGGCCGTACGTAGGGCTTCTTTGATGTCACGGAAAAGTTCGGATTGCCCAACCTTTTCGAACCCGAACAAACCATGGACCAATAAGATGGGAAAGCGCGTAGTTGCATTCCGTTGCATGTTCATACCTTTTTCGAAGAGGTTCATGTTGTGTTGCCAGCGCCACTCTAATCGAGGCGATGAGCGGGCGGTGTAGGACAAGACCGCTGCGAGCTGCGGAAACCGGAATAAAGAACGCGAGAAGTTTCTTGCGAGGCGGGATGATGCCTAGGACCAAGAGATGCGTCTGATAGCGAGCGCACTTCAAAGCTACAACCTCAGTTGCTGGAGACTACTCTTCGCGTCGTGTTGTCTGATTGCCTGTCTGGGCACAAGCAATTTCAATGGCTTCATCCGGCACCGTCACATCAGGCGGTGCCTTTGTCCAAGGATTGGAGCCAGGAAATGACTGTTGAATCATCTGTTGCCAAAACAAGGCGTTCGCCGCACAAACTGCCGGCGCCTGTGCTGGCAAGGGCCCAGGGAGGCGTGATCAATCCCGCCTGGAGCAAGGTTGTCGTCACGGTCGTGCCATACCCGATGATGGCCTGTGGCGATGAAGTGCTGTTGCGTTGGCATGGCCTCAATAACGATGGCGAGCCATACCGTCATGAAGTCCGCCGGTTTGTCACGGGACGGCAGGTAGGGCGCGACGTCGTGTTTGTCGTGCGCGAACCTCACCTCGCCGAGTTGGAGGGGGGCTCGTTGGAACTTTCGTATCGGGTAACCGGCAAGCAACTGACCGACGGGCTGGTTTCGGACCCCTTGCAGTTGGTGATCGGAGATGTACCGACGCATTTGTTGCCGCCCATCGCCAACGATGCGGTGGGTGGGAGTCTCGATCCAAAGCGAGTACCTGAGGGCACGCTGCTCACCGTGCGGCCATATTCAAGAATGGCGGCAGGCGATCGAATCATCCTCATTGCCAGCCGTGATTCGAAGCCGTTATGGCGCGACGAACTCGATATCGAAGCCTATGCGGTGGGCCGTGAAGTTTCGTTCTGGATTGAACACGCCAATATCGCTCCCCATTTGGGGCATTCGCTGAGCTTGACCTATGTCGTCAGGCGAGGGCACCTGGTGCGCCGGGCCGAATCGTTGTCGATCCACATAGGTCCGCTGGTGCGCCCCGCGCTGAAGGCGCCGGTCATCCTGGAGGCGCATGATGGTTGGCTTGATGTCGACGCGCTTGATGACGCGGCGACAGTGGTCATCGACGGGGTTGGACTGGAGGCGGGGGAACTGGTCTGGTTTCAGTGCGATGGCATTTATTTCACCGTCCGCGACTGTTTGATTACCGAGGAGACGGCAGGCCAGCCGGTGGTCTTCAAGGTGCCCGCCGCTTATTGGCGGGATCAACTCGACCGTCCGGTCCATTTCTTTTATCAGGTAGAGCGCCTGGATGATGTCAGCCAGCGGTCTGCCACCGAGACCCTTCAGGTGCGTTCCGGGCTGCCTGGCGGCGGCAAGCCCCGCACCGAATGAGGGCTTGCCGATGGTTCAAGGCGTTCACGCCAGCGATTGCAACCTGCCGTGAGCCTGACGTAATAGCTGCTCGGTGGATTCCCAGCCGAGACACCCATCGGTGACTGACACCCCGTAGCGCATCGCCGGGCCCAATGGCTGGCAGCCCTCGAACAGATGGCTTTCAAGCATCATGCCGATGAGGGCGTGATTGCCCAGTAGCCGTTGTTCCAAAACGTCATTGAACACCTGGGGTTGGCGCAGTGGGTCCTTGCCGCTGTTGGCGTGGCTGCAATCGACCATGATGCGGGGCGGGATTTTGAGGCGAGCCAGGTCGTCGTGTATCTGGGCCACGCTCTGGCGATCGTAGTTCGGACCGCGATGGCCGCCGCGCAGCACCAAATGCGTGTCGGGGTTGCCCGGGGTCTGGATGATCGCCGGATGTCCCTGGCTGTCGACGCCGAAATGCCGATGAGGGTGAGCCGCGGAGCGCATGGCGTCACAGGCGATGCCGACGCCGCCGTCCGTGCCGTTCTTGAACCCTACCGGCATGCCCAGGCCGCTGGCCATCTCCCGGTGAATCTGCGATTCGGTGGTGCGGGCGCCGATCGCTACCCAACTTAGCAAGTCGTCGAAGTAACCGGCAGCCATGGGCTGCAACAACTCCGTGGCGACGGGCAGGCCGAGTCGCAGCATTTCACGCATCAATTCCCGAGACAGGCCGAGACCGGCGGCCATGTCATCACTGCCGTCGAGGTGAGGATCGTAGGCCAGGCCTTTCCAGCCAATGGTGGTGCGCGGCTTCTCGACGTAGGCACGCATCACCAGCAGCATGCTGTCGCTCACCTCCCGGGCAAGACGGGCCAGGTTGGCGGCGTATTCGAGAGCGGATTTCGGGTCGTGGATGGAGCAAGGGCCGACGATGACCAACAGGCGGGAATCCTCGCCATTGAGGATTGCGCGGATCGCTTGGCGATGGACGCCGACTTGGTGACTCAACGCCGCATCAAGTGGCAATTGTTGCTTGAGCTGCAACGCGCTTGGCAAGCGCAGGGTCAAGGCTTCATTGGCAGGATTGAGCGTGGACAGCGGCAAAGCGGAGACGGACGAATTCATGATCTGGCTTCCTGGACGGGCAGCGGGTTCAGTCCCGCGCGTCGGCCCTATTGGGGTGTTCGACAATTGGCCGTAATGGCCCGCAACGTAGGCATGCCACCGGTAGGTGACCGATCGGAGGCGGCAGGCTGTCCCGAGCGGTGGCTGGTAAATCGCCAGGCGGAAAAACTGTCGTAACGGTAATAAGTGGCGTAGTTCATGGCTCAATCCTCAAGTTGTCTGGTACTGCGAATGTCTGGGGCCTGAAAAACAAAACCCCCGGTCGGGAGGCCGACCGGGGGTTTGGAAAACTCTGGAAGGCGACCCGTTTTTCATGGGCGCCGGTTGGGTATCAGGCGCGCCAGTGGCTAAACCAATACCCAAAATAAAAGCTGACCGGAGTCTGCACCTTGTTCGCCCAGGCAACCGCAAGCGAGCGCAGGGCGCTGGCAGGTTGAAGCGGTGAGAGGGCGTTGAACATGGTCTGTCTCCGATGAATGGTCCCGAGCTTACTAGAGCGCGACGCAGCCGTTCAATAAGAAAATTCTATCAGGCGTTTAAAAACATTCGCCTCGCTTGAGTCCGGCCGGCTTTATGACAAACTCCTGCCTTGTTCTGACTCTTTCGGACGAACCATGAACGCTTCAGTCTTTGCTGCCGCACAGGCCATATCCATTGCCGGGGACGTCAGCGCCAATCGACTGCGCCACCAGTCTTTCATGCAGGCCGCTGCCGAGCAGGACGTGCAAATGCTGGTATTTCCCGAGTTGTCACTCACCGGTTATGAGCGGGATCTGGCCGAGGAGTTGGCGATACTGCCTGACGACGCTATCTTGCAGCCGCTGCGCGACCTGGCGCACGAGTTGCGTTTGACCACTGTGGTCGGCATGCCGATCCGCCTGTTGGCAGGCGCACCCGTGATGATCGGCGCATTGATCCTGGGGGCGGATGGCTCCCTTGGGGTCTACAGCAAACAGCACTTGCACCCTGGCGAAGAGGTCGCCTTTGCGCCTGGTCATGGCGGTTCGTTGCTGCGGATGGGGACGGATCGCGTCGCCTGGGCGGTGTGTGCCGATTTCTGCCACGCCAGCCATGCCGCCGCAGCCGCGGAGCGGGGCGCCACGGTGTATGCGGCGGGTGTGTTGATCACCGAAGGCGGCTACCTGCCGGACACGACGTTGCTGCAAGGTTATGCCCGGCAACACGCCATGACGGTCCTGATGGCCAATCATGGTGGCGCCACCGGGGGCTGGGAGTCAGCGGGTCGCAGCGCGATCTGGGGCCCCGGCGGTTCGCTGATCGCAGCGGCACCCGGCGTTGGCGAGTCGTTGGTTATCGCCCGTCGCAGTGGCGATGGCTGGGCCGGGCAGGTCGTGCCGCTTTGACGAGGTTTCCATGAGTTTCCAATGGCGCCTGGCTGAGGTCGGCGACATCGATTTCGCCCGGCAACTGACTTGCCGCAACATGCTTCCCTATTATCTGCGCCATGATTTGCTGTGGCAGGACGAAGCGTTCGACCTGGCCTGGGTCATCCGCCTGAACTGGATCATCCACCGTGATGACCAGGCGCTGGGTTTTGTCAGCCTTAGCCGTGACGCTCGCGCCTTGTATATCCGCGAGCTGCAGATAGACCAGGCGTTTCGTCGGCAGGGTGCCGGAACCTGGGCGATCGGACAGGTCTGGCGGATGGTGGCACTTGAACATCGACCGGCATTGCGCCTGACGGTCTTCAAGGATAATCCGGCCAGGGCCCTTTATGAGCGCATGGGGCTGCAGGTGGTCGGCGAAGACGAGTGTTTCCTGAGGATGCAGCGAGACGTAGGTGCTTGAGGCTTCGAGTGTCGGGCCGAGAAGATGTGTTGTAACTTTTATCTGCCTGTTTGCGCTAGGTCTGCCGAGTGCTTTTTTGCTAAGGTGTGGGGCAACCCATACAAGACCAAAATCGTGAGGTGTCTGCTTGATTAGGGTGTTAGTGGTCGATGACCATGATCTCGTCCGTACGGGCATTACGCGGATGCTGGCTGACATCGATGGCCTGCAGGTAGTTGGCCAGGCCGAGTCCGGGGAGGAATCCCTGATCAAGGCGCGGGAATTGAAACCCGACGTGGTTCTGATGGACGTCAAGATGCCGGGCATCGGCGGCCTTGAAGCCACGCGTAAGCTGTTGCGCAGCCATCCTGATATCAAGGTCGTCGCGGTAACGGTGTGTGAGGAAGATCCATTCCCGACCCGGTTGTTGCAGGCAGGCGCGGCGGGCTACCTCACCAAGGGCGCCGGCCTGAACGAGATGGTCCAGGCGATCCGCCTGGTGTTTGCCGGGCAACGCTACATCAGCCCGCAGATTGCCCAGCAGCTGGCGATCAAGTCGTTCCAGCCGACCAACGATTCGCCCTTCGATGCGCTTTCCGAGCGAGAAATCCAGATTGCCTTGATGATTGTCGGCTGCCAGAAGGTCCAGATCATCTCCGACAAACTCTGCCTGTCGCCCAAGACCGTCAATACCTACCGTTACCGTATCTTCGAAAAGCTTTCGATCAGCAGTGACGTCGAGTTGACGCTGCTGGCGGTGCGTCATGGCATGGTCGATGCCAGCGCCTGATAATGACTGAACAGTTTGATCCAAGTGCCTTCCTGTCGACCTGCAGCGGCCGCCCTGGCGTGTACCGCATGTTCGACAGCGATGCGCGCCTGCTTTACGTAGGCAAGGCCAAGAACCTCAAGAAGCGCCTGGCCAGTTATTTCCGCAAGACCGGCCTCGCACCGAAGACGGCCGCCCTGGTGGGGCGTATCGCGCAAATCGAAACCACGATCACGGCCAACGAAACCGAGGCGTTGCTGCTTGAGCAGACGCTGATCAAGGAGTGGCGCCCGCCGTACAACATCCTGCTGCGCGACGACAAATCCTACCCGTACGTGTTCTTGTCCGACGGGGCGTTTCCGCGCCTGAGCATTCATCGCGGAGCCAAGAAGGCGAAGGGACGGTACTTCGGTCCTTACCCCAGCGCCGGGGCGATTCGTGAAAGCCTGAGCCTGCTGCAGAAAACCTTCTTCGTTCGCCAATGCGAAGACAGTTACTACAAGAACCGCACCCGGCCGTGCCTGCAATACCAGATCAAACGCTGCAAGGCGCCATGCGTGGGGCTGGTCGAGCCCGAGGTGTATGCCGAGGACGTGCGTCACTCCGTGATGTTCCTGGAAGGGCGCAGCAATGCGTTGACCGATGAGCTGTCCGCCGCCATGGAAGAGGCTTCGATCAACCTCGAATTCGAACGCGCCGCCGAGCTTCGCGACCAGATCGGGCTGCTGCGCCGGGTCCAGGATCAGCAAAGCATGGAAGGCGGCAGCGGCGACGTCGATATCGTGGCGGCGTTCATCAACCCGGGCGGCGCCTGTGTGCACTTGATCAACGTGCGGGGCGGCCGCGTCTTGGGCAGCAAGAACTTCTTCCCCCAGGTTGGTATCGAGGAAGACGTGGCGGAAGTCATGGCCGCTTTCCTGGGGCAGTACTACATCAGCAGCCCTGAACGCGACTTGCCCAGCGAATTGATCGTCAACGTGGTCCATGAAGATTTCCCAGCCCTGATCGAAGCCATCGACAAGCTACGCGGTCGCGAATTGACCATCAGCCACCGTGTGCGCGGAACCCGCGCGCGCTGGCAACAACTGGCCGTGACCAACGCCGAACAGGCCCTCGGTGCACGTTTGGCCAACCGCCAGCACGTTGCGGCACGCTTCGATGCCCTGGCTGACGTCTTGAATCTGGACGAGCCACCGCAGCGGCTCGAGTGCTACGACATCAGCCACTCAAGCGGCGAGGCAACCGTTGCCTCCTGCGTAGTGTTCGGCCCGGAAGGCCCGATCAAGTCCGATTACCGGCGCTACAACATCGAGGGCGTTACCCCCGGCGATGACTATGCGGCGATGCACCAGGCGCTGATGCGGCGCTTCGGCAAGATCAAGGACGGGGAGGGCAAGCTGCCGGATATCCTGCTGGTGGACGGCGGCAAAGGCCAATTGTCCATGGCCCGCGACGTGCTCAATGAATTGGCGGTCCCGGACCTGATCCTGCTCGGCGTGGCCAAAGGAGCGACGCGCAAGGCCGGTTTCGAGACCCTGTACCTGAACGACGCGGCCCATGAGTTCACCCTCAAAGGGGATTCGCCGGCCCTGCACCTGATCCAGCAGATCCGCGACGAAGCCCACCGTTTCGCTATCACCGGCCACCGTGCCCGCCGCGGCAAGACCCGCCGCACTTCCACGCTGGAAGGCGTGGCAGGGGTCGGGCCCACGCGCCGGCGTGATCTGTTGAAACATTTTGGTGGCTTGCAGGAGCTGTCTCGTGCCAGCATCGAGGAGATAGCCAAAGCACCCGGTATCAGTAAAAAGCTTGCAGAGTCGATTTATGCAAACCTGCATAGCGAGTAGAATGCCCGTCAACCTCGTAGCCAGTTGTGCCGATGAATATCCCAAACCTGATTACCGTCCTACGCGTCCTGCTCATCCCGATCTTCATTTTGTTGTTCTATTTGCCGTATCACTGGAGTTACGTGGCCTCCGCCTCGGTCTTTGCCTTCGCCGCCGCGACGGACTGGCTGGATGGTTACCTGGCCCGACGCTTGGAGCAGAGCACGCCGTTCGGCGCGTTCCTCGATCCGGTGGCCGACAAACTGATGGTCGCGGTGGCCCTGGTGCTGCTGGTACAGGAACATGGCAACCTCTGGCTGACCTTGCCGGCGGCGGTGATCATCGGCCGCGAAATCGTCGTCTCGGCCCTGCGCGAATGGATGGCCGAGCTGGGCGCCCGCGCCCAGGTCGCCGTGTCGAACCTCGGCAAATGGAAAACCGCCGCACAAATGCTCGCGCTGGTGATCCTGCTGGCGAATCCCTCGGACTTCAGTTTCTGGGTCCTGTTGGGTTATGCCTTGCTGCTGGTGTCCGCCGGCCTGACGCTGTGGTCGATGGTCCAATACCTGCGCGCCGCCTGGCCGCACCTGCGGACCGATGTTGATCCGAAATAAAACTTTTTTGAATCAAAGGGTTGACGGCGTGTTGGGAATCTATAGAATGCGCCACACCAAGACGCGGGAATAGCTCAGTTGGTAGAGCACGACCTTGCCAAGGTCGGGGTCGCGAGTTCGAGTCTCGTTTCCCGCTCCAAGATTTAAAAAAAGCCACTCAGATGAGTGGCTTTTTTTTGTCTGAAATTTATGTGCCGAGGCGTCAGCCTGCGTCTGGGAGAGCCTGAGGATGCCGACAATGTCGGTGCGCGCAGCGTTGGAATCCGACACTGCGGGATGCTCAGTGTGTCTCCCTCGCCGGGATGGTTGCCACCTGGCTCAATCCCTCAAGGAAATGCTCCAGATCCCCTTCGTTCAACTGAGTGAAGCGCCCGTGCTCAAGGTCCATGATGCCTATCGAGGTCGCCTGACGCAGGGCCTCGATTTTGGCGGCGTCTTCGGCGATGCGCTGTTCCAATAGACGCAAACCTTCCCGCATCACTTCGCTGGCATTCTGATAACGGCCGGACTGTACCAGGTCCTGGATAACCTGTTTCTGGTGAGGGGTGAGCACAACGTTTCGCGTCGCCATAGTTAGCTCCAGCTCTGAGCAAACAGGTTCTTTCGATCCTTGGCATATTATGCCATTTTGCCCGCGAGCATATAGTTTGGGATGTGTATCTGATGAGCTGTGTCGTACGGGGGGCATCCTTCGCGCCGAACAGCGCGCTGGCTCCAGACCGCATGTGCACAGGGTCCAGTTGCAGGGGGGGCGTCGGGGGACAGCCTGATTGGTGGGCTTTGGACCTCAACTCCATCAAGGCCACCTCTAAGGCGAAGGCGAGCTGGTTTTGGTACCGGCGCTTAAGGACATCCGGTAGCGAGTATTGGGGGAGGGCATAGCTGCGACTCCATTCGAGAGAGTGGGGAGCTTAGCTGCGGGAATGGCTGACAACAAAAAGCCCGCGCATGGCGGGCTCTCTGTATGGGGTCAAATCCTTTTGTCCGTTCAATCTGCGCCCCGTTCTGTGAGCATTTCGTGAAAAGCATGTTGCTGGAACGAAAAAAAAACCTGGCACTTAGCCGGGCTTTCTGTCGATGGGGCCAAATCCCTTTGGCTGACCGCATTGTGCTTGGTGGGTGTGACGAAGGCATGACAGGGCGGATACGAAAACGCTGGCAAAAGCCCACGTAAGGCGGTAAGGCGGGCCTCTCCATAAGGATTGATCGGTTATCGGTTAAACCGCTCCGCTATTTATACTGTCAGTAGCGTGCAGCAGTATTACTCTCAATCGCCTCCGCAGCTGCCAGGGTGTTCTTCATCAAACAAGCAACGGTCATAGGGCCAACGCCTCCTGGAACTGGAGTCATGGCCGCTGCGATGTCCTTGGCAGAGTCGAAATCGACATCACCGACTAGAATCGATACTCCGTTTTTATCGACTCTGTTGATGCCAACGTCAATGACCACTGCACCTGGCTTGATGGCTCTTGCATCAATAAATTCCGCCCGTCCAATCGCTACCACAAGTATGTCGGCCTGACGGCATTCAGCGATGAGATCTCGCGTTCGGGAATGCACAATCGTGACCGTGCAGTTTTCCTGCAAGAGCAAATTCGCCATTGGCTTTCCGACGATGTTGGACCTGCCGACAATTACCGCTTTTTTGCCACTAAGGTCACCTATCTGATCCTTCAACATCATCAGGCATCCTAGAGGCGTGCAGGGAATCAGTTTGGCTTTACCCTGACCCAGCAGGCCCACGTTGATCGGATGGAAACCGTCGACATCTTTGGCCGGGTTAATTGCCGCAATAACCTTCGACTCATCGATATGGGCGGGCAGCGGAAGCTGCACCAAAATCCCATGCACATAGCGGTCATTGTTCAGCTTATCGATCAGGTTCAGCAGGTCTGCTTCGGACGTATCGCTTTCGAGCAGATGAGGGAAAGAGTCAATCCCGGACTCAAGCGCCTTCTTCATTTTGGTCTTCACGTAAACTTGGCTGGCAGGATCGCTCCCGACTAGTACGACAGCCAGCCCAGGGGCTCTGCCGCGCTTCTCCCTGAAGGCCCTTGCACCGACGGCAACATTCTTGCGCAAGGTTTCGGCAAACGCCTTCCCATCGATTATGGAAGCCTCTGCACTGGGCGCTTTTTCCAAAGGTTGTGTAGTGGTCATTTCATCCTACCCATTAGCGTTCAGAAGCTGCCCCCACTTCCATGGAGGCAGTTGCATGATTAAGATTTCAGGCGTTCGCCTTTAGGATCGTAAAGGCACCCACGAATAACTTTCGCAGAGCATTCTTCACCCAGAATTTTGATGGTGAGTTCAGTATCCAGGGACGCAAGTTCGCGCTTGATAAAGCCCATCGCCAAACTCCTGTTGACGCGATAACCGTAGGATCCTGATGTAGTAAGCCCAACCAGTTTCCCTTGGTGGAAAATGGGCTCACTACCCAATGCATCAGCAGGCCCTGCTTGGACTTCCATCAGCACGAGCCGGTGGGCACTCGGCTTCTCTTTTTCTGCCAGCACTGCCGCACGCCCTTCAAAATCGCCTTTATCGGTCTTGATGAAGTAGCCCATGTTGGCAGCCAGCGCCGAGTACTCGGTTGTCAGCTCGCGGCCCCAGATTTGATAGCCTTTTTCGATGCGCATCGAGTCCATGGCCCGCAGCCCGAAGTCGACGATTCCATACGCTTCTCCCGCCCAAACGAGTGCTTCGTAAAGTGCCTGCTGGTGTTGGAGCGGATGGTGGAGTTCCCATCCCAATTCGCCGACAAAGTTCATCCGCAACGCGCGTACGGGAGCGCCAACGACTTGGATCTCCTGGCCGGTAAACCAGGGGAATGCTTCATTGCTCAGATCGGTGTCGGTGAGCTTGGACAGCACCTCCCTTGATTTAGGGCCAGCCAGGATGAGCGTGCCCCAGTCCCGGGTGATATTCGCGATGGAGATATCCGTGTATTTCGCTGCCCGTTGCCGCAGCCAATCTTCAATCAGCAGCTCACAGGCCGCCGGGCACATCAGGTAAAACGCGCCGCTTTCCAGAAGCGTCATGGAGAACTCCCACGCCACGCTTCCTGATGGGGTGAGTACATGGGCGAGCGCTACATCCCCGCATTTGGCAGGAACCTGGTTGGGGCTGATCCGATCCAGAAATGAATGAGCATCCTTTCCAGATATCTCGAATTTTGTGAAGGCGCTCAGATCGAGGATACCCACGCGATTTTGCACCGCTTCACATTCCGACCGGACTGCTGCATCCCAATTGCCCCGGCTGTAGCTGAAGTTCTCGACTGGGGCATTGTCAGATTGTGCAAACCAGCTGGCGCGCTCCCAGCCGTAATAGGCACCGAATACGGCATTCTTGTGTTTGAGTATTTCGTAAGTCGGTGTGGTTTTGACCTCGCGACACGCCGGGCGCATCGCGTATTCGTTCGGGCAACTCAACTGGTACTCGTTGGCGTACAGCTCAAGCGATTTGGCGACTGTGTAGGAAAGGTTCGCGTAGCTACCAAAGCGACGGGAATCCAGTTCCCACAGTTCAACCTCGGGGTGCCCGTCGATGATCCACTG
The DNA here is from genome assembly GCF_016756915.1 of Pseudomonas sp. HB05. Taxonomy (NCBI): domain Bacteria; kingdom Pseudomonadati; phylum Pseudomonadota; class Gammaproteobacteria; order Pseudomonadales; family Pseudomonadaceae; genus Pseudomonas; species Pseudomonas sp. HB05. The sequence goes on from NZ_JAESPG010000002.1 coordinate 53,904, forward strand.
AGCAAGATAACGGCCTGCGCCACCGCCCTGAGTGATCCCGAAACTAAAACCTGCGCAAGCGAAGTAGTTGTCGTAGCCATGCACGGGGCCAAGTAGGGGAAGCCCATCCGGGGTGTACACGATAGGGCCATTGACCACGGTCTTGATCCCGCCGTCACCGATGATGCCCACCTGTTCCATCGCCGCGCCGATGATCTCTTCCAGACGGTCCAGTTCGGGTTGCAACAGTTCCTGGCCGAACGTCGCTGGCACGCCATCGACGGCCCATGCCACCGGCTCTCGCTCGTAGGGGCCGAGGATCAGTCCTTTGCCTTCCTGGCGCAGGTAGTAGGAAATATCCGGATCGCGTAGCAGAGGCAGGTGGTCGGGCCTGTCCAGCAGAGCTGGAATATTGTCGGTAACCAGATACTGATGTTCGAGCGAGCAGATCGGGAACTGATGGCCGATCATCGCCGCCACCTCATTGGCTCTGAACCCGGCAGCGTTGACGATGATGTCTGCGTGAATGACGCCTTGCTCGGTGGTCACCTGCCACTTCTTGTCGGCGAGCTGGGTAATTGCAGTGACCGGATTGTGCCGAACAATCGTAGCACCGTAACCACGGGCCAATTGAGCCATGGCATTGGTCACACTGGTCGGATCGATATGGCCGTCGTAAGGATCCCAGAGCCCTCCGAGCAAGCCGGCGGTGTCGAGGAACGGGTGCAGCTCTTTCAAACGCTTGTTGTCGACCACTTCGACGCCATGCAAACCGGCCAGCGTGGCTAGACCCGACACGCGTTTGAACTCGTCCAGACGTTCCTGGGTGTGTGCCAGTCGAATTGAACCGGTCTGATGATGGCCGACCGATTGGCCGGTCTGCTCGGCGAGTTGCCGATACAGCTCGATGCTGTGTTTCTGCAGTTTCATGATGTTCAGGCTGGTGCTGAACGAAGGAAGGTTGCCCGCGGCGTGCCAGGTCGATCCCGATGTCAGTTCAAGCTTCTCCACCAGCATGACATCCGTCCAGCCGGATTTGGCCAGATGGTAAAGCGTGCTCACACCAGTAATACCACCACCAATCACTAAAACTTTGGCTTCCGATTTCATCTCGGGGGGATCCTTTGACGGGTCAATTGGAGACGTGATTCGCCGGGGCTCCGGGCGTCTGGATTCGATGCTAAGGCGCTTGAGATGGCACTACAAACGATGTATACCAGTTTCATTTATAAGTAGGGCTTATGCCGGGGTGCCGCAATGTCGTTGACCAACCTTCAGCTCAACTGGCTTCGGACGTTTGAATCAGTCGGGCGGCATCTGAGCTTTTCTGCTGCGGCGGTTGAATTGAACATGAGCCAGTCGGCGGTCAGCCAGCAGATAAAATTGCTCGAGCACAAACTCGGCAAGGCGCTGTTTTTGAGGCAAACACGTTCGATCCAGCTGACCGTATCGGGGCGGGCGTATTTGGCAGTGGTCCGGGAAGGCCTTTGGCATATGCACCAAGGGATGAACAACATCTTCAGCTCGGTCGCCCAAGGCGTACTTGAATTGAGCGTAAACAACTCCTTTGCGCAGTTGTGGCTCGCCCCGCGCATGGAGCGGTTTGCTGAGCTGTATCCGCAAATTTCTCTTCGCATGTACGGCGTTAACTGGGAGGCGGATGCGCCACCTTCCAGCGCAGAGCTGGAGATTCGTTATGGTGCCGGTAACTGGCAGCAGTACGATATCCAACAGCTGCTCTCGACTGAGCTGAAACCTTACTGCTCGTTGGACGTTGCCGCCAAACTTCGCAACGCCGGGGGATTGCTCAGCCTGCCCTTGATCGATGTGTTGGGCACACCCAATGGCTGGAGTGACTGGCTGGCTACTTACCCGCAAGGCGAGGCGGAAAACTATCAGCGGTTTTACGTCGATAGTTACGCAATCGCGGCGAGCATGGCGATTGAAAACGCAGGCGTGTGTCTGCTTAACGAGGAACTTGTGGAGAAATCCAGGCTGCGTGGACAGCTTGTGTCGCCGCTCGATCAGAGCATTGAATGCCTTGCCGGTTTCTACCTGCTGAAGCCGCATAACAAGCCGCTGTCAGGGGCTGCACAGGCGTTTTGTACCTGGCTGGAGTCGGAGCTTCGTTAATCTCTGCGAAATGGGTGAGGAATCGGGAGCCCGCCATAAGCGGGCTCCTTTCCCTTAACTGTTACTCGGAAACGCGAACTGCGCAGCCTCATGGCTGGCCCGTTGCGGCCAGCGCTGTGTAATCGCCTTACGACGAGTGTAGAAACGAACACCATCCGGACCATACGCATGAAGATCGCCAAACAGCGAGCGCTTCCAGCCGCCAAAGCTGTGGTACGCCACCGGGACCGGTAGCGGAACGTTCACACCCACCATGCCCACTTCGATCTCGTCACAAAACAAGCGCGCAGCTTCACCGTCGCGAGTGAAGATGCAAGTGCCGTTGCCGTACTCGTGATCGTTGATGAGTTGCATGGCTTGTTCAAGGCTCGCTACGCGCACGATGCACAGCACGGGGCCGAAAATCTCCTCCTTGTAGATGCGCATTTCAGGCGTTACGCGGTCGAAGAGGCATCCACCTAAGAAGAAGCCATTTTCGTTGTTGTTTACCTGAAGCCCACGACCATCGACGACCAACTCGGCCCCGGACTCAACACCTTCGTCCACGTAGCCCTTCACTTTGTCCCTGTGGGCGCCAGTGATCAGTGGTCCCATGTCGAGGCCACAGGATGTGCCGGCGCCAATTTTCAGCGCCTGGATCTGCGGTACGAGCTTATCGATCAGTGCATCGGCGATTTGGTCACCCACACAAACGGCGACGGAAATTGCCATGCAGCGTTCGCCGCACGAGCCGTAAGCCGCCCCCATGAGGGCGCTAACGGCATTGTTCAGGTCAGCGTCCGGCATGAGCACAGCATGGTTTTTAGCGCCGCCCAAGGCCTGGACACGCTTGCCGCGTTTGGTGCCTTCGGCGTAGATGTATTCAGCGATAGGCGTCGACCCTACGAAGCTCAATGCTTTCACTTCCGGCGCCTCGATCAGCGCATCGACCGCTTCTTTGTCGCCGTGAACTACGCTCATTACCCCTTTAGGCAAACCCGCTTCTATCAGCAACTCTGCAATGTAAAGGGTAGAGCTTGGGTCGCGCTCAGAAGGCTTGAGGATGAAGCAGTTGCCGCAGACGATGGCCAACGGATACATCCAGAGTGGAACCATCGCTGGAAAGTTGAACGGCGTAATACCGGCCACAACGCCGACAGGTTGGAAGTCGCTCCAGGCATCGATGTTCGGGCCCGCGTTGCGGCTGAACTCACCCTTCAGGATTTCAGGCGCCGCGCACGCAAACTCGACGTTCTCGATACCACGTTTGAGTTCCCCAGTGGCATCTTCAATGGTTTTGCCGTGCTCTTCGCTGATCATCCGGGCGATTTTGGCTTCGTTCTGTTCCAACAATTGTTTGAAGCGAAACATTACCTGAGCACGCTTGGCCGCTGGCGTCTTGCGCCATGCGGGAAACGCGGCGGTGGCGGCGTCAATGGCGCTTTGAACGGTGGCGCGGTCCGCGAGAAAAACCTGGTGAATGACTTCGCCCGTGGAGGGGTTGAACACGTCGGCGGTACGACCGGCGCCAGCGACAAGTTCGCCGTTGATCAGGTGCTGAATGATGCTCATGGATAGAGACCTCGAAAGTTGAAAAAAAGGGTTGCGCTGGCAAGTACGGCTCACCAGCGCGCAGGGTCTGTGACTTCAGTCGATGTGGTTCAAGGCTTCACCGACGGCATCGAACATCCGGTCCAGGTCTTCCGGTTTGGCGTTGAAGGTCGGCCCGAACTGTAGGGTGTCGCCGCCGAAGCGCACATAGAAACCGGCCTTCCAGAGCGCCATGCCAGCCTCGAACGGACGCACAATCGCATCGCCGCCACGGGGTGCGATTTGAATGGCGCCGGCGAGGCCGCAGTTACGGATGTCAACGATGTGTTTGGCACCCCGTACGCCGTGCAACTGGCGTTCGAAATGCGGCGCCAGGTCGGCGGATTGCTGAATGAGGTTTTCCTTCTCCAGCAGATCCAGTGTCGCGAGGGCCGCGGCGCAGGCAACCGGGTGCGCCGAGTAGGTGTAGCCATGGCCGAATTCGACCGCGTATTCAGGGCTCGCCTGAGTCATGAACGTTTGATATATCTCGCTGGAGGCAATCACCGCGCCCATCGGAATGGCGCCGTTGGTGATCTGTTTGGCCACGTTCATGATGTCCGGTTGCACACCGAAGTACTCTGCGCCGCTCCAGGTGCCCATGCGCCCGAACCCGGTGATCACTTCGTCGAAAATCAACAGAATATTGTGTTGAGTGCAGATCTCGCGAAGGCGTTGCAAGTAGCCTTTGGGAGGAACGATGGCACCTGCGGAGCCCGACATAGGCTCGACAATAACGGCTGCGATGTTCGTCGCGTCATGCAACTCAATGAGTTTCAGCAGCTCATTTGCCAGTTCCACACCACCGGTTTCCGCCATGCCTTTGGTGAAGGCCAATCCAGTCTGCAACGTGTGGGGCAGGTGGTCGACATCCATCAATTGACCGAACATCTTACGGTTGCCACCGATGCCCCCCAGGCTGGTGCCAGCGATGTTCACGCCGTGGTATCCACGTGCCCGGCCGATCATTTTGGTCTTGGTCGACTGACCTTTCAGGCGCCAGTACGCCCGGGCCATTTTTACGGCGGTGTCTGCGCACTCGGAGCCGGAGTTGGTATAGAACACATGATTGAGGTCGCCGGGCATAAGGTCAGCGACACGCTCGGACAGCATGAACGATAACGGGTGGCCGTATTGAAACGCAGGCGAGTAATCCAGCGTACCTAACTGAAGGGCTACGGCTTCCTGGATTTCTTTGCGCGAATGGCCTGCACCGCAGGTCCACAGGCCGGAGAGGCTGTCGTAGACCTTTCTGCCGTCGGAATCGGTCAGCCAACTGCCTTGAGCCGAAACGATGAAACGTGGATCGCGCTGGAAGTTGCGATTTGACGAGAACGGCATCCAGTGCGAGTCCAGTTTCAGCTGGCTGGCCAGGGAAGGTGTGTGAGCCTGTTGTGTGTTCATGAGCAGTGGTCCTCGTGGAGAGATACTCATCGTGGTCAATCGGAGAGTTGTCCTGTTGAGCGTCCTGAATGCGAATTCAAGGCTTGCTTAGAAACTGACACGCGATTAGATTCGATAAAACATACCTTTCGATACCTTTAGTTTCGGGTTGTCTAAACTATGAAAGCGCGCCGTCCCAATCCCGTTGCTCAAGTCACTGATTTTGATATTCGAATGCTCAAAATTTTTCGGAGTGTCGTGGAATGCGGTGGGTTCTCCGTTGCCGAGAGTGTTCTCGGTGTTGGCAGGTCAGCGATCAGCCAGCAAATGACAGAGCTTGAACAGCGATTAGGCTTACGGTTATGCCAGAGAGGGCGCGCCGGGTTCTCCCTGACGGAGGATGGGCAGCAGGTGTACGAGGCGTGTTTACGCTTGTTGTCCGCAATGGAGGGATTTCGAAGCGAAGTCAACGGGATGCACAGTCACCTTCGGGGCGAGTTGATCATTGGCCTGACGGACAACCTGGTAACGATGCCGCACATGCGTGTCACGGACGCACTGGCTTCACTCAAGAAGAAAGGACCTGACGTTCAGATTCAAATTCGAATGAGTACACCTGGTGAGGTTGAGCAAGGCGTGCTGGATGGTCGCCTGCACGTTGGCGTCATCCCGCAAGTCGGTGCGCTTTCAGGTCTTGAATATCAGCCGCTGTATAGCGAGCGTTCCCAGCTCTATTGCGGTGTTGGCCATCCTTTGTTTTTCCTCAAGGATCTGGATTTGAGTGAGCAGCGTATCCAGGAGCAGGACGCCATAGCCCCGACATTCCGCCTACCTGCAACCATCCAGGAGCACTATCAAGCGCTGAAGTGCACTGCCAGCGCATCGGATCGGGAAGGGATGGCTTTCCTGATTCTCACCGGGCAGTACATCGGTTACCTGCCCGACCATTACGCGCGGAGTTGGGTTGCAGAAGGAAGGCTCAGAGCACTGAAACCCTATTCCTGTTTTTACGATCTGACGCTGGCTTCTGTCACTCGAAAAGGTCGCCGTCCCCATTTGGTTTTGGAGACCTTTCTGGAATCGCTTGCGGTGAACGGGTGACGGGTTGTCGAGCCTCCGAGTGGTCACTCATGGATTAGCTAAACTTATTAATAAGCAACTGATACATCGTTTGTTGTAGCTGTTAAGCCGCTCGTACGATGGGCTCCAGAGGCTATGTTCGATGCCTGTGGAGGTTTTGATGCAACGCGAGGCTATGGAATTCGATGTCGTCGTAGTGGGTGGAGGGCCTGCCGGGCTATCTGCTGCCATTCGCCTGCGTCAGCTGGCGATTGCAGAAGGACGGGACCTGACGGTATGTCTCGTTGAAAAAGGCGCAGAGGTCGGCGCGCACATCATGTCCGGTGCTGTATTCGAACCCACCGCGCTCAATGAATTATTTCCTGACTGGCGAAACATGGGGGCACCACTGAACACCCCGGTGCAGTCAGACGAAATTTTCTATCTGTCATCCTCGAGCCTTTCAATTCGGGTTCCCGGGGTGTTCGCGCCCAGCACGATGCACAACGAAGGTAACTACATCGTCAGCCTGGGCAACGTTTGTCGTTGGTTAGGCCAGCAAGCGGAGGCTCTGGGCGTCGATGTGTTTCCAGGCTTTCCTGCTTCCGACGTTCTGTACGATGAGGCAGGCAGGGTCAGAGGCGTTGTAACCGCAGACATGGGTGTGGGACGGGCCGGAGAACACAAAGGCGGCTTCACCCCGGGTATCGAGCTGATCGGTAAGCAGACTGTCTTCGCGGAAGGCTGTCGCGGGCACTTGGGCAAGCAACTGATCAGCAAGTATCAGCTCGATGCCGATTCCGATCCTCAACACTACGGTTTGGGTATCAAGGAAGTCTGGGAAATCCCCGCTGCGCAACATGTTCCCGGGCTTGTGATTCATAGCACTGGATGGCCATTGACCCAGAGTGGCACGCAGGGTGGCGCCTTCATGTATCACTTGGAGGACGGCACGGTGGTGATCGGGCAGGTCGTGGATCTCAACTATCGCAATCCTTACCTCTCGCCGTTTGATGAGCTTCAACAGCTCAAACATCACCCTCTTTACGAGCAGTATCTTCGGGGCGGCTCTCGCATAAGCTACGGCGCGCGAGCCATTGCGAAAGGCGGGCTTCAGTCCTTGCCGAAAATGCACTTTCCGGGTGGTCTACTGATTGGGTGTGATGCCGGCACCTTGAATTTCGCCAAGATCAAAGGCTCCCACACGGCGATGAAGTCCGGAATGCTGGCGGCTGAAACGATCTTTGAGGCTTTTGCTGCCAATGAGTCGGCTGGCCAGGATCTGGCAGCGTATGACGGGAAATTCAGGGCATCGTCCATCCACGACGAACTTTACCAGCAGCGTAATTTCGGACCCGCCATGCACAGGTTCGGCAATCTGATCGGGGCCGCATACGCCTGGGTTGATCTGAACCTGTTGAAAGGGAAATTGCCTTGGACTTTCCACGACAAACGCCCCGACTACTCGACCATGGATCCTGCCGATAGCGCTTCGGTCCTTCACTACCCGAAGCCCGATAACGTCCTGAGTTTCGATAAAACTTCCTCAGTCTATCTGTCGAACACGAACCATGAAGAAGACCAGCCCTGTCATCTGACGCTCAGGGACTCCTCAATACCCATTGCTTTTAACCTGCCCACCTTTGCCGAGCCTGCGCAACGGTACTGTCCTGCCGGTGTGTACGAGATTGTGCAGGAAGGGGCGGCGAGCCGATTTCAAATCAATGCGCAGAACTGTCTGCACTGCAAAACCTGTGACATCAAGGACCCGAGTCAGAACATCGTTTGGCGTGCACCCGAGGGAGGCGGGGGGCCCAACTACACCAGCATGTAGAGGAGAAAGAGTCGCTACGCGATTGAGCGACCGGAGCGTTACTAGTGCGATGCGTGGAACAGAACAATAACTAATTCGATGAACACACTGCCTTCCTTACTAGAAATCTATCGGGAGCGTCATGAAAAAATTAGCGTTAGTCCTCGTCTCTGGTTTGACCTCCTTCGCCGTAATGGCGCAAGAAAACCTGACGGTTGTCACATATGGCGGGAGTGTCGCGGCGGCTCAGCAGCAGGCTGCGATCAAACCCTATGCAGATAAAACAGGCGTCAAGATTCGCACTGAAGATTATTCGGGAGGTATCGCCCAACTCAAGGCCCAGGTTGAGTCTAAAAAAGTTGCCTGGGATGTGATCGACATGGAACTGCCAGATGCTGTGCGGGCATGCAATGCCGGTTTGCTGGTCCGCATCAACCCGGCGAAAGATCTCGAGGCCGCGCCTGATGGCTCCACAGCGAAGGATTTTCTTCCAGGTTCACTTAATGATTGCGGGGTCGGTGCCTACATCTGGAGTACGACGGTGGCCTACAACACCAATGCCTTTAAAGGGCAGCCACCAACCACGCTGGCTGATTTCTTTGACCTCAAGAAATATCCTGGCAAGCGTGGCCTGCGTAAAGCCCCCCAGGCGAACCTTGAATGGGCTTTGTTAGCCGATGGTGTTCCTCGTGATCAGGTATACGCAACACTTGAGACTGATAAGGGGCTTGAGAGGGCTTTTCACAAACTCGACTCTATCAAGAGCCAAGTGATCTGGTGGGAGGCTGGCGCTCAACCTCCACAGTTGCTGGCTGACGGTCAGGTCACGATGACCTCCGCCTGGAATGGCCGGATCTGGGCCGCACAAACGAAAGAAAAACAGCCATTCAAAATCATCTGGGATGGTCAGATGTATGACATCGATGTGTGGGCTGTTCCGGTTGGTGCTCCCAACATGGCCAAGGCCATGGACTTCCTGCGTTTCGCAACCTCCACTCAGATTCTGGCGGACCAAAGCCAGTACATCGCTTATGGGCCTACACGCAAGTCGTCCCAGCCACTGGTCCACGCTGATATGAAGTCGAGTATGCCGACTGATCCAGATAACTTTGCGACAGCATTGCAGGTGGATTCGCAGTGGTGGGGTGATCATGCTGACGAGCTGAATGAACGTTTCAATGCCTGGCTTGCAAAATGATCCTCTGAATCTAGCCGTCAAGCCGTGTGGGTCGGCTTGCCATCGAAGTACCAGATTCGATGAGGGGTAACGGCTAGTAGCCTGGCTGAACCAAAAGGAATTGTTCTCTGCTTGGTGCACATTTGCCCGACGCTAGCGTCGGGCTTTTTTTGTGCGTTATTTAAAACAAAGAAAATGCGTAACTGGCGATCAACCGATTTTCATCAATGTCACGACCATCATCGCTGCGGTAGGTTGCGTTACGCCAGCGGACGGAGAGGCCTTTCAGGACGTCTTGAAAAGCGTAGGTCACATCGATGTCGCGCTCCCATTCCTTTTCGGCGCCCGGTTTGTCCAAGCCTGTCCCGCGGATGTAAGCGGTGAAAAAGGTCAGGCCAGGAATACCCATTGCCGCGAAGTTGTAGCCATAGCGCATTTGCCAACTGCGCTCACCGGCGCTACCGAAGTCGTGGTATTGCACGTAGTTGGGCAAGTAGGGGTTGTTGATGTAAGGGAAACCGGTCGCGCCCTTCATGACTTGGTAGGTGGCCATTACGCTGTGGCCGCTGTCGAGGTTGTAGCCCACCGCGGCGGAATAGGCCCGGTTATCGACTTCACCCGCTTTTGCGGCGCCGATATCGCGGCTGGAGAACGCACGTACATCGGTGGTCACTTTGCCTTTTCCAAGACGCGTGGTGTGAACCAGTCCGAGGAATTGCTGGCGATACACGTCGTCCAACTCACCGTAGTAATAACTTCCCGTGAGTGTCGGCGTGAGTTCATAGCTGCCACCCCCATAACGGAAACGGTCTCCGACACCTGTTGCCTTGTAACGCCCATCTTTGGCCGCAATACCGATATCACGTTTATCGGTAGAGTCCGGCGTGACGGTTTTATCGAACTGCGCGAAATTGACGGTCAGGTGTTCGATCTCGCTGGAGCTGAGTTGGGTGCCTTGGAACGTCTGGGGAAACAGGCGACTGCCATTGAATTGCAGCACCGGAACTTTGGGCAATGCAATGCCGTAGTTGATGGTTGTTTTCGAGAACCTGACTTTGGCCGCCACTCCACCCTTTGAGTACTCGTCAGCGGCTTCACCGGAGGCGCGTCGTGGTAACAGGCCGCTACCGGTACGGTCTGGGCTGGAATCCAATTGAAAACCAGCGTATCCCAAGGCATCGATGCCGAATCCTACAGTGCCCTGTGTAAAGCCGGACGCGTAGTTAAGCAAAAAACCTTGTGCCCATTCATCCCGCTTGGACACGCCGACGCCATCCCGGAAGTCGCCGTTGTAGTAGAAGTTGCGTGCTTCCAGGGTTGCCTTGCTGTCTTCAATAAAGCCTTGGGCAAGCGTGGAAATGCTCCAGCAAACACCGGGTACGAACAATGCAATAGAGAGGTTACGGTTCATTTTTATTATATTCCTGACACGACGGGTCGCTGTTCGGTACTGGACCGAACAGAAACGCGACGGAAAGTTGTGAGGGGAGAGGTGTTAAGCCTTGCAGCCCAGCTCTTGAGCCAGCTTTTTGCGGTCCAGCTCTTTTTCCCAGGCGGAAACCACCAAGGTCGCTACACCGTTGCCCACGAGGTTGGTCATGGCCAGCCCTGTGCCCATGAAGCGATGGATACCCAGAATCAGCACCATACCGGCGACGGGCACGACCGGTATCACCATCAAGGTGCTGGTCAGCATGACGAACGCGGCGCCTGACACGCCACTGGCGCCCTTGGATGTCAGCATCGCCACGATCACCAGGGTCAACTGTTGTGACAGGCTCAAGTCAATGTTCAACGCCTGGGCAATGAACAGCACGGCCATCGTCAGGTAGATGTTGGTGCCATCCAGGTTGAAGGAATATCCGGTCGGAATCACCAGGCCCACGACGGGCTTGGAGCAGCCCAGGCGTTCCATTTTGTCCATGATTTGCGGCATCACCACCTCTGAAGAGCTGGTACCCAGCACCACCAACAGTTCCTCTTTGATGTAGCCAAGGAAACGCAGAATGCTGAAACCACACAACCGGGCGACGCTGCCAAGTACAACGATGATGAAAAATATGCAGAGCAAATAGAAGCTGCCAATCAGTTTGAGCAGTGGCAGCAGCGACTGGACACCGTAGGTGCCGACAGTGAACGCGATGGCACCAAATGCACCCACTGCTGACAGTTTGGCGATGATGTGGACGATGCGGAAAAACACCCCCGACAAGCCCTCGACGATGTCGTACACCGGTTTGCCTTTCTCTCCCATGGCTGACAACGCGCAACCGAACAACACCGAAACCAGCAAGATGCAGAGCACGTTGCCCTCGGTGAAGGCCTGGGAGAAGGTAGTAGGGATGATGCCCATGAGGAAATCGACCATGTGCAAATGCTGGGCTTTTTCCGCAAAGCCGGTGACGGCCTTGGCATCGAGCGTGTTGACGTCAACGTTGAAGCCGCCGCCGGGGTTGAACAAGTGGCCACCGATCAACCCGATCAGCAGTGAGACCGTTGAAATGACTTCGAAGTACAACAATGCCTTGCCGCCGACACGGCCGACCTTTTTCAGATCACGCATGCCAGCGATACCGGTCACCACCGTACAGAAAACGACGGGGCCGATGATCATTTTGATCAGTTTGATGAACGCATCGCCCAACGGTTTGAGGTCGGCGGCGAAATCAGGCCAGAAGTGACCGACCAGCACACCGGCGATGATTCCCAGCAGGACCTGGAAATACATCGCACGGTAAAAGGGTTGTTTGGTTTTTACGTGAGTGCTGGTCGGTGTTTCGACCTGCGCGGGCACAGGGATAGGGCTCATAAGGTTTACTCGCTGCCATCTTATTGTTGGAGGTGTGGCAAAGGGTCCTGCTGTCAGCGTCCGTACAATTTCAGCGGGTTGTCTACCAATAGCTTTTGGCGCAATACCGGGTCGGTGCAGAAGCGGAACATCAAATCCACCAGGCCGCCGTCGTTAGGCATGTCCTTGCTGATGTTCGGGTGCGGCCAATCGGTTCCCCAGAGCACTCGATCCGGGGCTGCCTGGATCAGTCGCTCGGCGAACGGGATTGCGTCATCGAAGGGCCGGCGACCGATCGACACCCGTTCAGCGCCACAGACTTTGACCCAGGCCAATGGATTTTCCATGAGATCGAGCAAGGCCAGAAAAGACGATTGTTCGATCCCGTCTTGAGCCTTGACGCGGCCCATGTGATCGATGATGAACGGCACGGGAATGCGTTCCAGGCGCTCGGCGTAAGTCAGAATGTCCTGAGCGTCCAGGTGCAACACCACATGCCAGCCAAGCGGGGCGAGTCGTTCCACCGTGCGATCAAACACCTCCAGGTCGGGTGCGCCGCCCAGGTGCGCGACAAAATTGAAACGCACCCCACGTACGCCGCCAGCGTCCATTTCGGCAAGTTGGGCGTCGGTTTCGCTGCCGTCGACAATAGCCACGCCACGATAACGTCCTTCACTACGGGCAATGGCATCGAGCATCGCGCGGTTGTCACTGCCGTGACAGCTGGCCTGGACGATCACGGCGCGGCTGAACCCCAGGTGGTCATGCAGGGCTCGCAACTGTTCATAGGGCGCGTCAGGCGGGGTGTAACTGCGGTCGGCGGCATAAGGGAACTGCGCGGCGGGGCCGAACACATGGCAGTGCGCGTCCCAGGCACCTGTTGGCAATGTTTGAACAGGTTTGGTGGGGTTGGGGTCCGGAGCCAGGCAACTTTTCATTGGGTGTCCTTATTGTTCTACGTTTGAAAGCGATGACTGATGGTCGTCGTTGCAAACGCGTCGAACAACAGAGTCTGAGTTCTAGCAGCTATGCAGTTTTTGCATGCGTATCTTCACGGTATGCAGATTTCACGGACCATGGCCAATGTCTTCTCAGCCAGACGCGTCAACGGCCGCTGCTCCGAGGTCGCAATAAACAGGTGGGTAGGAATGGAGGGTTCCACGATCTGTGCCGCTTTCAAGCCGTCGGGCAGCACGTCGCTCTCGGCGAGGGCAGAGCGGAACAATACGCCATAGCCCATGCCGAGTTTGATCAGCTTTAGTAGTGAAGGAATGCTGTCGATTTCCAGGCAGACATCCAGTGTGACCTCATGGCGTGAGGCCTGCGTTTCGACCAGTCGACGCAGCGAATGAGGTTCGCTGGGAATGATCAACGGGTAGTGCCCCAAATCGCCCATGGCAACTGTTTCAGGCAAGTCTGAACCGCTGGCCCCGATCAACATCAAGGGCTCTGAGTGGATGTGTTCGTAATGTAACTGTGCGCTATGGGCTGGGTTGAACAACAGCGCGAAGTCCAGGCGGCCGAGCAAAAGCCACTCGCGCATCGAGTGACTCAATCCCTCCTTGATCCCTAGCGAGCAACCCGGAAATCGTTCGCGGAACGCCGAGACCAACGCCACGGTGTGGCGCCGGGAAATACTGGGAGGAAGCCCGATCACTACTTTGCCTGACAAGGTGTCACGTTGTTCGCGCAGCTCTTCGCGAGCTACTTGTACCTGACGAAGGATGCCTTTTCCGTGGTCGAACAACCGTTGGCCGGAAGCCGTTAGCAGCACGCCACGGCCATTGCGCAGCAAGAGGTGTTCCTGGAGTTCGACCTCAAGTTGCCGAACCTGGCGGCTGACCACTGACTGGGAAATGTTCAATACCGCAGCGGCTTTAGTAAAGCTTCCGAACTCCGCGACTCTTACGAAACATTCGAGCTGTTTTAGGTCCATGGGGCCGATCTCGACGAAAAACCCTATGTTACTGCTTTTTCTCCACAAGGCTTTCGCGAGTGAGCGGACGACCGTAGAGGGTATCGATCAAGCGCAGCCAGTCGAATGGCTCCAAGCTTGGGTAATCTACGTCGGCATCCACCATAGCGTCCACGAGGCCACGCTGGGCGTTGACGATCGCCTGGCTCATGTTCGGCACCACCCCCATGTCGCTCGAGGTTTTTGCCACTTCTTTCATTTCTTCGGACCGGCGCAGACCATGTTCTGCCACGCGGCTGATCAAGTAGTCAGGTAGCGCGCCGTCCCAGCCCATCTGCGGGAAACTCTGATGCAATGAGGCGAGCACCTCGTGCTCAGCCTGATACTGTCGTGCGGTGCTCAAACACTCGGTCGTCAGCGCTTCCAGCCCCTTGATCATGATGCTGCGGCACATTTTGATTGCCGATGCGACACCCACTTCTTCGGACACTGGGCGAACGTTCATGCCCAGCTCACCGAGCCGCTCAGCAACCAGCCCGGCGGCTGAACCGCCTACCAAAATGGGTGTTTTCAAGCGTTGAGGCTGGACCGGGGCCATAACGGCGGCATCGATGTAACCGACGCCGCGCGGCTGCATGGCGGCGAATGCAGCCCGTTTGGTGGACGGAGCAACGGAATTGATATCGATGAACAGCTGATCGGATCTCATCAGCGCCGCTGCCGTCCGAGCAACATCCAGCGCCGCATCGGCGGTGACCGCTGAGATGACCCAGTTTGCGAGTGCAATGGCTTCGGCGAAACTGTCGCACAGACGGACGCCGCTGCGTCGAGCCTTGTCGTGGAGAGCGGCGCGAGTGCGAGGATCTTCGTGCAGGCGGTCATAGGTGAATACAGTCACGCCGGCAGCTACAAGATCCTGGCCAAAAATACGACCCGCCTCGCCGAAGCCAATCAGCGTGATGGTAGTCGGCTTCATGGTTTCACCTCATTCGGCCAGACGCCCTGCGCAACACAAACCTCGCCGTCGAACAGCAACCGGGCCGTACGCAGCAGTCCACAGCCCGCCAGTTGGCCATTTTGCAGGCGCAATTCCACCGTGAACTCTCCCGTCGGATGTTCTACCGATACTTGTACTCGGTCACCGGTATGCGCTGCCTGGGCCAGTCCGCTGGCGACCGAGCCCGGAACCTGGCAGGCGGAAGCCACGCTCACCGCACCGAACACCCCGATCGAGGCGTGGCAACGATGGGGGATGAAGGTGCGACTGCAAATCGCGCCGCCATCACGAGGGGCGGCAATCAAGGATACTTTAGGTACGCTGCGCTGACTGACATCCCCCAGATTCATCAATGGGCCCGCCTGCAGGCGGATGGATTCGAGCGTGGCTTTGAGCTCGCTGTCAGCGTCCAATTGTTCGGCACTTTCGTAACCGCTACGACCGACATCGGTGGCTCGAATCAAAATAACCGGCATGCCGTTATCGATGCAGGTCACATCAATACCGTCGAAACGATCTGCGGGGTTGCCTGTCGGCAGCAGTGCACCGCAGCTGGAGCCGGCAACATCCTCGAATTCGATAATCTGCGGGGCGCCGGTGCCGGGAACGCCGTCGATGCGAGCTTCTCCTGCGTAACTGACCGCACCGTCCGGGGTGGGGACATGGGCGATGGCGATCTGACTGGTGTTCTCCATGAAAATCCGTACCGACGTAACGGGGCCCTGGACGTTCACCAGGCCACGTTCGATGGCGAACGGTCCAACCCCTGCCAGGATATTTCCGCAATTCTGGCCGTAATCGACCTGGGCCTGTTCCACCAGCACCTGGGCAAACAGGTAATCGACATCGGCGTCAGGACGCTCTGAGCGGCGAATGATCGCGACCTTGCTGGTCAAGGAGTTCGCGCCGCCGATACCGTCTATTTGTCGGGTATCGGGTGATCCCATCACGGCCAACAATACCTGGTCACGCAGCGGCCCTTCGGCGGGGAGGTCGTGGGCAAGAAAGTACGCGCCCTTGGATGTGCCGCCGCGCATCATCAAGCAGGGAATACGAGTCTGGCTCATACGGGTCATCCTTGCAGATCGCTGAGGCTGTCGTAATAGGTCAGCCCACGATCGGCGAGTTTCTGCCGCATGTTGTAGATATCCAGGCCTAATTCACCGGCTGCCATGCGCAGGCGTTTTTCCTCTTCGAGCCTGGCGCGCTTGCGACTGGTTTCAAGGACCGTTGGCAGCTCTTCCCGACGGACAATCACCACGCCATCGTCGTCCGCGACCACGACGTCACCGGGCTCCACCCACTGGCCGGCGCAGATGATCGGTACGTTCACCGAACCTAGCGTTTCCTTGACGGTGCCTTGGGCATGAATCGCTCGTGACCATACCTTGAAACCCATCTCTCTGAGGGTTCGAGTATCCCGCACTCCGGCATCGATGATCAGGCCACGTACCCCTCGGGCCATCAACGACGTGGCGAGCAAGTCGCCAAAGTAGCCGTCGGTGCAGGGCGATGTCGTCGCAACTACCAGGATGTCGTCGGGTTGGCATTGTTCGACCGCGACGTGGAACATCCAGTTATCGCCGGGTGCGACCAACACGGTCACCGCCGTTCCCGTGGTGCTCTGGTTTTGCTGGATCGGGCGAATGGCAGAGTCCAACAAGCCTTTACGGCCCTGGGCCTCATGCACGGTGGCGACGCCGAAGCGATCCAGTTCATCAATTAACGTGCTGTCGGCACGGGGAATGTTGCGTACGACGATGCCGGTTTTTCCGATCAGCGCGCTCATGCCAGATTCTCCGTCACGCGAGGGAAGATGCTCTGGTAGCCCTCGGCGTACTCGATGTTTCGGGTGGAGGTGATGCCGACATTGCGTTTGGCTTGTACGCCCCGCTGCAGGGCGACACGGGTGTAGTACTCCCAGAGATGCTCTTGACCGGCCATGCACTGGATGGCGGCATATTTCTTGTCCCAGACCTCAGTGATATCCAGCAGCACATCCGGGCGCCATTCGCACTGCTCCGGTTGATGAGGTTCGAAACTGTAGACCGGTGGGGCCCCGACAATTTTTTCGCCGGGCTTGTAACCCTCTGCCTGGGCGATGATGCGTGCCTCCTGGGTCAGGTTCATCGCCAGCGGATGGTCGTAGTTGTAAGGGTCTTTGATCGAATGGCTGAGGACAAATGCTGGTTGCACTCGGCGGAACACGTCGGCCAGACGGAACAGGGTCTCTTTATCGGCTCGCATTGGGTAATCACCGATATCGAAGAATTCCACAGTGGCGCCCAGGATCTGTGCCGCTGCTTCTGCCTCGCTGCGACGGGCGGTTTTGACTTTGTCTTCGGACATCTCGCCTTTGCGCCAGAGCTTGGCCGATTCACCTCGTTCTCCGTAGGACAGGCATACGATGTGAACGGCATAACCCTGGCTTGCATGTAATGCGATGGCACCGCCGGCACGCCAGACGAAATCGGCGGAATGGGCGCTGACGACCAGTGCGGTTTTTGTTGTAGGAGTCATTGAAGGGCTCTTCTTACGGCTATTGGGTAGGGCCACATTCGCACTTGGTTGCGGCGATGAATAATGCGTTCGGTTGTAAGAGGCATGCGTTTTACTTATCGAGGCGAGTTATTCATGCTGTGCAACCACTTCTCTGAAACCCTATAGGTGCTCATGAACAGTCTCGAACTTCCCA
This sequence comes from Pseudomonas sp. HB05, assembly GCF_016756915.1. NCBI lineage: Bacteria > Pseudomonadati > Pseudomonadota > Gammaproteobacteria > Pseudomonadales > Pseudomonadaceae > Pseudomonas > Pseudomonas sp. HB05. The sequence continues at coordinate 71,412 of NZ_JAESPG010000002.1, forward strand.
ATCTCATGCAGGTTCGGGCGTTCCTTCATGTCGTCGACTACGGCAGTGTATCCAAGGCGTCTACCGTGCTTTTTCGTGCTCAACCTGTCGTGACGCGCTCCATCCTGGCCTTAGAGAAACGTCTTGGAGTCGTGCTGTTCGAGCGTAACGTCAACGGTATGCGTCTGACCGACTATGGTGAAGGCATGCTTCCCCGCGCTCGTCGTACCGTGGAGGAGTTGCAGGCTGTTGTGCCTTTGCTGGGGCAGATGCCGGGACATACCCCTGAACCGCTTTACCTGTACCAGACGCGCCGTCTGGAAGTCTTCGTGACGCTTTGCAAGACGCACCATATGCAAACTACCGCGAGCATCCATGGGGTATCGCAGCCGGCAATCAGTGCCGCCATCAAAGTCCTTGAGCAAGGTAGCGGTTGCAACCTGTTTGAACGCACACCCCATGGCTTGCTGCCGACCCGTCCATGCCAGGCGATGTTGTTGCGGGTGCGTCGAGCACTAAACGAACTTCGTCATATCGACGCTGACATCGCCGCGCTGGGTGGTTCCCTTCAAGGCGCCGTGCACGTGGGGGCATTGCCGCTTGGACGCACGGGAATATTGCCTGAAGCCGTAGTGCGCCTGACTTCGGAGCACCCCCATATACGGATCGTGACCAACGAAAGCCCGTTCGATCTGTTGGCCGGGGAGTTGCGCGCGGGGGATGTGGATTTCATCCTGGGTGCATTACGTCCGTCGGCCTACGCCAGTGACTTGCAAAGCGAGGCCCTGTTGCAGGAAGAGATGGTGATTCTGGTACGCCGTGAACACCCTTGGTTGAAGAGGAATGTTGTCTATGAAGATTTAAGCGTCGCTCGCTGGGTTCTCCCACGCGCCGGTTCCCCCGCGCGGCAGCTGCTGGACGACTTTTTCACCCATATCGGCATCGCCTTACCCAGCCCCGTGATTGAAACGGCTGACCTGGCGATCCTGCGAGGGGTGTTACTGCGTTCAGATATGCTCGCTGCTGTTTCGGCGCATCAATTAGAGCATGAAATAGCCAGTGGTGATCTGATGCGATTGCCGCTTCCCCTTAGTCATACCACGCGACCGATCGGACTGATCTCCCGAACAGGGGCGCTTCAATCACCGGCAGCACAGGCGTTAATGGACAAAATCAGGGAAGTGGTAGCGGAAAATCGATGAGATTCACCGAGTCGACCTGACGCAGTTTTGCCTCTGGTTTCGTTTCTCTCTTTGTCTTGTAAGGCGCCACCTACCGACATGCATAAGAGCCCAGAGAATATATTAAGCGTGAGCGGCGCTCCGAGCGATCAACCTGAAAGGTTGCTGTGATTTTGCATCATTGATGCTCTTGGCGCGGAGGACTTGAGCGGCCTGCAAGGGTCGGACCGCTCAGCCGTGATTTTCTACTTCGAGGTTAGACGCGAGCTGTAAAGTTATTTTTTTCATTAATGAACGCAGAAGTTATTGCGTAGGAAAAGCCCCACGAATTTATCTTAAAACAAGAGGTTTTAGCTAACATGTGCGTAAAGGAGACTCAAGCGACTCATTCAGAAAATTAGGTCCTGGTGACTGCTACGACGCAGATCGAAATAGGTACCCGTCGCTGCTGCTCTATCCTTTACGGCCTCTAACAAACAGCAGCGAGTTAGGTAAATGTCTACGGTTGAGAACCTACACGCACTGCTCGCGCGGGCAAAGCAATCAGGATCGCCAAGCCGCCAGCTAGCATCAGCAACGCGATGGTAAAAATCCCATTGTCGAGGCTGCCAGTTAGATCTTTGATGAAGCCGAGCAATGCTGGGCTGACGAAACCACCTACTACGCCAATTGAGCTGACCAAACCTATACCTACTGCTGCCGTAGCTTTGTTCAGGTAGGTCGAGGGAATAGCCCAATAGGCGATTCCCGCCCCGAACTGGAAGAAACCAACAAAACTGAGCACGAACAGTGTTGCCATCAACGAGTTGTTCAAGAATGGAGTGGTAGCCAGTCCAATTGCTCCGAGGATAAGGGAGCCTCCGACGTGCCAACGACGCTCTTTGCGCTTGTCAGAACTAGCCGACACGAAGAGTACCCCAAGTGCGGCAAACACATAGGGAATTGCCGAATATGCCCCGATATGGGAGACGTCAGTGACTCCTAACCCCTTGATGATTGTGGGCAACCAAAAGGTGAACGTATAGTTGGCACAGGCGGTCGTGAAGTAAATGAACGCCAACAACCAAACTCGATAGTCGCTCAGGGCCAGGCGCATTTTGGAAAGCGTTCCGACATGCACGCTACTCAAGCTGGAATCCGCGTCCCTTTCCATTGCGGAGATGATCACTTGCTTTTCGCTATCGGAAAGCCACTTTGCTTCAGAGGGGCGGTTTGCGAGAAGCAAGTAGCAGAGACATCCGAGCAAGACAGTTGGCATCCCTTCGATCAAGAACATCCACTGCCAGCCATGCAGACCGTTAACGCCATCCATTGACGACATGATCCACCCCGAGAGTGGCCCACCGATGATGCCCGCAACAGGGATGGCAAACATGAACTGCCCAGTAACCTTTCCGCGTCGCGAACTGGGAAACCAGTAGGTAAGGTAGAGGATGATACCAGGGAAGAATCCGGCTTCGCAGATGCCCAGAAGCAGCCGCACGAAGTAGAACTGCTCAGGGGTTTGGACCAGCATGGTCGAGGCAGATACGAGCCCCCAAAGAACCATGATTCGCAAAAGAGTGATACGTACGCCGACGCGCTCAAGCCAAAGATTGCTAGGCACCTCAAACAGCAGATAGCTGATGAAAAAAATCCCGGCGCCCAAGCCATATACAGCTTCTGAAAATCCAAGATCGGCACTCATCTGTAGCTTTGCGTAGCCGACGTTTATGCGATCCAGAAAAGCGAGTAAATAGGCCAAGAAAAGCAGCGGAACTAGCCGCATGGTTATCTTTCGATAGACAGCGTTTTCCGTTATCGAACCGCTAGCGGTACCTGCATCAGCATCGTCTTGGTTGACCGTCTGAATGTTGGTCATAGTGAACCCTCGCACTGGTTTTATTATTGTTTTTTCCACGTACACTACAGTAACGACCACTCGACAGAAGTGGCCGTCGACCTGTATACGTGGATGTTGGGAGCTTTTGCCCGGGCTGGATTTCAGAAGCCCACGTTATGCGCGCCTTTCAATCCCAGGATTTGCCGGGCTTCGTCAGGTGTCGCAATCTCATAAGAAAGTTCTTCGAGAATTCGACGAATCTTTCGGACTTGGTCGGCGTTGCTCTGGGCTATAACGCCTTTCTCTAGGTAGATGCTGTCTTCCAGGCCGACGCGTACATGGCCACCCATAATCGCGCCGACGGTGAGCAAAGGTATCTGGTGGCGGCCGGCGCCCAAAATGGAGAACTCATAGTTGCTACGCCCAAATAGTCGGTCGGCCACGCCGCGCATCATCGCGAGATTTTCCGGGTCCGGTCCAAGGCCGCCGAGTACCCCGTAAATGGATTGAATGAAGAATGGAGGCTTGATCAACCCTTCATCTACGAAATATGCGAGGTTGTACAGATGCCCCGCGTCATAGCACTCAAGTTCGAAGCGAGTGCCAGACTCACCCAACTCCAACATGATGTTTTTGATGTCTTTGAACGTGTTCCGAAAGATGAGATCTTCCATTCCTTCCACGTATGGTTTTTCCCATTCGTGTTTCCAGTTCTGCATTTTTTTAGCGATTGGATGAATTGAAAAATTCATCGAACCCATATTTAGCGAGCACATTTCCGGCTTTGCCCGAAGGGGATAGGCGAGTCGTTCAGCAAGCGTCATACGTGTGCTGCCACCGGTAGTGATGTTAATTACCGCTCCGGTCTGACGAGCGATTTCCGGCACGAATTGATCGAAAAGAGCCGGGTCTGGTGAGGGACGACCATCAATGGGGTCGCGTGCATGCAAGTGCACGATGGCGGCGCCGGCTTCGACTGCATCAATTGACTGTTGTGCAATCTGCTCGGGTGTAATCGGCAGGTACTCGGACATTGATGGAGTATGCATCGCCCCGGTGACAGCGCAGGTGATGATGACTTTCCGATTCTTATTGTTCATGATTTTTTGCTCAGCAAGGGCTATCAACTAGCCGGGTGTTTAACAGAGTCGATCAGGCGAAGCGCAAGTTGCTTGCGAACTTCGTCGGCCTGTTCTTGTGTCCAAGTGCGTAGTCCCTGTCCGGAGCGCATACCTTCATGACCTTGCTCAAGCAGTTGATCCAGGAGTGCGTTGGGCTGAGTGTCGTTGCAGAGGTCTGGAAAGATGACCTGGTGCACCTGCTTGGCAAGCGTTAGCCCAACCAGATCGGCGTTTTCCATAGGCCCAAGGAACGGCAGGCGCATTCCAAAGCTTTGCTTGACGACCGTGTCGACTGTTTCGGCGTCGCAGACGCCTTGGGCGACCAAGGAGATAGCCTCGCGCCACATAGCATGCTGGAGGCGGTTACCGATGAAGCCAGCAACGTCACGGTGAACCTTCACAGGTGATTTACCGAGGCTAAGAAGTAGCTGAAATGTCGACTCGAATGAAGCCTCGCTGGAATATTCGGTGCGTACGACTTCAACTAACGGAACCAGATGAGGGGGATTCCACCAGTGAGTGCCAACAAGGCGTGCGCGAGCGTCATCGCTCAGGAGTTCGCCAATCGAGGTGATGGGGATCACCGAGGTATTGCTCGCAAAAATCGTATGTTTAGGGGCGTGTTCAGCTATCTCGGCAAATAGTTTTTGCTTTAGCTCCAAGCGCTCAGGAATCGCCTCAATGACGATATCCGCATCCGCGACGGCGCTTCTTAAATCTTGTGCGAGGAATATTTTGGCGAGAACAGCGGCAGGACTAATTCCCATTTGCTTAAGGTTATGAGCGACACGCTGGGGAGCAACGTCGAGAGTGGCAGCGTCTGGGTCGCAGATGGTTACTTTGTGTCCGGCCTGAGCGAAAACCTGTGCGATGCCATGACCCATGAGGCCTGCGCCGATGACGCAAGCATGTAGGCTTTCTTTCATGGTGACTCCGTTTTTTTGTCTAGCCCTGAGGACCTTTTTGTTGGAGCCATAGTACGAGTGCGCCGAGAACCTGATAAGGTTTCTAGGGGACATCTTCCAGTCCGATTCGGACATTAGTTAGAGGCCAAATCATGCCGGCGCCCGGGCATATATTGCTGAACCAAAAAATCTTCGCACCCTACAAAATTGCCACGCTTGTAGAGACTGTGGCTGAGCAAGGAATCACTGCTGAAGAGGTTCTTCGCAACACTCATTTAGACGCCAGCAAAATCTACGATCCTAATGCTCTGACCTCTGTTCATCAGTACATTGGCGCCTGCGAAAACGTAATCAGAGCAGCAGCTGACGCATCTACAGCATTTCAGGTCGGCGCTCGTATGCATTTGTCCGCGTATGGCATGTACGGCTATGCGCTGATGTGCAGTCTCACTCTGCGCGACTTCTTTGATTTCGGAGTGAAGTACCACGTACTCGCCACGCCCACGCTGCATATCAGTTGGCGAGAAGAAGCTGAGACAGCGATCTGGGAGTTCTCGGACATCTACCTCAAGCTGATCTCTGAAGAGACGCGTGAGTTCTTGATCCAGCAACAGATGGCTCAGCACGTGACCCACCTACATGACGCAGCCGGCCCAGACTGTCGGCCCATTAAGGCGCTTTTTTCATTTCCGGCACCACGAAACAGAGCTTTGTATGAGCGCTGGCTGGAATGTGATTGCCTATTCGACGAGTCTGTCGATGAACTGCATTACTCAAGCGCCATCCTGAATCAGGCGCCGCAATTGGCCAACCGATTAACCCGCAGTCTGCTTCAGGAAACCTGTGACCGACTGATTGGTAAAGCGAAGACATCCTCTGGCGTTTCAGGGGAGGTGTACCAATTGATGATGCTTACTCCGAACAGATTCCCAACCATGGAAGAAGTGGCTCAGCACATGAGGTTCACCACCCGTACCCTGCGCCGAAAGCTGGGCGCCGAGGGTACGGACTACGGGGCGATCCTGGATGACGTTCGTAGCAGCCTAGCAGTTGAATATCTCCAAACAACGAAGATGAGCACCGAAGACATCGCTGCCAAGCTAGGCTTCAGCGACGGCACAAATTTCAGACGTGCATTCAAGCGCTGGACAGGAAAAACTCCGCGCCAAATCCGGGATGAGGGTGACACATCTCGTTAAAAAGGAAATGTTCCTGTCCGGAAATGACCTTTTTACATCCGCTTATGACCTCGTCCTCACATCCTGTCTTTCGTATGATTAAAAAAGGCAGCTCACCTTACGGTTAGTCTGTCTCGCATGCGGCTCAACCAATAATAAGAGTGCCAGTCAATGCTGATTCCTATTCGCCGAATAATTACCTGCAACAATCACGAAGGTCGCTCCTCAGTCTTATCTGACGGCCCCGCGACCAATCTAATCGGTGGCTTAACCGAACTTTGGACAACGACCAAAGCACCCCATGACCACGCTTCCAGCGCTGACCTCGGGGCCAGCTCTAACTCCTTGGAACCGGCGGCATGTGGAACCGTATTTCGCTTCTTTCAGATTTCGCCAGAAGTCAGTAGTGCTCACCTATCTCTTGAGGAAAAGGCGAAGGCGTGGAGCGATTTATTCGCCAGCATGAATGCCGTCCACGTGCAGCCGGACACCCGACGGGATCCCGGTATGCATAAGAGTGCCACGACGGATTACATCGTTCTTCTGCAAGGGGCCATCACCCTCGTACTCGATGATGAGGAGGTGGACATGAAACCTTTCGACGTCGTCATCCAACGGGGGACGAATCACTCGTGGGTGAACCGTGGCGAGGTTGATGCCTTACTAATGGCTGTGTTGGTTGATGCCAAGGGCAGCTAGTAACTCTGCCGAGCTGAGTAATGCCGCCTGAGTGGCGGTATCACTTATTAGCCAGAGCGTCTGATAGAAACGCCTCTCTGAGTTCTCGAATCGTTCGACGCGACTTCTCTGTTGTGGGGATAGCTGCGCCCAAAAAAAGGAATAACAACAATGAAAATCCTTGTCCGCCCCTTACGATCCACACTTTCCGTAGTAGTTGTACCAAGTGCTATTGGATTGTTTATTTCAGCTGGAGCATCCATGACGGTTTTGGCTGAGGGATTTGTTGAGGACGCGAGTGCCACACTTAACTTCCGAAATTTTTACCAGAATCGTAATTTTCTCGACGCTACGTCCCCCCAAGCAAAAGCTGAAGAATGGACACAAAGCTTCATCCTTGATGCCCGTTCCGGCTATACAGGTGGTGTGGTTGGTTTTGGCCTCGATGTATTAGGGTTGTATTCGATCAAGCTGGACGGTGGTCGTGGCACAGCAGGTACACAGCTATTGCCAGTGCATGATGACGGACGTCCAGCAGACGACTTCGGTCGGCTAGGGATTGCACTGAAGGCCAAAATTTCACAGACCGAATTCAAGGTCGGTGAATGGCAATCAGCTTTACCCATCCTGCGTTCCGACGATGGCCGGTCTCTGCCTCAAACTTACCGCGGCGTTCAGATTACCTCCAAGGAAATCGAGAATCTAAGCTTCTACACGGGGCAATTCAGAGGTAACAGCCCCCGCAACGACGCCAGCATGGATGACATGTTTATGGCCGGGAAACCTGGAGCGACTTCGGATCGATTCAACTTCGCCGGAGGCGAGTACACCTTCAACAACAAAGCCACCCTCGTGGGCCTCTGGTATGCCGAGCTGCAGGATATATACAAGCAGCAATATCTGAATATCGTGCATTCCCAGGAGGTCGGATCATGGAAGCTCGGTGCAAACACCGGAATTTTCCTAGGAGACGAAGACGGCGCAGCCAAAGCCGGTCAGATGGATAACAAAACATTTACCGCAATGCTTTCCGCCAAGACCGGCACAAGCACCTTTTATCTCGGCTTGCAGCAGGTACACGGTAGCACTGGCTGGATGCGGGTCAACGGTGCAGGCGGTGGCGCGCTTGCCAACGATGGCTTCATCACCAGTTATGACAACGCAGGAGAAAAATCGTGGCAGTTTCGACACGACTACGACTTCATCGGTTGGGGGATTCCAGGGCTGACCTTGATGAACCGGTATGTCTCTGGCGACAACGTACATACCAGCAGTACCGATAACGGCAAAGAATGGGGGCGTGAATCCGAGATCGCCTACGTTATTCAAAGCGGGACGTTTAAGAGCCTTTCGCTCAAATGGCGCAACTCAACGTTGCGGCGTGACTTTAGCAATTTCAGCATGGACGACAACCGTGTAATTATCAGTTACCCGGTCAAATTCCTGTAAGCCCCCTCGACTCATCCTGCACTAAGGAACCTACATGACTGAACAACAGCTAAGCGGAATTGACATCCGCAGATCCGTAATGGGGGATGAGTTTGTCGATAAGGCTATGACCAATATGTCTGCCTTCAGACAACCCCTCCAAGACTTCATAAATGACCATGCATGGGGCAGCGTATGGGGACGGGCAGATTTGTGCCTGAAGACCCGTAGCCTCATAACACTTGCTGCATTGACCGCTCTCAAAGCCCCTAGAGAGCTAGCCGGGCATGTACGGGGCGCACTCAATAATGGGTGTTCCGTGACGGAGATCCGAGAAGTTCTTCTCCACTGCGCTGTATATGTAGGCGTTCCTGCCTCAGCAGAAGCTTTCCGAGCAGCGGAAGCTGTTATTGAGGCGGTTAGCCATGATTCAACAAGAGGTGAAATGAAGTGACCACTCAAACGATTGGCGTGATCGGTGCCGGCACCATGGGTAACGGTATTGCGCAAGTATGTGCCGCAGCAGGTTACAGCGTGCTCATGCTCGATATCAATGATGAGGCATTGGCGGGCGGGCTTTCGGCCTTGAGAAAGAACCTTAACCGCCAGGTCTCAAAGCAAACGCTATCCAGTACCCAGGCAGAAGCCGCAATAGGGCGAGTGCAGACCACTACTGATTACTCTCTGTTGAATGTTGCAGATATCGTTGTAGAGGCAGCCACCGAGAACCTGGATTTGAAGCTACGGATACTGAAACAAATTGCTCAGTGCGTTAACCCTACCTGCATCATCGCAACAAATACATCGTCGCTTTCGATCACTGAGCTTGGCGCTAGCGTGGCTCAGCCAGAACGATTCATTGGCCTGCACTTCTTCAATCCTGTGCCAATGATGGGATTGATCGAAATTATCCGGGGACTGCAAACCTCTGACGTCACACACGCCAAGATGGTTGAATTGTCAGATCGTCTGGGTAAGAGCGCGATCAATGCTGGAAACCGTCCAGGCTTCGTCGTTAACCGAATCCTGGTTCCTATGATCAATGAGGCGATTCTGGTTCTTCAGGAAGGATTGTCTACAGCCAAAGACATCGATGTGGGGATGCAGCTCGGCTGCAATCAGCCAATTGGGCCACTGGCATTAGCAGATTTGATCGGCTTGGATACGTTGTTAGCCATCATGGAGTCGCTCCACAACGGTTTTAGTGACAGTAAGTACCGCCCTGCACCATTACTGAAAGAAATGGTGGCTGGAGGGTTGCTGGGAAGAAAAACGGGAAAAGGGTTTTATCCGTATTAGTCGGTTCTCGCTACGGCTGTTGACTGACGGTCAGGTTACGATGACTTCCGCCTGAAATGGCAGGATCTGGGCCGCACAAACGAAAGAAAAAAAGCCCTTCAAAATCATCTGGGACGGTCAGATGTAGGACATTGATGTGTGGGCTGTCCCAGTTGGTGCTCCCAACATGACCAAGGCCATGGGCTTCCCGCGTCTCGCAACCTCGACTCAGATTTTGGCGGACCAAAACCAGTACATTGCTTGTGGGCCTACATGCAAGTCGTCCTAACCACTGGTCCAGGCTGTATGAAGTCGAGTATGCCGATCGAGTTAGATAACTTTGCGACAGCGTTGCAGGTGGATTCGCAGTGGTGGGGTGATCATGCTGACGAGCTGAATGAGTGTTCAATGCCTGGCTTGCAAAATGATCCTCTGAATTTAGCCGTGAAGCCGTGTGGGGCGGCTTGCCATCGAAGTACCAGATTTGATGAGGGGTAACGGCTAGTAGTCTGACTGAACCAAAAGGAATTGTTCTCTGCTTGGTGCACTTTACTCGACGTTTGTGTCAGGTTTTTTCGTTTGAGAAAAGGACAAAAATTTAACCAGCAAGATGGCTATACGAATAAGCCTTGCTTATCCATGTGCCCAATATAGATCGTTTGTAAGCGTCTATAGGGGCTTATAGCATCGGATTCCAGAGGTTTGGACTTATTCGGAGATTGCTATGAAGGTGCTGGTGGCGGTGAAGCGTGTCGTAGACGCCAACGTCAAAGTCCGCGTCAAGGCGGATGAATCTGACGTTGAGTTAAACAACGTAAAAATGTCGATAAACCCCTTTTGCGAGATCGCTGTGGAGGCCGCACTTCAGTTGAAGGAAAGCGGGCAGGCCAGCGAAATCATCGCTGTATCGGTGGGGCCTGATGCTTGCCAGGAGCAGTTGCGCACCGCACTGGCAATGGGCGCAGACAGAGCCGTGCTGGTCAAGGCAGGTAGCGATCTGGAACCCCTTGCCGTTGCCAAGCTTCTCTACACGGTCACCCAGCGTGAAGAGCCCGGCATTGTTCTCCTGGGTAAGCAATCCATTGATGGTGATAACAACCAGACCGGTCAAATGCTTTCCGCCTTGATGGGCAGCGCTCAAGGCACCTTCGCTTCGCAAATCAACGTCGTCGGTGAGTGGGTCAATGTCATTCGCGAGGTCGACGGTGGACTGGAAACCAGAAGCTTGCGGTTGCCCGCAGTGATCACCGCGGACCTGCGCCTGAACGAGCCACGCTACGCCTCTCTTCCGAACATCATGAAAGCGAAGAAAAAACCACTGGAGGTCATTGATGCCGGCGACCTCGGTGTCGATATCACTCCTCGTTTGAAAGTCATCAAGGTCTCGGCGCCGCCTGAGCGCAAGGCAGGCATTCGTGTGAGTAGCGTTCAAGAACTGGTCGAGAAGCTGAAGAACGAAGCGGGGGTGATCTGATGGCTGTTTTATTGATTGCTGAGCACCACGAAGGCGCTCTTAAATCGGGCACCTTGAACGCGCTTTCAGCGGCGGCGAGCCTTGGGGCAGACGTCGACGTTTTGGTGGCGGGTCAGCAGGCGGGCAGTGTCGCTGAGGAGTTGGCCGGATTCGCGGGTGTGAGTTGCGTACTGATTACAGATGCGCCCGAGTATGCAGATCAAGGTGTGGAGAATGTGGCCGCTCTGGTGACCGAGCTGGTGAAGACCTCGACCTATGGCCATGTCATTGCCGCCTCTACGGCGTATGGCAAAAATCTGCTTCCTCGTGTGGCTGCATTGCTGGATGTCGCCCAGGTCAGTGACGTTGTGGAAATCGTTTCCTCGAACACATTCGTTCGGCCGTACTACGCCGGTAATGCCCTGGCGACCATTGAAAGCGCTGACTCAGTCAAGGTGCTGACCGTCCGCACCACGGCGTTTGCAGCTGCCGAACGGACCGGGGCATTGGCGTCCATCAAGTCCATTTCCGTCTCTCACGATACCGGTCTTTCCAAATTCCTGAGTGCCGATTTCAGCGTCTCTGAGCGGATCGAACTGACCTCGGCCAAGATCGTTATTTCCGGCGGTCGTGGCATGGGCAGTGGCGAAAATTTCGCCCTGCTGGAAAAGGTCGCCGACAAGTTGGGTGCCGCCGTGGGTGCCTCTCGCGCAGCCGTCGATGCAGGTTTCGTCTCCAACGATATGCAGGTTGGCCAGACAGGCAAGATCGTGGCGCCTGACTTGTACATCGCTGTTGGCATATCGGGCGCCATTCAACATTTGGCCGGCATGAAAGATTCCAAAATCATCGTCGCGATCAACAAGGACGAGGAGGCGCCGATTTTCCGCGTCGCCGACTACGGCCTGGTTGCCGACTTGTTCGAAGCCGTTCCAGCTCTTGAAGCTGCCCTGTCTTAAGGAGTCGGAAATGAGCGCCAAGCGTACCTATACATTCGCTTTCGATTGTCCAGACCGGGTGGGAATCATCACCCGCACGGCGGGTCTTTTCGCCAGTCATGGCGGTTGGGTTGAGGAGGCCTCGCAGTTCTCTGACGAAGAGAGCAATCGCTTTTTCAGTCGCATGGTTGTTCGCGCAGAGACTCTGCCGTTTGACCTCGAAGTGTTGAAACGCAAAGTCGAACCACTTGCACAAGAGATGTCAATGAACTGGCGGCTGGTCGACAGTGACCAGCGCAAGCGTGTGGTGCTGATGTGCAGCAAAGGCTCGCACTGCATGACCGATCTGCTCGATCGCTGGAAGACCGGTGATCTGGTCTGTGATATCGCCTGCGTGATTTCCAACCACGAGGATTTGCGCAGCCTGGTCGAGTGGTACGGCATTCCATTCGAATACGTACCGGTCGACAAAGACAACAAGGCTGCGGGGTTTGCCAAAACCGAACAACTGATCGATGAGTACCGCGCGGACTGCATCGTTCTCGCTCGTTACATGCAGATTCTTCCGCAGAACCTGTGTGAAAAATACCGCCATAAAGTGATCAACATTCATCACAGCTTCCTGCCCTCGTTCATCGGCGCAAAGCCTTATCACCAGGCGTCCCGTCGTGGGGTAAAGCTGATTGGCGCAACCTGTCACTACGTCACCGAAGACCTCGACGAGGGGCCGATCATCGAGCAGGACGTCGCGCGCGTCAGCCACGAACAGTCTGTTGATGATCTTGTGCGGTTAGGCAAAGACGTCGAAAAAACCGTATTGGCCCGTGGGCTTCGAAACCATCTCGAAGATCGCGTGCTCGTGTACGGCAATAAAACCATCGTGTTTTAAGCACCCCCAATCGTCGAGCCAGTTGCCCTGCCTGGGGTGCTGGCCCTGGAGTTTTAAAATGAGCAATACCGTTCCGAGTTCGGCTCGTGTCGTCATCGTCGGTGGTGGGGTTATCGGGTGCAGCGTTGCATACCACCTGACCAAACTGGGTATCAAGGATGTCGTGCTGCTGGAGCGCAAGACGCTGACCTGCGGCACGACCTGGCATGCCGCCGGCCTGGTGCCGACCCTGCGCGCGACCTACAACATGAGCATGCTGGCGAAGTACAGCGCTGGTCTCTACGAGGGCCTTGAAGCTGAAACCGGTCAGGCCACTGGCTTCGTGCGTAACGGCTCCTTGAGCGTCGCGACTCACCAGGAACGTTTCACCGAGCTCAAGCGCGGCGCTTCGATGGCCAAGCTTTGTGGCTTTCCCTGTGAAGTGGTCAACCCTGAGCAAGCGCTTGACCTGTGGCCACTTCTGAACATCGAAGACATCGTCGGCGGCGTGTATTTGCCTCTGGACGGTGTGGTCAACCCGGTTGACGTCACCCAGGCACTCGCCAAGGGCGCTCGAATGGGTGGCGCTAAAATCATTGAAAACACCCAGGTCTTGGACATCAAGATCAAGGATGGCAAGGCCGCTGGCGTCGTCACGGCTCAAGGCGATATCGACGCTGAGTTCGTGGTGAACTGCGCCGGTATGTGGGCGCGTAATTTCGGCAAGAAAGCCGGGGTCAACATTCCCCTCCACGCCGCAGAACACTACTACGTGGTCACGGAGCCGATGCCGGAAATCAACGGCATCATGCTGCCGACACTGCGTGACCTGGACTACTGCAACTACTTCAAGACCGACGCCGGCAAACTGCTGATCGGCACCTTTGAGCCCAATGCCAAACCGTGGGGCCATGAAGGCATTCCCGACAGCTTCAGTTTTGATGAGTTGCCGCCTGATTTCGATCACTTGGAGCCCTACCTGGAAGCCGCCATTCGCCGTATCCCGGCGCTGGAGAAAACCGGCCTGCAAGTGTTCTTCAACGGCCCGGAAAGTTTTACCCCCGATGACCGCTACCACTTGGGCGAAGCACCTGAGTTGCGTAACTATTTTGTCGCTGCGGGCTTCAACTCGGTGGGCATCCAGTCAGCGGGCGGCGCCGGCAAGGTGCTGGCCGAGTGGATCGCCAAAGGTCACGCGCCGATGGATCTGTGGGACGTCGACATCAAGCGTAATTTGCCTTTCCAGGGCAACTCTCAGTACCTGTATGACCGCACCACGGAAGGTTTGGGCCTGTTGTATGCCATGCACTGGCCATTCCGTCAGTTCGAGTCCGCCCGTAACGCGCGCAAAAGTATCCTCCATGACCGCCTAGTGGCCGCCAATGCCTGCTACGGCGAAGTGGTGGGTTGGGAACGCGCTAACTTCTTCGCACCGGTGGGTGAGAAGCCGGAATACGGCTATAGCTGGGGCAAGCAAAACTGGTTCGAGTGGTCGGCAGCCGAACACAACGCGGTGCGCAAAACCGTCGGCCTGTTTGATCAAAGCTCCTTCGCCAAGATACTGGTCCAGGGCCGCGATGCGATGTCGGTGCTCAACCGCATTTGCAGCAACAACATCGATGTCGAGCCGGGCAAGATCGTCTACACCCAGTGGCTCAATGAGCGCGGAGGTATCGAGGCCGACCTAACCGTGACACGACTTGAGAAGGAGTCGTTCCTCATCGTCACCGGTCCATGGACGCAGACGCGCGAACTGAACTGGCTGCGCCGCAACACGCCGGACGAGGCGAATGTGGTCTACACCGATGTCACCTCGTCGATGGCCGTGATCAGCGTGATGGGCCCTAACGCCCGCAATGTGCTGCAACCGCTGACCACCGACGACCTCTCCAACGAAGGTTTCCCGTTTGCCACGTCCAGGGAGATCGAACTCGGCTATGCCCGCGTACGAGCGTCACGGATTACCTACGTGGGCGAGTTGGGCTGGGAGCTGTACATCCCGACTGAATTCGCCCCGGATGTATTCGACCGAATCGTCGCGGCGGGTGAGCCTTACGGCTTGAAGTTGTGTGGTTATCACGCCCTGAACTCCCTGCGTATCGAGAAGGGCTATCGCCACTTCGGCCACGACGTGATGGAGGAGGACACGCCGCTGGAAGCTGGGCTGTCATTTGCCTCGGACTTCAACAAGGCTGGCGGTTTCATCGGGAAGGAGGCCTTGCTCAAGCAGAAAGCCGAAGGCGTGAAAAAGCGCATGGTCCTGTTCAAGTTCCTCGACCCGGAGGCCACCAACTACCACGAAGAACCGATCTATCGGAACGGAGAAATCGTCGGCCGCACCACCTCTGGCATGTACGGCCACTTCATCGGCGGCAACGTCGCCATGGGCTATGTCTGTAACGCCGAAGGTGCAACGACCGACTGGGTGAAAGAAGGCAAGTACGAGATCGAGGTGGCCACCAAGCGCTATGAGGTGGAGGCAAGCCTTCGAGCGTTCTACGACCCTGAGATGAACAAAATCAAGTGCTGACCCCCTGGCAACCGTATTAGCGGCGGTCAGGCACGGTATAGAAACGTCATAACAACAAGTCGATTGAATCGCGCAGTGCCCGGAGGTCCGACTCCGGGCCAGGCGCAAAAATCGCCGGAGACAACCATGAATGCAAAATGCATCGCCAGGTCCAAGTCGTCGCCAACCCCGTCGGGGGCGCAGCTTTGTGCCGCTCCATCACACCTTATCGATTCCGGGCTCGCCCTGAGCCTTTTCTGCCGAAAGATTCCTCTTGAGTTTGCCGCGTCGACCATCAGACACGGGCGTCCGTACGCCTGATTGATGGCTGTCCTGTGTCCACGCGAACAAGAGAAACCGTGTGAGCGCCGTTTAAGACGGCTTCGCACTTAGCTGATCAAAGAATTGCAGAAGGGTGTTCACATGCAAACAGAATCCTTTGTGAGTTTTCGCAATGTGCAGAAGAGCTACGACGGCGAAAACCTCGTGGTCAAAAACTTCAATCTGGATATTCAGCGAGGCGAATTCATCACCATGCTTGGGCCGTCCGGCTCTGGAAAGACAACGTGCCTGATGATGTTGGCGGGTTTTGAAACCGTCACTCACGGGGAAATCTCCATCGACAAACAGCCGGTTAACGATATCTCGCCACAGAAGCGCGGTATCGGCATGGTCTTTCAAAACTATGCCTTGTTCCCGCACATGACCATTGCTGAGAACCTGGCTTTTCCGCTCAAGGTTCGCGGCCTGTCTTCAAGCGACATCCAGGGCAAAGTTAAGAAGTCACTAGACATGGTCGCCATGGGCCCGCTGGGCAATCGCATGCCAGCGCAACTGTCCGGTGGGCAGAAACAACGAGTGGCCCTGGCTCGGGCGCTGATTTTTGAACCTCGCCTGGTGCTCATGGACGAGCCGCTCGGCGCGCTCGACAAGCAACTGCGTGAACAAATGCAGTACGAGATCAAGC
The DNA here is from genome assembly GCF_016756915.1 of Pseudomonas sp. HB05. NCBI lineage: Bacteria > Pseudomonadati > Pseudomonadota > Gammaproteobacteria > Pseudomonadales > Pseudomonadaceae > Pseudomonas > Pseudomonas sp. HB05. Next base: position 87,717 of record NZ_JAESPG010000002.1, read on the forward strand.
GCCTTTCCAAGCAGCTGGGTATTACCGTTGTTTACGTCACCCACGATCAGACTGAAGCACTGACCATGTCCGATCGCATTGCGGTGTTCAACGATGGTGTGGTTCAGCAACTGGCCAATCCGTCCGACCTGTACGAGAAACCCGAGACCGCTTTCGTTGCCAGCTTCATCGGTGAAAACAACCGGCTGACGGGTGAGGTCATCGAGCGCGATGGTGATTACTGCCAGGTGCAAGTCGGCAACCTCCGAGTGAAGGCCGTTGCGGCGAAATCCGCGAGTACCGCCCGAGGCACGAAAACCACCTTGTCGATTCGCCCAGAGCGCGTCTACCTCGATCCGGCCGACGGTCAATGTGACAACCGGCTACCGGCAAAAATTCAAGAGCTGATCTATCACGGGGACCACCTGCGTCTGCGGTTAAGCGTCGCGGACCAGGAAGACTTCATCGTCAAAGTGGTGAATGGCGTCAACCAGTCGACGCCGACCCCCGGCGCCCTGGTGACCGTAGGGTGGCGTGCTGACGACTGTCGAGCGCTCAACACCGTTATCTAACTTTCGTCACCGCTCACACGGAGATCACTCCATGAATCGCCCTGTAATGTCTGAAGGGCCTGCGGATCGGCTGTTTGTGCAGCCGAAGGTTGGCCAGTCAATAAAGGAAAGCCTGGACAAGGCCGAGCGTCGGAACAAGTTCAAGTCCGTGCTACTGGTGTTGCCACTGCTTGCATTTATCGCCGTGTTCTTTCTCATGCCGATCGGCGACATGCTGATGCGCAGCGTGCAAAACGGCACGCTCGCGGACTATATGCCCAACAGTGCAGTCGAGTTGAAGCACTGGGAGCGGCAGGCACTGCCTGAGGAGAAGATGTTTGCAGTCCTCGGCAACGATATTCTCGCCCTGCTGAAATCGCAGAACCTGGACCGGGTCGGGACTGACTTGAACCGCGTGCAAAGCGGCATGAAGCTGCTGTTGAACAAGACGGCGAGAGGTCTGGAAAAACAGAGTCAGGTAGGGATCACCGAATTCAAACCGCTGATGATCAGCATCGACAAACGCTGGGGTGAAATCGCAACGTGGTCGCAGCTCAAGGTGATGGCGCCCTCGATTTCCGCAGTTCATTACCTGGCGGCGCTGGATCGTCAATACGACGATAACGGCGACATCGTCCAGCAGCCTGAAAGCCGACAGATCTATGTCGACAACCTGCTGAAGACGCTTGCGGTCAGCGTCGCGATCACTTTCATCTGCTTTCTGCTGGGCTATCCGCTGGCGTACTTCCTGGCCAGCTTGCCGGACCGCTTCAGCAACTTGCTGATGATCCTCGTGCTACTGCCGTTCTGGACATCGTTGCTGGTCCGGACCAGCGCCTGGATCGTGATTCTCCAGTCAAACGGGGTTTTCAACGATGTCCTTCGCAGTCTCGGCATCATCAATCAGCCGCTCGATCTGATGTACAACCTGTACGGCACCATCATCGCCATGACGCATATTCTGCTGCCGTTCATGGTGCTGCCGCTTTACAGCGTCATGCGCGGTGTCGACCAGACCTACATCCGTGCCGCGCACTCCATGGGCGCCAGCTCCATGCGGACTTTTTTCAAAATCTACTTTCCGCTGTCCCTGCCGGGCGTCAGTGCCGGGGGGATTCTGGTCTTCATTCTCGCGGTTGGTTACTACATTACGCCTGCACTTGTCGGTGGCCGAACCGGCCAAATGATCAGCAACTTCATCGCCTATCACATGCAGACGTCCTTGAACTGGGGTCTTGCCTCGGCAATTGCCAGCCTGCTTCTGGTGGTAGTGCTGCTGATGTACTGGGTCTACGACCGATTCGTAGGCATTACCAATATGAAGTTGGGGTGAGCCATGAGCCTTCCAAATTACATCGGACCTTTCGAACGCTGCTGGTTTTTCACCGTGCGCGGATTTGCCCTGCTCGTGCTGCTGTTTCTGGTGGTACCGATTCTAGTAATCATCCCGTTGTCCTTTAACGTCGAGCCGTATTTCAGCTTCACGTCGGACATGCTTCACCTGAAACCGGAAGCATTTTCCCTACGCTGGTATCACCAGCTGATCAACGACCCGCTTTGGGTGCTGTCGATCAAGAACAGTTTCCTGGTGGCGTGTGGTGCAACAGTGATCGCTACCGCGCTCGGTACGCTCGCATCCATTGGGCTGAGCCGCGCTGACCTGCCGTACAAACGCCTGCTCACCGGCATTCTGATTTCGCCGATGATCGTCCCGGTGATTATTTCCGCCGCTGGCATGTACTTCTTTTACAGCAAATTGGGGATTGGCCAGAGCCTGCTCGCGCTGATCCTGTCGCACGCTGTGCTGGGTACGCCTTTCGTGATTCTGACCGTCACCGCAACGCTCGTGGGGTTCGATCATTCACTGACCCGCGCCGCCGCCAGCATGGGCGCATCGGCGACTTACACGTTTTTCAACGTGACGTTTCCGCTCATTCGCCCCGGCATCATTTCAGGCGGGCTGTTCGCATTTATCACTTCGTTCGACGAGGCGGTGATCGTTCAGTTTTTGGGGGGAGTCGAGCAGCGCACCATCCCTCGTCAGATGTGGTCCGGAATGCGTGAGCAGATCAGTCCCACGATTCTCGCTGCTGCCACGTTGCTGATCATTTTGTCTGTCCTGCTGTTGCTGTCTATCGAAGTCCTGCGCCGTCGTTCGCTCCGCGTTCGTGGAATCACTAATTGATCTGAGATCTAGGGAAGCAGTTATGAAAAAGATGTTGATATGCGCGGTAACAAGCCTCGTGTGTGTGTCTGCGATGGCGCAAGAGAATCTGACGATTGTCACGTACGGTGGCTCATTGGCGGCTGCCCAGACCAAGGCAGCGATCAAGCCATTCAGCGAGAAAACTGGGGTGAAAACCACGCTGGAGGATTACTCCGGTGGCATCGCTCAGCTCAAAGCTCAAGTCGATACCAAAAACGTCACTTGGGACGTCGTCGACATGGAATTACCGGATGCCGTTCAGGCGTGCAATGCGGGGCTGTTCGAACGTATCAACCCGAGCAAGGACCTGGAAGCAGGGACGGGCGGCGCCCCGGTTGACGTGGACTTCATCTCCGGCGCTGTCACCGACTGTGCGGTGGCCAACATCATTTGGTCGACGGCGGTCGCTTACAACGTCAACGCGTTCAAAGGTGAGCAGCCCGCAACGCTGAAGGATTTCTTCGACCTGAACAAATTCCCTGGCAAGCGTGGCTTGCGCAAGGCGCCTCAAGGCACGTTGGAGTGGGCACTGCTGGCCGATGGGGTGCCTCGTAATGAAGTGTATTCCACCCTGGAAACTGAGGCGGGTATCGAGCGGGCTTTCGCCAAACTCGACTCGATCAAGAGTCAGGTGATCTGGTGGGAAGCGGGTGCTCAGCCGCCGCAATTGCTTGCGGACGGCCAGGTCGTAATGACCTCGGCATGGAATGGACGTATCTGGACGGCCCAGACCCAAGAGAAGCAACCGTTCAAGATTATCTGGGACGGTCAGCTGTACGACATGGATGTATGGGCTGTGCCGGCCGGCAGCAAGAACAAAGCGCGGGCCATGGAGTTCCTCAAGTTCGCCACGAGCACCCCGGTGCTGGCTGAGCAAAGCAAATACATCGCCTATGGCCCGACGCGTAAATCGTCGCAAGCCCTGGTCAGCGAGGAAATGAAACCGCATCTGCCGACCTCCCCGGAAAACTTCAAGACAGCGTTACAAATGAATGCCGAGTGGTGGGGTGACCATGCCGACGAACTCAATGAACGCTTCAATGCCTGGCTGACAAAGTAAACCTTTGCCTTCACAGCCTTCTCAGGAGTCCAGCGCCATGTCGACTTTGGTTTACCTCGGGCTAGGGAGTAACCAGGACCGAGATCATCATTTGGGGTTGGCGTTGGAGTTCCTGGCCGCATTGCTAGTGGATGTTCAGTACTCCCCGGTTTATTCCTCCGCGGCTGCCGGCTGCGTGGGCGACGATTTTTTTAACGTTGTTCTGTCCGGGCGCACTGATCTATCGCTGGGCCAGTTGAGTGATGTCCTAAAGCGTTTTGAGGCTAGGTACGCCCGCGTGCTGGTTCCTCGAATCGTCTTGCCAGTGGATATCGATATTTTGCTGTATGGAGATTTCGTGGGGACTTACGCGCATGGGGTGCTGCCGAGGTCGGATCTTATCGATAGACCTTACGTGATAATGCCGCTTGCTGTGCTCGCCCCGGAAGCAGTGCATCCCGTCACTGGTAAAACCTATAAAACAACCTGGCTTGAGTTCGAGCGGCACATACCTGCCGAGGAAGCACCGGTCCTTGTAGCCCGTGACGGGCTGTCCCTGCCCAAGGGTGCAAAAACAGCTGGGGCGGATGATTTTGTGATGGCGCAAACGCTTAAATCACTACGTATTCGACAAGGTCTTACTCAGCGCAAGCTCGCTGAAAAAGCACGGGTTACCCATAGTTCCATATCTGTCATAGAAAAGAATCAAGCAAGCCCTGGGGTTAATACGCTGGGCAAGATCCTGTCCGCGCTATCGACTTCACTGCCTGAGTTCTTTGCAGAGATTGAGCGAGGAGGAGCAGAAGTAAAACCCAAGAAGAGAGTTCTAGAGTTTTAAACACGGATTGGAGTGGTTTTAATTCATCAAATCTGAGGTCGAAGACAATGAAAATGGTACCCAGACTGACAATGGCTGATGCTCAACACATCATGCAAGCTTGTCTTGCGAAAGCCAGGGAACTGGCGGTTGATATGGACATCGCCATTACCGATGACGCCGGTCATCTGATCATGTTTCAGCGTATGGACAATGCGCGGATCACCAGTATCGACATTGCCATCAGCAAATCCTTCACGGCTGCCGCCGCACGTAAATCGACGCGCGCCTATGGCGAAATCAGCGTGCCAGGCAAATCGGCCTTCGGCATCAATACCAGCAACCAGGGACGTTTTTCCATCGTCGCCGGTGGACTGCCGCTCTTCATGCAAGAGTTCATCGTGGGTGGGGTAGGGTGCAGTTCAGGTACTCCCGATCAAGATGAAGTTGTGGCGCAAGCAGGTGTCAATGCCTTTACCGCCTATATCAGCTGACCAACTCAAAAATTCAAAAGTCATTCATCCGGCGCGTTCACGTTTGCTGTTGGAACCGTTTCTGCGCGCCTGATTTCCTGATCCGAACAAAAATAAAAGTTGATGGAGATTTAAACGATGTTCAGCCAGCAAGACCAAATCCAGGGCTACGATGATGAACTGCTGAGTGCGATTGACGCCGAAGAGCGCCGTCAGGAACAGCATATCGAGCTGATTGCTTCAGAAAACTACACCAGTCAGCGGGTGATGGAAGCCCAGGGCAGTGGGCTGACCAACAAATATGCTGAAGGTTACCCGGGCAAGCGTTACTACGGCGGCTGCGAGCACGTCGACAAGGTCGAGCAGTTGGCGATCAACAGAGCCAAGGAGTTGTTTGGTGCAGATTACGCCAACGTTCAGCCGCACTCTGGTAGTCAGGCGAATGCCGCTGTTTACCTGGCACTCCTTCAACCGGGTGACACCGTATTGGGGATGAGTCTGGCCCACGGTGGGCATTTGACTCATGGTGCCAAGGTCAGTTTCTCCGGCAAGCTCTACAACTCGGTGCAGTACGGTATCGATACCGTCACGGGGTTGATTGATTACGACGAAGTCGAACGACTGGCGGTCGAGCATCAACCCGAAATGATCATCGCCGGGTTTTCCGCTTACTCGAAAACCCTTGATTTCCCGCGCTTTCGCGCCATCGCCGATAAGGTCGGCGCCTACCTGTTCGTCGATATGGCCCATGTGGCTGGATTGGTAGCGGCAGGTCTGTATCCAAATCCACTTCCTTACGCCCACGTAGTCACGACCACCACGCACAAGACGCTACGCGGTCCCCGTGGTGGTTTGATTCTCGCCAAAGGTAATGAAGACCTTGAGCGCAAACTCAATGCCGCGGTCTTCCCAGGCGGGCAGGGCGGCCCATTAATGCATGTGATCGCCGCAAAGGCTGTGTGCTTCAAGGAGGCGCTGGAGCCTGGATTCAAAACGTATCAACAGCAGGTGATCAAAAACGCCAAGGCTATGGCGAGCGTGTTTATCCAGCGCGGTTATGACGTGGTCTCGGGTGGGACCGACAACCATCTGTTCCTTGTCAGCCTGATTCGCCAACGTCTGACGGGCAAGGATGCCGACGCCGCTTTGGGCCGCGCGCGCATCACGGTCAACAAAAATGCCGTGCCGAATGACCCACAGTCGCCGTTCGTAACTTCTGGCTTGCGCATTGGAACACCTGCGGTGACTACACGTGGCTTCCAGGAGCCCGAATGCAGCGTTCTTGCCAGCTGGATCTGCGACATTCTCGACAAACTCGGTGATGCCGAGGTAGAGGCCCGTATCGCCCGCCGCGTTTCAGAATTGTGCGAGCGTTTCCCGGTCTACAAAGCCTGATCATCCACCAGCATTCGATGCGGAGTTGAGTATGTCGCTGAGTGTTTTTGATCTGTTCAAGGTGGGCATCGGTCCTTCCAGTTCGCACACCGTCGGTCCCATGCGCGCAGCCGTGCGCTTTTCCGAGGGACTGAGGGACCAAGGTTTGCTGGAGCAAGTGGAGAGTGTTCGGGCAGAACTGTACGGTTCTCTCGGCGCCACAGGAAAAGGGCACGGAAGCGACAAAGCCATACTGCTGGGGCTGGAAGGGGAGTACCCGGATACAGTCGATACCACGGCAGTAGAGGCAAGGTTGTCGATAATTCGCGGTTCCGGAACCCTGAAGCTTTTGGGGGGGAAGTCCATTCGCTTTGTTGAGAAAGAGCACCTGGCGATGATCCGTAAGCCTTTGCCCTATCACCCAAACGGCATGATCCTGCGTGCATTCGACAGGGCTGGCTTACAGATTTGTAGCCGTGAGTACTACTCGGTGGGCGGCGGGTTTGTGGTGGATGAAGAAGCGATAGGGCTTGATCGTATCGTCGAAGATCAAACGCCACTTCGTTATCCTTTCTTGACTGGACGGGAGCTGCTTGAGCAGTGCTCACGTAACGGTCTCTCGGTCAGCCAGTTGATGGCCGAGAACGAGAAGGCGTGGCGTAGTCCGGAGCAAACCCGTGAAGGTCTGCTGCATATCTGGCAAGTGATGCAGGATTGCGTGCTTGCTGGCTGCCGCAACGAAGGCATCATGCCTGGCGGGCTGAAGGTCAAGCGTCGTGCTGCGGCGTTGCACCGTCAGCTCAGTGGTAGTCCTGAGGCCAATCTAAGGGACAGCCTTTCAGTGCTCGACTGGGTCAACCTTTATGCCCTGGCGGTTAATGAGGAAAACGCCAGTGGGGGCCGTGTAGTGACAGCACCCACTAACGGCGCCGCTGGTATCGTCCCGGCGGTTCTTCACTATTACCGCCGGTTTGTACCCGGGGCGGATGAAGAAGGGGTGCAACGGTTCCTGCTCACTGCCGCTGCAATCGGGATTCTCTACAAGGAAAACGCGTCGATTTCTGGCGCAGAAGTCGGTTGCCAAGGTGAAGTGGGGGTGGCTTGTTCGATGGCGGCTGGAGCGCTGTGCGAAGTCCTCGGTGGAACGGTGCAACAGGTAGAAAACGCGGCGGAAATTGGCATGGAGCACAATCTCGGCCTGACCTGCGATCCCATCGGTGGTCTCGTCCAGGTTCCTTGCATTGAGCGAAATGCCATGGGTTCGGTGAAGGCCATCAACGCCGCGCGCCTTGCTTTGCGTGGTGATGGGCAACATTTCGTCTCGCTCGACAAGGTGATCCGCACCATGCGTCAAACGGGAGCGGACATGAAAAGCAAGTACAAGGAAACCGCGCGAGGCGGTCTTGCGGTGAACATAATCGAATGCTGAGTCAGACGTCAGAGTGATCTGCCCTTAATCGCAGAACAACGCGAACATGAGCTGTCGCAACCACCGATTGGCCGGATCTTTGTTGTATTGGGCCCTGGTAGATGCGCACGAGGTGCGAACCTGGGCGAAGGGCAGCGACAATTTAGCATCCGAAAAATTTTCGGAAAGCACCACTGAGAGTCTCCCTTGAGGGTCTTGAGTTCCTGAAAAAAATGCAGGGCGAAGGGGGAGAGGAAGACATGGTGGTCTTGTTTCTTGCCGCGGGTGCCTTTGATGTTTTCACTGGGGAGGAATCAGGTCTGCCGGTCCAGATCGACATTTTTCCATTCGGCCTGCAACAACTCGCCAATCCGGCACAGCGTGCCCAGGCTGATCCAGAACGCGAGTTGGGTTTCCTTCTCTAGCGGCCGAATGCTGTCATATTTTTGGCCTGCGGGGAGGGCGTTGTAATCGGCGGTCATTTGCTGGAAGCGGTTTGTGCAGTTCCAACAGCTCAGCCGGGGGAGGATGCGGCTTCTTTTTGGCGAATTACCCCTTTTTCGCTCTTGAAACACCCCAGAAACAAGTCCAGAATCAAGTCTTTTCCTGCCCCGGCAAGAAAAGAAACCCCTTACATTTCAACGAGTCGGACGCCAGATAAGAGTCTCGTTTCCCGCTCCAAGATTTAAAAAAGCCACTCAGATGAGTGGCTTTTTTTGTGCCTGAGAAAATGTCGGTATTCATGTCGACAGGCAGCTTTCGGCCGATTCTGTTGAAAAAGCCGACCATGGTTTCCACGGCAGAAAAGTACAGCTACACGTTAGCGCTTAGGTAACCGAGGCTTGCACGGGCCACGCCTTCCCATGAGAGGCGCGGTCATCATTCGGGCTTCAGAACATTGGTGTCTCAGGACAACAAGCCAGATAACGACGCCTTGACCGCCGCTTCAGTCTTGTTCGACGCCCGCAATTTGCGCATCGCATTCACCAGATGGAACTTCACCGTTCGTATGTCGATGTTCAGGATGATCCCGATTTCGACATAGGTTTTTCCCGATGCCGTCCACCTGAGTATTTCCTTCTCCCGGGCGGTCAGTGGCTTGTAAGTATCAACCCTGGTTTTTGCGAAGAAAAACTGCGCCATGGCCTCATGTACCAGATGAGTCAGCCAAATCAGCTTGGTCTCTTTGCTTTCCATTTCCTGTATTGAAATGCGTTCGCTTGAGCGGGAGACGGAGAGCAGACCGATCGAGTTATGTTCGCGCCGCGAAGAAAGGCACCAGCCATGGTTGAGGTTGTAATGCCGCGCTTCTTCCCAGAACCCGCGCCCTGGATTTTGCTGCTGCGCAGACCAGCGCAATGGAATCGAACGGGTCAGTCCATGTTCAACGGTGGGGTCTTGGGAGAAATAATCGCCGGCAATGTACTTTTTTTCCCAGGCGTCCGGGTAATTTGAAAGCAGAAAGTATTGCGTCGGCGCTAACGGCGAACTTAGTCTTAATCCATAAGAACAAAATTCGAAGCCTAAGTTTCTTGTAATTTTAACGAGCTCGTTAAATAGCTGGTTTTCGTAAGTGCAGCCAGCCACACGCGCTATAAAGTCTTCACGCCAATCAATCACCAATATTACCTTCCGTGGTCAGCGCTCTTTCGTGACAAGAGCGGGGCACATCATACAGGATTGAAACGCTGCCGGGAGATGGAGAGGCCTTCCGACGGCAATCCTTCAGCCGATAAGGCCAGCAGCACGACGCTTGCAAACATTCGGCATCGCCGATGCGTCTAGATAGAGCAATAGCGGGCAGAGCTAATGGCGAATTTTTTAGTACGAAAGTGCTAGAAAGGCTGGCAAGAGACGGGACTATTCTTTTGTCGTGGATACAGTTCGTTATTTTCAAGAAGTACCGTGTGGCGACACGCTGATTTACCTGGCCTGCCCATTCGGGCAGCTACCCACAAAGAGCCCGGTTTGTTGTACTGGCGGAATAATTTTCGTCAGGAGGTAGTTATGCTGACCGCGGTAACAGGGACTGTTAGCGATCTTTTGCCAGGAATGGAAGCTGCACTGGCTAAATATAGATACCAAGTATTCGTTAAAGAGTTAGGCTGGCCTTTGGCTTGTGAAAAAGGAATTGAATTAGACGCCTTTGATCGTTCTGACACAGTGTATGTACTGGCCTGTGATGACAATCAGGAGATCTTCGGTTGTGCTCGATTGATTCCCACGCATCGGCCTTATCTGCTGGGGGATGTTTTCCCATATTTGATGGGAAGCAATCCGCTGCCTTCGTCGCCGCAGATATGGGAACTTTCCCGGTTCGCCATCAGCAAGCCGAAAGGGCAAGTACTGACGGCTGAGCAAGCTTGGCGAAATACAGTGAAGCTGGTCAAGGAAGTCATCGACGTCGCACGTTCGAAAGGCGCGTTTCGGCTGATTGCCTTTACAGCCGTGGGCAACGAGCGTCTGTTGAAGCGGATGGGCGTCAACACCCGAAGGATTTCTGCGCCACGGCTTATCGACAATAAAAGTGTCGTGCCTTTCTGGATCGAAATCGACGACGAAACCACCAGCGCTTTGTCTCAGGCCGCCTAGTCATCATCGCGAATCATGGTTGGAATAATTGATGAGTAGAGTATCGGGCTTGGCGGCGTGCGACTGGGATGCCCTGGTACGCCTGGATGCACGTATTTCGGCCGTGGGGCGCTCTCGGCAACAACTTGAGCAGCGGGTCACCACGGCCTGCACCTACTCGGCGACCGAGCACAATGTGCCGGTGGCGTGGAGGGATGAAGAGGGCGAGGTCGTCGCGTTCTGCATCGTGCATTTCGATCGGCAAGACACGGTCAATGGCTTGGGCAACGCGTATTTCTCCACGCTGATGGCCTTGCCGCTGGCGAGCATGCTGAAACAGCTGTTGGGCAGTTGTGTCGAGTACATAAACGACACGGGGTTGTTGCCCGGACAGGTGACGGAGCTGGTGGGGCCTCTCCACAGTTCGTTCCTCGTTGAGCGCGGTTTGCGAACATTCGAGTCGGACTTCAATGTGTTTTCGTTGCCGTCCAACAGCCCTGAGCTAGCTGACGCCTTTATCGAGGCCGGCTGCGAAAAGGCAAAGGACCTGATTGAAATTGTCTTCGAGCCCCCAGCCGAGGGCTACCAACAGCACGACCTGGAAGAAAAATTGACCCGGCGCTTGGCGGGTATTCAGTTTCATCGTTATGGCCAGGACGAGTTGGTCGCCAAGAGTCAAGCGTTGGCCGACTGCTACAACCGCGCATGGCAACGGAACTGGGGTTTCAGTCCTTCTACCGCCGGGCAATTTGAAGTGGCGGCTCGCAACATCAAGGACATGTCGGCACTGATTGCCGAACAGGACGGCGAAATCCTTGGCTTCACCATGTTTGCTCCGGCAATGAACGAGCAGGGGTTATATGGCCGCGCGTTCTTTACCGGGGTGGCTCCGGAATATCAGAAGAAAGGCCTCTCGGTTGCGCTGACATTGAAATTGTCCGCCATCGCCTTGCACCAGATGGGCCGCAGCAAAATCAGTGTGTCCTGGATGCTCGAGGATAACGTCATGGTGCTTCGAACGATGCGCCACCTCACCCGCGATGGCATTTGCACCGAAAGGGTCTATCGCATTTTTAGATACACCGCATCGGTTAAGTGAGAGTTTTATGCGTATTGATGACGTCGCGTTCAAATCGAAAGAGTTGGGTTTCTACACGTACTTCCCTCAAGTGCGCTCGGCGTGCGGCCGGGACATGACGCTGTTGGATGGCCGGACGATGCTGAATTTTGCATCGTGCGATTACCTGGGGCTTTCCAATCACCCGCGCATGAAAGAGTCGGCCATTTCCGCCATCCAGAAGTACGGCTCGAACATTGGCGGACCCATGATTTTCAGCGGTTTCACCGAGTACCACGAGCGTTTGCAGCAGCGCTACAGCGAGCTGTATACCGGGCGCACCGCGTTGATGTTCACCACCTCTTACCAGGCGAACTTCGGCGTTATTCCGTTGGCGGCTGAGCGCGCCGACCTGATCCTGCTCGACAAGCTGTCCCACGTTTCCATCTGGGACGGAGTGAAGTTATCGGGCAGCCCCTTCAGGGCCTACAGTCATGCCAACATCGAAATGTTGGAGCAATTGGTCCTGCTGAACCTGGACAAGAAAATCCTGATCGTGACCGACGGGGTGTTCTCGGCGGACGGCGACGTCGCCAATCTCGAGAAAATCACCCGTTTGAAGCAACTCCATCCGGCGCTGGAAATCTACATCGACGACGCGCACGGCGTTGGCATGCTGGGCAACAGCGGCCAAGGTGCCTGCGAAGCGGCCGGGGTGCTCTCGGACATCGACTACATTGTCGGCACCATGAGCAAGGCGTTCGGCTCATCGGGCGGCTTCGTGGTGTTCAAGGACGAGGTGTTCGCGGAAAAAGTCAGGTTCCGATGCCCGACCTACAATGCTTCGCGCTCGGTTTCGCCAGGCGTTGCCTCGGCGTCCTGCACCGCGTTGGAGATCAATGCCACGGAAGGAAGCATGCGCCGGGCCGGGCTCGCTGAACTCACTCGCTACACCCATGAGCAAATCGACGCGCTCGGTGTCGACAAGCTTTATTCGAAAACAGCGGTGATTCCGGTGGTGTTCAAGGACCCGATGGAAGCTGCACGGGTCAACGCCGGGTTGGTTGGGAAAGGGATCATGGGGTCGTTGTTCGTGCCGCCGTTCGTGCCGAAACACCAGTCCAGGATCAGGTTGTGCCTGACTTACAACCACACTCAGAGCGATGTGGACTATTGCATCGATGCGCTGCGCCAGATCATTTGAACGGACGAAAAACGAAATGATTCAAGTGGGGTCGGCGCTGTTAAGTATCGTTCTTTTCTACTTCATGCTGTGCAAGGGATTGGGGCTGCTGGTCATCAACCGAGGGGTGCGTGTCAATTACACGAGGAAGGTCGGGCACTTTGCGATGTTCATGCTGCCCAGTCTGTTTTTTGCGTTGTTCAATATCCAGGACACCCATGAACGGCTGCTGCTCTCGGCGCTGTCCACCGCCATCCTGTTCTTTGCCATGTGTGGCTGGTCACGCCGTCGGTCGCTGACCGCGCAACAAATGTTCGCCAGTATTGACCGGCCAGAAGACGCACCGAACACGCTGTCCTGGTTGGTGAGCCAGACGGTCGCGGGCTTGTTGGTGTTGTGGGTGACGCAATATATCTGGCTGGCCATCGGCGTCCCGCTGGAACTGCTCTACATCACGATCCTGGCGACGACGTTTGGTGACGGCCTGGCGGAGCCTGTCGGTATCAGGTTTGGAAAACACGAATATACGACCAAAGGTTTTTTTGTCGACAAGACATTCAAAAGGACCCTGGAAGGCTCGGCCACCGTGTTTGTGATGTCGATGCTGTTTTGCGTGTTGTTCAAGGATTACTTCGCAGTGCATCAGTTCGTATTGCTGTGCGCCGTTTTTCCTCTCGCGCTGACCCTGACCGAAGCGAAGTCCCCTCATACGTGGGATACGCCGTTCTTGTTCATGGTCGGCAATGCCATTATCACTGGTGCCTATTTACTGTGATTTATCTGATACGCCACGCCACCCCCCTGATCGACTACGGACGCTGCGGTGCTGTCTCGGCCAAAGTGCTGCTGGATGAGTACAACCAGACTTCGTCGATCGACGAGACCGAAATTGCCGATTTCCTGAGTCGTGCGGAGTTGTCCGGGCCGTTGATGACGCCAGGGCTGAACATCATTTCATCGCCGATCAACCGAGCCTATGCCACGGCCTGCCGGCTGTTCGATGCCGGACGTATCCGGCAAGACAACCGATTGAAGGAATTCGACCTGCGGCTGGGTCGCGTGCCTTTGTTGAAGATGGGCTTGAGGCAATGGTTCGCCTTGCATCGCGTGCTCTGGCTGATGGGGATTTCGTTGGGGGCCGCATCCCGAAGATCGGAACACCTGCGTGCCGTGGAGGTGGCCGATGAGCTTTATACCGCCTGCACCAGGACCGGGGAGACCACGGTCGTGGTCTCCCACGGCATGTTCTTGAGGACCGTGCGCAAGACGCTGCAAAAACAGGGCATGCAGTTCCGTACGGTGTATCGCTCGGGGTGTTTTACGGTTGAGGCTTTAGCGCCTGGAAAAGGATGACTGACAGGTGAAGAAGGTACTGCTTTTAGGCGCCAGTGGTTTTATCGGGCAGGGTGTCTACGAAATCCTCAGGCAGGAACAAGACCTGCGGGTTACCCGCCATTCGCGTTCGCCAAAGGCGGGTTTTGCGGTGTGCGAGGTCGGCTCTGGGGCGTTTATCGAACTGGTCAAAGATCACGATTTCATTGTCAATTGCACGGGCATCGGCCTCAGTCGCCTGGGGCCGAGCCGTGCCAATAACGAGACACTGACCCAACAGATAATGGCGTCCATCCGAGTCGGCCCGCTCGATAAGAAAAACCTGTTCCACCTGAGCAGCGTCAAGGCCTATAACCCGGAGAAAAGGCGGGACGCGTACGCGGACGACAAATGGGCGGCCGAGCAGGTTATTCGTGCCAATGACCACAAAGTGCAGGGCGTGATCCTACGGGTGCCGACGGTACTGGGCCGCCACGATAAAAACCTGCTGCCGATGATTTCGATGTGCAAATTGAAGTTACTGCCATTGGTCACCAGCGAACTTCCAGCCTTGCACGTCATTGGCGTGGAGAGCATTGCCCGATCCATCCGCCAATGGCTCTCACGTCCTCCCGAACGGACTTTGCAAACCTGCTATCTGCTGAGCGACGACACAGTTACCTATAACGATCTGGTCGACGAGGTGTACCGCCGGCTCCAGGGCGCCGAAGGCCGGGCGAGGCTACGCACGGTAAAGGTGCGCACACTGTTCAGGATCTACAAGGTGCTGTCTTTCGTCGATGCCTTCAGGCGCCAGCGCAAGTTGTTTCCCTGGGCGCGCTTCAATGACTTGTTCGTATACCCCTGGCGGGTCGAAAAGGATGTGAGAGTGATCATGACTCGTTCAACGTTATCGGTATTGGTGGGGGCTTATTTTGAAAACGTTCAGGATTGATGTCGCCGCCAGTTTGCTGGTGCCGGTCGCATGCGCCTCTTGGGTGCTGCATGTCTGCACGGGGTTTGCGTTGTTCCAGTCAGTCGTCATGGCCGCCATCCTGCTCGCCGCAGAGTTTTATTTCCTGCGCGAAACCGACAGCGGCAGCCAATTCGACAAAGGCCTGAAAAGTGGCTTCATGGTGTCGTGCGCCATCGCGATCGTCATGCTGCTGCAGTTACTGACGCGCAGCGATGCGATGCTGCAATTGGCCGGATCGCTGCTGATCCTGTGCGGCATCGGCCTTCGAGCCCATGGAAAGATCATATTGGGACGGCACTTTTCCCATTCGCTGCGGGTGCTGGATGACCATGAGTTGATCCGCGCGGGCGCCTTCCGCTACATCCGCCACCCAGCCTATTTCGGCACGCTGCTCATTGTGACCGGATTCAGCTTGTACGCCAGCGTATACGCGGCGGCGATCATCTTCGCCGTTGCACTGGCATTGATTCTTAAACGGGTCGACGGCGAAGAGAAAATGTTGGTCGGTTTTTTTGGCCAATCCTACGTTCGTTATCAGGCCGACAGCTTCAAGGTCATTCCTTTCATTATTTGATTGCGTCATTCCAGGAGGTCTCATGACTCACGTTCACGAAGCAAAAATCAAGGAAATCGTTTCCCAGGTCTTGGGGGTCAACGCCGAAGAAATCCAGAACCACAAGGACTTCATCGAAGCTTATGGCGCCGACTCGATGTCGGGAATAGAAATCCTCGCCGGCATCGAAGGTGCATTCCAGGTGCGGGTCGATGAAACCTACATCCCCAGGATCACCAGTGTGGATTCGATACTCTCGTTTATCGACAAGACCCTTGAGGCTGAGTGTGCATGAACAGCTCCGGTAAGGGCACAAGGGTGGTGGTGACGGGCCTGGGGCCGGTCAGTCCGATCGGGGTCGGAAAAGAGGCCTTTTTCCATGCTTTGAAAACAGGGGTGAACGGCACCGTGCCGCTGTCGAAAATCGACACGCAGCGCTTCGAAAGAAAGTACGGCTGCGAGGTGAAAGGCACCATCGCTGAATGGGTCGCTGATTTCGATGCGTTCGCCGAATCGGGTACGCCGAGTCATTTTGCCCTGGCCGCCACCGGGCTCGCCCTTGCCGATGCCGGGATCGAGCGGGCAGCGATTGCTGGCAAGCGGGTCAATTGTTACTTCGGCACGACTTATGGTGAATCCAACCTGATCGACGACATGGTCACGGCCATGGCGCAGTCCCAGCCAGGCCTGCATGCTTCGCTGGGGCGCACGTTTGCCTCCGAGATCAGCCGAGACGTGGCCAGATCGATAGGTTCCACCGGCGAGGCCGTGACGATTGGCAATGCCTGCTCGGCCAGTAATGCTGCGTTGATCTTCGGCTACGAGGCCATCCAGGCGGGTGACTGCGAGCTGGCCATCTGCGGTGGGAGCGATGCAGTGTACAAGGCCACCTTCGCGACCTTCCATCGCCTGGGCAGCATGACCGACAAGGACTGCACGCCGTTCAACGCCGGCCGCAAGGGTGTCCTGACCTCCGAAGGCGGCAGCGCGCTGGTGCTTGAAAGTTACGAACGGGCCATTCGCCGTGGAGCACACATTTATGCAGAAGTGCTGGGCTTCGCGATGAATTGCGATGCGGACCACATGGTGAGGCTCAATCATCACAGCGTTGGCGACTGCATGAAGGCGGCACTTGCAAACGCCTGCGTCCCGCCCGGGACGGTGGGTTATATCTGTGCCCACGGCACCGGTACGGCAGCCAATGACAGTAACGAGTACAAGGCCATCGAGGCGGTCTTTGGCCATTCACCGCCACCGGTCAGTTCGATCAAGTCCATGATGGGGCATAGCATGGGCGCGGCGGCGGGTTTCGGTGCCATCGCCTGCATGCTTGCCCTCAGCGAAGGGTTGCCGCCGACGATCAACGTGAGCGAGCAGGATCCTGAAATACCCATCGACGTGGTTTGCGAGGGTTTCAGGGCCGGAAAAGTCGACGTGGTCATCAACAATGCCTTCGCTTTTGGCGGAAATAATTCAATCCTGGTATTCGGTAATCCCAAATGAGCAATGACGCTATCGTTGCACTGGCCGTAAACGATTGGGTCATGTTGCGGATGCCCGGCGCATTCGAGCAAGGGGGCACGGAGTTGCATCATGGGCTGGCGCCCCGGTGGGACCTGACAGCGGGCGAACTGGTGCCTAGCCGGGAGTTGAAGAACTTCGATCGACAGTCCCTGTTGCTGTTGGCGGCGATGTCGTTGATCGAGGATGCCAACCAGGGCGAATCCCTGGCGCGTGCGGCCGTCATTGGTGGCACGTCCAACGGTTCGATCGATACCGTCATCCAGTTGATCAAGGAGTCGAACGAAAGTCGTTTTGCATTCCAGGTCAATCCGGCACAGATCCCCAACACCGTCATAAATTCCTCGGTGGGGCAGTTGGCGATCAAATACGGCATCAAGGGTGCCAACGTTTCGCTCTGCGCCAAGGAACTGAGCTTCTACAGCGCGATGGTGCAAGGGCTGCGATTCGCCAGGCGCGGGGACTTCGAGCGGATCTACGCGACAGCCATGGAAACCTTCAGCGGCGAATTCGGTACTCTTTATGCCGACAGCCATGGGCTGGACGCGGCAGAACGAATCGATACCGCCGCGATTTTCAGTCTCCGAACCTGTTCCGATCCGCAAACGCCGGGGCCGGTGGTCAGGTCCTGCGTGACCGGGCGCTTGTTCCCCACGAGCGGGGCCAGCCTGGGCGACCTGATACTCACGTTCGTGGCAGGCAATGGGGTGGCGCTTGATAGACTCGGTCAGGTCAGCGTGTCGGTAGCGGAATCGTGGCGGGCCGCCCTGGACGATCTCGGCCAGGCATTCGGGGAAAAACTCGCTGTCCTGCAACGGGCAAAAGCATTGAGCCTGTCCCTGGTCGGAGCCTACCAACTCGCCGACTTGGCGCAATCGGTCAAGGCCGGCGATGTTGGGGTAATGGCGTGTGTCGATGAGGAAGGCTTCTATGGCATCGCATTGGTGGGGTGTAGCGAAGCCCAGGCCGGTGCTGCCAAGGGTTCAAGGGATTCAAGCAAGGTGGGTGACGTATGATTCTGGTAGTGAGATGGCTGTTGGTCGGGCTGTTCATCGTCCTGAGCTTTCCATTTTTATGTGTGTTCATGTTGATCAATCCGAAGAAGAACCGGAACCTGCACGTCGCCTGCCGCGCCTATTCGGTGATCAATCGAATATTTCTGGTTCGTGTCGCTGTCAGGGGCTTCAACACGATTGCCGAGGGCAAGCCGTATATCTACGTGGTCAACCATCAATGCAACTATGACGTGATGATCGTTGCCGAGGCGCTCAAGCCAGGCACGGTCATTGTCGGGAAGGAATCGCTCAAGTGGTTGCCCCTGGTGGGGCAATTGTATTGGCTGACCGGCAGCCTGTTCATTGACCGAAGCAATCCGCGGGCCTCGATCCAGAGCATGCGCAAGGTGGCCAAGAATGTCGCGGCCAACAATACGTCCCTCTGGATTTTCCCTGAAGGCACCCGGAACAACGGCGGGAACTTGTTACCTTTCAAGAGCGGCGCGTTCCGGCTCGCCAAGGACATGGGGGTGGGGATCGTTCCCGTGACGATCTGCTCCGCTGTCAGAGACGTTGCCTACAATTCATTGCGCTCCACTGACGTCAGCATCGTCGCCCACCCGCCCATCGAGGCGGATGTCGTGGCAAGCATGAATAGCAAGGACTTGGCGAGCCACACGCGCGAGATCATCAGCAACATGATCCCAATCGTTTGAGCCAGAAGCTCACACGGCATCCTTTCCAGGCACGGTGTGCGGGTCGTTCCGTCGCTCGGCCACCAGCAGCAACGACTGCGGCGGCGGGCAGATCCTTTATCATCGCTGGAAGGGCGGCGGGTGTTGAATCACAGCGTTTGCCCAAAAGCGGACGCTGAGCGCCACGTATTTACCTGAGGCCTATTGCGCGAGTAGAATGCGATTAATTATCAATCATGTACTTGCCGGTATTCCGATGCGCAGCGATGAAACACTAGGTACTGCAGATCTAGGGCTGCTCTATCGCACCCACCACTCGTGGTTACAAGGTTGGCTGATCCGACGCATTGGATGTCGCGATAACGCAGCAGATTTGGCGCAGGACACCTTTGTACGTCTGCTCAAATCCCGTCAGTCCAGCCCCTTGCGTGAACCACGCGCCTATTTGAGCAGTATCGCCCGCGGACTGATGATTGATCAGTATCGTCGTCGCGAACTCGAACGTGCCTACTTGGAAAGCATCACGTTGCTGCCTCAACACGAGGTTCCCTCGGAAGAGCGCCGACTGCTGATTCTTGATGCGCTTGAGCGCATAGACCGCATGCTCGATATGCTTAAGCCGAGAGTTCGCCAAGCGTTTTTATTTGCCCGGCTCGACGGTTTGACCTGCGCGCAAATAGCCGAAAAGCTGGGTGTTTCCAGTGCGACGGTGGAACGCGACCTGGCCATAGCCCTGCAACACTGCTATCGCTTGCGTTATGTCGAGGCGTGAGTCGCAGGCGCTGGATCCGGCCGTTGTCGACCAGGCGATCCACTGGCAAGTGCGCCTTCGCTTCAATCAACCCGATGAGCAAACACAGCGCACTTTTGAGCACTGGCTGCAGCAGCGCCCAGAGCACGTGTTGGCGTGGCAGCGTGTGGATACGCTTGGGGATGAATTTGCAGGCGTGCCAGCTCAACTGGCCCGGCAAACCCTTAATGGTACCCGTCATGGAATGCGGCGGCGGGAAAGCCTGAAGTTACTGGGTCTATTGGCTACTGTCAGCACGGCAGCCTGGCTCGGCCGGGACTATACACCCGTACCCGCCATGCTTGCGCAGCAGCGCAGCAGTACCGGCGAGCAACGACGCTTCCAACTCGATGATGGCAGCCTTATCCAGCTCAATAGCGATAGCGCCGTCGACAGCGATTTCGACGCCCAGCGACGCCTGATAATCCTTCGACGTGGTGAAATCATCGTGAATGTCGGCGCGGATCAACACTCGCCTCGAGCACGACCGTTCTGGGTGCAATCACGTAACGGGATCATGCGCGCTCAGAGTTCCCGCTTTCTGGCACGCGAGCTTGACGATGGCACTCTGGTCGCGGCTCGGGAAGGATCAGTCACGGTGTTCCCCGGCTCCAGTCAGAGTCCTGCGAGCCGCAGCGTCCAGGCTGGAAATCAGCTGCTGTTCACATCAAGCGGCACCCGAATGTTCAGGGACAACGGCCTTGATCTATGGAGTTGGGGTGACGGGGTGATCAGTGCGCGCAATATGCGCCTCGATGATTTCATCGCGGAGTTGTCGCGTTATCGCCCCGGAGTACTGCGCTGCGCCGAAGAAGTCGCTGATCGTCGCGTTTCCGGCACCTTCCAGCTCGCCGACAACGACCAGGTGCTGGCATTGATCGCGCAGTCATTGCACTTGCACATTGATTATCGAACCCGTTATTGGGTGACCGTGACCGCTGCCACCTGAACCCATCCAAACTTTGTATCGGCTGAAAAATAATGAGGTAGTTTCTCATTCTCGTTCGACCTCTAAGGAAGGCCGGAATACAGGCCAGTCTGCCGATGTCCTTTCTTGGAGCGAGAAAATGAGTTCGTCCCCTGTTTCACAGCGCCATCCACTAAATCGTGCCTTGCAAGGTGCGATTTTGGGTTTGATCGTTAGCAGCTATGCATTGCCGTCGCTGGCGCAAACGTCAAGCGCTGGCCACAACAATCAAGCCAAACAGTGGAACATCGCTGCCGGCCCACTGGCGCCGGCGCTTGACCGCTTTGCGCGCGAGGCTGGCATCAGTCTTTCCTTCGACGCGTCGAGTGTAGCGAACCGCAGCACTGCTGGCGTGAATGGCACGCTCGTTACGTCGGCAGCGCTGTCATCGTTGCTGCAGGGGAGCGAATTGCAAATCGAACAGCAAGGCCCGAATGCCTATCTACTGATCCCTCAACCAAAGCCCGCCGGCCCGCTGGAGCTCGACGCAACGGACGTCGAGGAATACCGCCTTGCACCTCTCATCATCAATGCCAAGGTCAGGGTCAGTGCCGATGACGATGCCAACTCGGTGGTCGCCAAGGAGCTCTGGGTTGGCGGCAAGGTGGCAACCAGCATTCTCAATACACCGGCATCGGTGTCGGTTGTTACCAACAAGGAAATGGAGCAACGCAGCGTCAGCACCACGGAAGAGGCGCTGCAATACACGCCGGGCGTGGTCAGTGACTTCTATGGTACGGATGACCGCAACGACTATTTCCAGATCCGGGGTTTCCAGGCCACCACCTACCGTGACGGCTTGACCCTGAGTTCGATGCGCGGCGTACGCGAAGATCCATTCGCTTATGAACGCATAGAGATTCTGCGTGGCGCCAACTCCACGCTGTTTGGCCCAGCGGACCCGGGCGGTTCGGTGAATTTCGTGACCAAACAGCCGCGTTTCGAGCAGTTTGGCCAAGGCTATGTGACCTACGGTTCGTTTGACCATGTCGAGACAGGCATCGATGTGGGGGATGCGCTGAACGACGAGAAAACCTTGGCTGGCCGTTTTACTGCCAAAGGCCAAAACAGCGACCGCGAGTACGATCACTCACAGGACGACAACCGGTTGGTGATGGGTGGCCTCACCTGGGCACCGACGGATTACACGTCAGCCACCGTAATTCTGGACTATCTGAAAACTGAAAGTTCACCCAACAGTGGCGGTTATCCGCTGGACAAGGAATACGACCGCAGCAAGTTTTATGGTGAGCCCAGCTACAATTTCCATGATGTCGAGCGCACCAGCCTCAGCGGTAACGTCACCCATGATTTCGATAACGGCTTCGTATTGCGCAGTAATCTGCGCTACAGCAAATTGACCGATGATTTTGGCTACGTTTACCTCAGCGACAGCGCCGCACGTGTCGGTACTACCGTTGACCGGTTTCTGTTTGGAACGGACACCGAGGCCGACCAGTTCAACGGCAATCTGATGCTGCAATACGATGCCCGCTTCGAGAACATCGACAGCAGCAGCCTGGTGGGCGTGGAGTACCTCGATTCGACCACCAAGGAAAGCTCGGTCTACGCCCCGACGACCCCGATTGACATTGCAAATCCCGTGTTCACTGGCGTTCCACGCTCAATCACGCCGTATGCCGTCAACAAGCGAGACGCGACCACCAAGGCCGTGTTCCTTCAGCAGAACCTATCGTTCTACGAGCGTTTCATCGTCACCGCGGGTATGCGCAACGACTCGATGGACCTTACCAGCAAAGGCTTGCAATCCACTGAGAAAGACAACTTCTCCGAAACCTCCTACCGAGGTGCGTTGACCTATATCGTCAACGATGAGGTGTCCACCTATGTGAGCATGGTGGAATCCGTCTCGCCGCCTCAGGTTGGCGTAACACCGCAGACAGGCACACAGTACGAGGTGGGCGTGAAGTTTGCGCCGATGGGGATGGACGCACTGTTCTCCGCAGCCGTTTATGACCTGACCCAGGAAAACGTCACCATCGCCGTGGTGCTGCCGAGCGGCGTCATCGAGCAACAGACGGTGGGCGAATCGCGGGCACGTGGCCTCGACCTGGAGGCCAAGGCGCAGGTGACGCAGAACCTCAGCCTGATTGGTGGCTACTCTTATATGGAGTCCGAGGTACTGCGCGGTTCGTTGTACGACGGCAGCTCGCTGAAGGGTAATGAGTTCTCCACGGCACCCAAGCATTCCGCTTCGCTCTGGAGCTATTACGACGTGCCGGGCACTGATGTCAGCGTTGGCTTGGGTGCGCGCTACGTCGGCTCTTATTACTTCGATGCAGCCAACTCCGGCAAAAGCGATGGCACCACGCTGTTCGACGCCGCCTTCAACTATGAGATCGCCAAGGGCACCGACCTTGCGGTGAACGTCAGCAATCTGCTGGATGAGCAGCACGTGGTCGGTTCCGGCACAGCGAACTTCTACAACCCGGGTCGCGAAATTACCGCCAAAGTGAGTTACAGCTGGTAAGCAGGTTCCCATCTATAAGAAGCAGTGCCCGATATATTTCGGGCACTGTCATCACCCCCACAGTTGTCCTCCGCGCCGCAGATTAACGTTCTCCAAGGCGCGAATTTACTTCAACGCAGCTACCACGGCATCGAAGAATACCATCGGGTCGATCGGCTCTTTGTCAACCGGCTTGGGCTGGGCACCAAAGGTGACAATCACCACGTTATTGGCAGGGTTGATATAGATGTTCTGGCCCTGGATACCGACCGCCGAATAGGCGCCGTCTTTCACCGATGGCTCGGTCCACGCCGTCCACCACATGTAACCGTAGTCCAGGGACTTACCGCCTTTGAGTGTGGTCGGCAGCGTTGCTTCCTTGACCCAGCCTTCAGGCAGAATCGATGTGCCATTGATCTTGCCGCCGTTCATGAAAAACAGCCCGAAGCGTCCATAATCGCGTAGCGTGGCGCTGATGCCGCTGCCACCGATTTCCACCCCGTCAGGCGAATCGAGCCACCACCGGGCATCACTCTCCATACCGAACGGCTGCCAGATCTTCTGCGATAGATAATCGGCCAGCGGCATCTTCACAGCGCCACGGACGATCTCGCCGAGCACCTGCGTTTCGCCAGTGCTGTAAGTGTTGGCCGTGCCGGGCTCGGCAGCTCTCGGCAAACTTGCCATCAAAGCCATGGCCGAACGCGGTTTCTGCGATATCTGCGCCTTGAGTAGCGCGCGACGATCGGACGCCGGATCGGTGTAGGTCTCGTTCCACTTTACGCCCGAAGACATCATCAGCACGTCGCGCACGGTCACGCCTTCGTAGGCGCTGCCCTTGAGCTCGGGAACGTAATCCACCACCTGCGCATCAATGCCCTTGATGAGGCCGTCCTTGATCGCTGCAGCCGCCAGTGTGGAGGTGATGGACTTGGCTATCGACATCGACATCCATCGGGTTTTCTCGGTGTTGCCACGCTGATAGGTCTCGAACACGATCTTGCCGTCCTTGAGCACGAGCATCGCCGTAATGCTGTCCAGTGCGACGAAGTCATACAGGTCGTACTTTTTATCTCCGACAGTGAAGCGCACGTTGGGCAACTGTTTATCTGATTTCGGCAGCGCATACGGATGATCGCCGGCTTTAATCCTGTGGGTGGGGAAGAGCCGGTCGATGTTGCGGTAGGTACTGACTGCCAGATCGGGGAGCATGGCGCCGTCATAGATCTGCTCCACGGTGCCAATCGGTTCCTGGGCGTGGGGATAATCCTCAGCCCATGCGCCCGAGGTGATAGCCGCAGCGAGCAGACCAAGTGAGAGAAGCAGCGAGCGACCAGGCGCAGTCCCACGAAAAATAGCGGATGAGTGCATAACCTATCCTTCTTTTTTGTTTTGCTATTCACGCACGTCAAGACGAGCGGCCGCTTGAACCATAGCCCACTCATTGCAATCGCGCCCGAGCGCTGGGCTACCTCCAACTGCGGTCCAGCGGGCTTCTGGATCTGTCAGCGGTAGGGGCTTCGGCAGCGTTTAGGCAGAGCCTTTCCATTGGGTGTCTCGCTGGTGGGGCTGCCAACGGCGGCCTGGGGGGGGACCTGGTGGAATTATCTGGCGGCCGTTACGAAGTCGCCGCCATGCAGGGTGAGGCACGTGAGGTTTATTTCCTCGAGTTTGCCCGCCAGATACAGACCGTCGCCAAAATGCCCGTGATGTCCGGTAAGAGTGCTAATTACCTATTCCGCAACAGCACATAAGCTTCACCGCCGTTTCGGTCATGTTGAAGAATAAAGTTGTTGTCCTGGATACGCACCTTCGATGGCACACGATCTGCTACCGGCGTTTGCGAGTAAGTCTGCGCGGCACTCAGTAGTTGGCGGGTCAGGCTGTCGTCGGGTTGCTTCGGGGTGGTGACGACGCATTCCTTTTCGGAAAGTTGCACAGCGAGGTTTTTGTCCGCGGTGAAGCCGATGCGCGTGAAGCCCATGTCCTGGAGGTCGTTGATGCCGAACCGCTTGGCCGCTTCAGCAGAGCCGGCGAATGAGGGGGCGGTCTTCAGACAGATGTCGACGAAGGCTTCGATGGCCTTGGAGGTGACAGGCGTCGATACGGTTGGCTTTGCAGTGGTGCAGTTGACGAGGGCTAACACGCTGGACAAGGCGAGTGTGCGGAACAAAGTATTGGACATGAAACGGGGATCCTTCCAGTTGAAATTCGGAGTGCAGGAGTGGGCTGGGCGGCGCCGGAGCAGACCGCCTGCGAATGGTAAATTAAAATGGATTACGGGGCTTAGGACTTTGTGAACCCCAACGCTTGCTGGCAATGGCTCGCGCTGTGAACCGGTGTGCACTCAGGTCAGCCTGACGGCGGTCGAGCAGATTGCATAACAGCGATAAGCAATAGCTTCTCGATTTTCGTAAATGCTAACCGGCCGCTTTTGGCTTGGGAGCTGCCTGTCGCCTCGGTCATCAACGAGCGACTCTGAGTCGGTCAGGGCTGCGGCCTTGAATTTAACGATAGAACCCCTTCCAGCCAGACGAGTCTGTTCCTGTATTACTTTCGGGAAAACAGCCAATGTCAGCGCGCCATAGCCTTATTGTCCTTGCACGCGGAGGGTACGCTGCTCGAGGAGTGATTTACCTGATCATCGGTATCTTTGCATTGCTTGCGGCACAAGATTCGACAAAGCCGAAAGACAGTCAAAAAAGCCTGGAAGCCCTATTAGGCCAGCCGTTTGGCTATTTTTTAGTGGGAATCGTCGTGGCGGGTCTGCTCGCATTTGCGGCATGGCGTGTTCTGCAAGCTACGCGTGATGTCGACCATCACGGCAAACATCTCAAGGGTCTGATAATTCGCACCGGTCTGTTTGCAGGAGGTTTGGTCAATGGTGCTCTGGCATTTTTTGCGCTAGGCCTACTTGTAAGCGGAATAGGTAGCTCGGGTAACTCAGGGGAACACACCAGAGATTGGCTGGCGCATCTATTGTCCTGGCAGCATTCCAATGTATTGGTGTATCTGATTGCTCTTATTCCGCTTGGCGTTGGAATCGCTCACATTATCAAGGGATGGAAAGCGTCGTTTGAAAAGTATTTCGAGGCCGACGAAGACGTCATGCGGTACGTCCGCCCAGTGTCTCGGTTTGGCCTGATTGCACGTGGCGTCGTCTTTATAGAGATTGCATTGCTGTTGGCCGTTAGTGGCTCTGCCTATCAAGCCATGGATCCACCCGGTATGAAGGAAGCCCTTGAGGCGCTCCAGAATTTACCAGCTGGGTGGATGGTTTTGATGATAATGGCCTTCGGATTGATTGCTTTCTCGGCTTACAGCTTCGCTGAGGCCTTCTGGCGGAAGATAAATATGGAAGTCCCTGGCGTATAGGCATGTCCATGGCATCAATAGTGTTCGGCCCCGTTCGGGGCCCCGACATCACTCGGTTTTCGCCGCCATCAATGCGTTCAATTCGCCGTATGTATGGGCTTTCAAGGCGTGGGTGTCGAGTTGGCCATTGTCGAGGAAACTGCTGACCAACGCGCCCATGGCGCCATGCAGAAATTCGGCGATGCTGGAACCAGCACTTAGCCGTCGGACTCCTAGGCGCTTCAATTCGTCGAGGGAGGGCAACCCGTCCCGGGACAGCAGGTTCACTGGCAGCCTGGTTTCCTGGCAGACGGTGGCGATTTCGTCCGCATCGATCACGCCGGCGGCAAACAGACCATCTGCCCCGGCGGCGGCATACAGCGCGGCGCGTTTCAGTAGTTCTTCCAGACGCTGTTCGGCGGGGAAAAGGTTCTTGAGGTAAACGTCGGTCCGTACGTTGACGAACAGCTTGACGCCCGCCCGGTCTGCCACCGTCCTCGCCACGTCAACCTTGCGAACTAGCAGCTCTGGCGAGCCCAGGCCGTCTTCGATATTGATCCCGACCGCTCCGGCGGCAATGACGGCATTGATCACCTGGCCGACCTGCTTCAGATCATCCGAGTAGCCGCCTTCGATATCCACTGTGAGCGGTACGCTGAGCACCCTGGCCATCGATTTGACGGTGGTACTCAGCAGGTCAAGAGGCAGCTTGTTGCCATCCTGATACCCGTGGGACCAGGCCATGGCCGCGCTGCTGGTGGCTACGGCCTTGCCACCCAGGCGTTCGACCATACGCGCACCACCCGCGTCGGCCACATTGGCCAGAACCAACAGTCCATTCTGGTGGAGGCTGTGAAAAGCGTTATCCAGTGGGGCCATGGCAATTCAACTCCTTTGAAGGGTTTGTTTTATTGCTGCTCTGTCCACACGGCCAGTTCATAGCCATCTGGATCCGTGAAGTGGAACCTGCTGCCACCCGGGAAAGAAAATACCTCCCGGGTTAAAACAGCGCCCAGGGCTATGAGCCGCCGTTGTGTTTCAGCGAGGTTGTCGGCGTACAAAATGATTAAAGGCCCACCCGGTCGAACGGGCTCGCCTGTAGTGAAACCACCGGTGAGGCGGCCGTCAGTGAATTCAGTGTAGGTGGGGCCATAGTCGACGAAGGTCCAACCGAATGCGCTGCCGTAGAAGGCTTTGCTACGGGCGATGTCGCCTACATTAAGCTCGATATTGTCGATTTGTCGGTCTTTGCCGCGAACGCTCATGCTTGCCTCCCTGGCCGATGCTTAGGGTGGCGAGTGTAACGTAAGCGCTTGCACTGTTCGCGCATTGGGGCCTGTTAAGGCGCTTTTAGCTTGTCGGCGAATAGGGGTAGGGGGTATACCTATCGTGCGCAACGCATAGCAGAGGTATCCAA
This sequence comes from Pseudomonas sp. HB05, assembly GCF_016756915.1. NCBI lineage: Bacteria > Pseudomonadati > Pseudomonadota > Gammaproteobacteria > Pseudomonadales > Pseudomonadaceae > Pseudomonas > Pseudomonas sp. HB05. The sequence goes on from NZ_JAESPG010000002.1 coordinate 115,424, forward strand.
TGGGTCATATCGCAGCAAACAAAGACGATCTTCTCAAGCGCGTGAAACGTATCGCCGGACAGATCCAGGCCGTTGAGCGGGCCTTGGAGTCGGATCTCGATTGCGCCAAGACACTTCACCTCGTGGCCGCCACTCGTGGCGCCCTCAACGGTCTGATGGAAGAAATCATCGAAGACCACGCACGGGAGCATGTCGCTAACCCTGCGCTCAGCGAAGCGCAGCGCAACAAAGGCGTCGAAGAGCTGCTCGAAGCCATTCGCCGTTATTCCAAGTGAACGCATCCAGGTACACCCCCATGAGCGGCTCCCACCTCAACTACACCCACCACCACATGTTCCTTGGCTCGGCGCACGACGAAAACGCCAAGCGTACGCTTTGGGTCGTGGCACTGACCGTCGTGATGATGATTGGCGAAATAATCGCCGGCTATATCACAGGGTCGATGGCCTTATTGGCCGATGGTTTTCATATGGCAACCCATGCCGGCGCATTGGGCATCACGGCCGCCGCTTACGGATATGCAAAACGCCACGCGTCCAGTCAGCGATACAGTTTTGGTACCGGGAAGGTTGGCGACTTGGGCGGGTTTGCCTCGGCGTTGATACTCGGCATGGTCTCCCTGGGGATTGGCGTTGAGTCTGTCATGCGTCTCTTGCAGCCAACAGACGTCCAGTTCGGCTCTGCGACGCTCATTGCGATTGTCGGTTTGATCGTCAACATTATCAGCGCACTGCTGCTGGGCCACGGACATAGCCATGGGCATGATCACAGTGATCATGACCATCACCACCACGGGCACGACAATAATCTGAAATCGGCCTATTTCCATGTCATCGCAGACGCGCTGACGTCGGTGCTGGCCATCGTTGCACTGCTCGCCGGCCGCTATCTCGGTTGGGTGTGGCTGGACCCGGTCATTGGGATCGTCGGCGCCCTCGTTATCGCGCGTTGGGCATGGTCGTTGATGGGCGTCACCGCGGCTGTATTGCTGGACCAGACAGATGCCCACATTGCCGAGGAAATCCGCGAGCTGGTGGAGAAGAATGGGGATGCCACCATTACGGACTTGCACGTGTGGCAGATTGGACCGCAAGCCCATGCGGCCATTGTCAGCATAATGGGTGACAACACGGTGGACGCCGATAGCATTCGTGAACGTCTCAAGCCGGTTCACGAAGTCAGCCATCTGACCGTCGAATATCGTCCCGTCTGACCCAACGCTCCAAGGCGTTTTCCGAGGCTCATGATGAAAACCACTGACAGGCCGGGCGGTGTTCCAACGACTGCGCCAATCCGCAAGGCTTCGACCGGCAATGCCTGGCGCACCATGCCAGGCGGTATCTGGGCACTGGGCTTCGTCTCGATGTTGATGGATATTTCCTCGGAGATGATCCATGCCTTATTGCCGCTCTACATGGTCACAGTGCTGGGTACCTCCGTCCTGGCGGTGGGTCTCATCGAAGGAATCGCCGAGGCTACAGCCTCGATCACCAAGGTATTCTCCGGGGCTCTCAGTGATCGATTGGGCAAGCGCAAACTGCTTGCGGCGCTGGGTTACGGATTGGGGGCGCTGTCGAAACCGATCTTTCCTTTGGCAGGCTCGCTGGACTGGCTGACCGGTGCCCGCTTTATCGATCGTATTGGCAAAGGGATCCGCGGTGCCCCGCGTGATGCATTAGTCGCCGACATCACTCCGCCAGCGATAAGAGGGGCAGCTTTCGGCCTGCGCCAGACGCTGGATACCGTGGGTGCGTTCCTGGGGCCGCTGCTTGCGATTGGCTTGATGTGGCTGACGGCGAACCACTTCCAGACGGTTTTTTGGGTGGCCGTCATCCCGGCCTTCCTTGCCGTCGCGGTGTTGCTTCTGTTTGTCCATGAGCCCGCACAGGCGCCAGGAGCGCAACGGGTGCGTATGCCCTTGAGTCGACGGGAGTTGGCACGACTGGGCGCCGGCTATTGGTGGGTGGTGGGTGTAGCTGCGGTGTTCACCCTGGCACGCTTCAGCGAAGCCTTCCTGATCCTGCGTGGCCACGCCGTTGGACTGGCGCCGATGTGGGCACCTGCAGTGCTGGTCTTGATGGCCGTGGCGTACTCGCTGTCAGCCTATCCAGCTGGCGCACTGTCTGATCGTATCAACCGCCTGTCGGTGCTCGGCACAGGGCTGATATTGCTGATCATCGCCGACCTGACACTGGCATTCGTTCCGGGCATCACCGGCCTGGCTGCAGGAGTGGTTCTATGGGGACTGCACATGGGGTTTACCCAGGGAATATTCGCTGCCTTGATCGCCGATTGCGCGCCTATTGAGCTGCGTGGCACGGCATTTGGCATGTTCAATCTGTTGACTGGGTTGACCTTGCTGGTGGCAAGCGTCACTGCGGGTGTTCTGTGGGACTCGGTGGGTTACCAGGCTACTTTCGTGATGGGAGCCGGCTTTGCCGTGCTGACTTTTCTGGGGCTATGGGTAATAAAAAAGAAAGTTCAGGTTCGGTAGCCAGAATTCTGCAGTAACGCTATTTCAATCGGATGCGTTATTTCTTTTTAGACGCCAGCGCTATATAGCGGTGCCACGGAAAGTCAACTAGCGTGTAACGGCTGAACTCAAGGATGCCTCTGCATGACTACGCTTCGCGCGCCCGCACTCGGTCCCATCGTGGGACACACGACCCATCGTTCGTGCAGGTTGTGGATTGCCGCCTCGGATTGTCTCGATCGAAAAGAACTGGATGAAGAGGTCCGCTCCATTGGTGTACTCGGTGTCGTAGGAAAAAACGGCAAGGTAAAGCCGGGGGATATCTTCTATTTTCGCTTGCCCCGCGAATACGACCGTACCGGCACGTTGAATCTCGGTGTAGACAAGTCCCTCTGGAAAAATGCGGCGGAGGAAAAGAAACTGCAGCCTTACACGCTCGATCCCGCCACCACCTACACCGTGCGCATGGCGTCGCTGAATCAGGATGACGCTTATCCCAATGACAGCAATGTAACCAGTGAGGAAATTGCGTCCAAGCTCCCAGACGCGTCCGTGTGGGCGGACAAGTTGAATCTCGAAAATGGTTTGGGTGAAGCGTTTGCCGAGGCTACGTTCACCACACAGACGGCGCCAGGACAAGCCGCATCCCCACTCAGTTTCCTGCTGGGCTCGTGCCGATATCCAGGTTTGCTATGGAAGCGCAAGGAAGCCGACCGCATCTTTCGCCCCATGCTCCAGCAGCATGAGGCAAGGCCGGTCAACCTGTCACTCATGGCCGGGGATCAGGTCTATGCGGACATGTTCAATCGCATGGTGCCCATCGGCCTGGCGGATACCTACGAAGAGTTCCAGGAGCGCTACCATATTGCGTTCGGGTCGCGGAACATGCGCAAGCTGCTGAGTCGCGTGCCAACCTACATGATCCTGGATGACCACGAAATCGAGGACAACTGGTCACAGGATCGCCTGCACCAGAGCAACAGCAAACGGATACTCTTCAACCTGGCCATTGGTGCCTACATGAGTTACCAGTGGAGCCACGGCCCGCGTTTCACCGACAGCTACGTCAATGATCCGGCGTACGGGGCGCCAGCCTCGCTCAAGCGGATGCGCACGCTGAACCTGTTCTACGACTTCGTTTGCGCCGGCTACCCATTCTTTGTCCTCGACACCCGCACCCAGCGTTTTCTCGCCGACCTGCCGGGGTTGGCCGACAATCACCTGCTGGGCCGGCCCTCGCTTGATCCCAACGAGCCGAGCCAACTGGACCGGGTATGCGCGTGGCTGATGCACATGCAGCAAACCCGCGGCAACGTGCCGAAGTTCATCGTGACGTCCAGCGTCTTCCTGCCAAACGGCGTGGATACCTTGCTCAGCGACGAGCACAAGGAGAAGGATGATTCGTGGCCGTGTTTTCCCAACACGCGTCGGCGGATTCTGCAGACGATGGTAGACGGAAACGTGCAGAACGTGATTTTCCTCTCCGGTGACATCCATTGCTCCAGCGTGGCGCAACTGGAATTCTCGGGCCCTGCCGCGGCGCTCAAGGCTTACTCCATAGTCTCCTCCGCATTTTATTGGCCGTTTGCTTTTGCCGATGGCGACCCCGCTGGCTACGTCCACGATTCACGCGCTGCGAATACCCAGGATGGCTTCGCCATCAGTCCGGCCCAGGGCACCTTGCACTACAGGGCGTGGGGTTTCTCCCAGGATGACAACTTCTGCCGGATCGACGTGGACCCGGTGGCGGCGGAACTGGCCGTGCAAGCCTTCGACGGGGATGGAGAGCCGATTGCACGAAGCCATGGGGACGGTCAGATACGCAAGATGCCGGAGAGATTGAAGCTGGCGCCTTGGTGATGCGGCGTACATCGTGACCGAGTGGTTGCGATGCTGCGCCATGACCGCCAAAGCCGGGCGGTCATGGCCCATGAACGCCGGGCATCCCCCGGCGTTTATGAACGGATCAACGAAACTCGAGTGCTGGATGTTTGAACGGCCGCCCAGCGGGAGAGCACGCACGGCCAACGAATGCATGATGTGTCCTTGTTGAATATTCCCCCACCCAGGCGCTATGGTCGGGCTTAATGCGCACGTCGGTCACGGGTTGGCGCTGCAGATTTCTGACCGTGATCCAAAGAGACGATAAGTCCAGCGTGTTCAATAGTGGCGTTAGGAATATTTTTAATGGCGAGTTCCAATTCACCCCAGTCGATGCAAGATTTCAGTCAAAACTTGCGTCTTCTCTGCGGGTACTACAAATCGGTGGCGATGGTGTGCCGCTCCCTCGATATCAACCGCCAGCAGTTCAACAAATACCTGGGGGCGCAGGCGACTCCCTCACTGTTCACCCTTCGCAAGATATGCGCCTTTTTCGGGGTCGATGAGGATGAGATATTCTCCGAGCACGATTCCTTCCGCGCTTTGCTCAACCGGCAGCGCACGTCGCGAGAGCCGGACAGTGCTGTACCCACCGATTTTTTTCCAAGCTCCGCGCAGGAGCTGTCGAAGTACCAGGGTTACTACTTCGTCTATTTGATGTCGCCCTCCGGTTCAGGGGAGGTGATCAAGTCGATTACCCGCTTGACTCGTTCTGGCAACAAAATCCTGAGTAAAACGTACGAGCGAGTGAGGTTGGGTGATGACCAACTGAAGAGTTTCGGCATCAATAAATATCGAGGGTTCTGCTTTGCATCATCGGACCTGATTTACATCGTCGAGCGCGAATACCTATCCTCCCGGGGCTATATCTGGTCAGCGCTTTACCCTTCCTACCGCAGTCGCTTCCGCTTTCTCAATGGCTTGGTGCTTGGCGTGTCGGGCGACAATTTTCGACGTCCTTTCGGTGCGCAGATTGTGTTTGAGTACCTTGGCGAGTCGATCGACCTGCGTAACGCGCTGTCCAGTTGCAGTTGCTTCCCGATTGATGCCCCTGAGATTCCCAGCGAAGTCAGGGCGCGGCTGCTGATCCGCCCATCCGAGGGTGAGTTCAACCTTGTTCCCCCCTTGTTCTAACCCCGCCTTAAAAACAGACGCTAGGTGACGCTTTCAAGCGTCACCGGGCGTTTTTTTCTTAGCGTTCGCGAAATTGAGCTGACGGTACGGCAGATCAATAATGGGCCACACCGCTCAGGCAGTCTCGCGACGACCAATCACGTCGTTTATTCCGGTCGGATGATTGTCTGTTCGTGCAAGTGACCCGCTGCGCCCATCATAAAAATAAGAGGAACACCGATGAACTTCAAAAGAACCTTGATGGCAGGGTTGATGGCGCTCTCCGTTTCTGCGCCGTTGACCAGTGGCTTGGTGTGTGCGGCAAACAATACCTTGGTAGTCGCTGATCGAGCCTCTTTCAAGGATTGGGATCCAGCCTCGGCTTTTTCCGAAGAGGTTCGGGTGCTGGGCAATATCTACGAGACACTTCTGGTCTATAACGCGCCAGGCAGCGCCGAGGAGTTTTCCCCCGGGCTCGCCACGTCCTGGGAAAGCAGCGACAACGGCAAGACTTGGACTTTCAAACTGCGGCACGGGGTCAAATTTCATGACGGTTCGGCGTTCAATGCCGCTGCGGTCAAGAAGTCCATTGATTACGTCAAAGCGCTAAAACAAGGCGCCGCGTATGTATGGAAGGCCTTGGATTCCGTGGAGGTCGTCGCTGACGACACGGTAGTGCTCAAGTTTCAGAGTCCCACTCCGGCCAATCTGATCGCAGCAGGTCAATACGCTGCCTACATCATTGCCCCGGCGGCGGTGGATAAAGGGCACGACTGGATGATGGCCCCCAATGCCATCGGCACCGGTCCTTATAAGCTTGGGCAGGTCGAACAGGGCCAGCAAGTGGTGCTCGAACGTTTCGAGGGTTACTGGGGCGGCTGGAAAGAAGGGCAGTTCGATCGGGTCATCGTGAAAGTCGTGTCCGAAGCTTCTACCCGTACCCAGATGATCAAGAATGGCGAGGCCGGTGTCGCCTGGGATATCCCGCTTGATCAGCTCAAGGTGTTGGGAGAGAACCCCGCCATCAAGGTGAGCACCGCGCCTTCGTGGAAGAACTTCCAATTCTTGATCAATACCCAGAAGTACCCTACGGATAACCTGGCATTCCGTCAGGCGCTGCAATACCTCTGGGATTATGAAGGTGTCACCAACGATATTCTGCACGGCTACGGCAGTGTCCCCAAGGGGCCCTTGCCCAGCAGTATCTGGGGGCATGCCAGCGTGCCCATGGCTTCTTACGATCTGGATAAAGCCCGACAATTGTTGGAAGCCTCCGGTGTACCCAAGCAGGACTGGAAAGTCTCGATGCAGTACATCGGTGGCGTCTATGCAAACGCGGCTGAACTGTTCCAGGCGACGGCGTCTCAGGTTGGGGTAGAAGTAGAGCTGCGTCCCGGCGAGTGGGGGGTGATCTGGGATAAGGCGAAGAAGCTGGACACCGCTCCCAACTTGCAGTCCATGGCTTGGTGGCCGACGTATCCGACGCCCAGCGACTGGCTTTTCAGTGAGTTTCATACCGAGAAGACAACGCTGTTCAATCTGTCTCATTACAGCAACCCAAGTTTTGATCAGTTGATCGAAGAGGCGGCGGCGCTGGAAGGCAGCGACAGGACAAAATCCTCTGAAAAGTACGTCCATGCCCAGCAGCTACTGGCCAAGGACGCTCCTGCGATCTGGTACGCCGACGTGCAGCAGATACGTGTCTCCCGCAAAGACATCAAGGGTATGGAAAAAAGCCTTAATCCGGCCTATGAGGCCATTCTCTATTACAACTTGAATCGCTGAATGCCGAGCTGTTTGCGATGAAGTTGTAGAGGTAGGCCTGATTTGCCCTGACATCCGATAGTCGGTTGATTCGCCCGGTCATTCCTCAAGCGTTGATTCGCCTTGAGGGCTTTATGCTGGGCGTAAGAAGTCACGGCCAAGTTTATTAGCCACAAAAGGTAGTTTAAATGGCGAAGTATATAGCCCAGCGATTGATAGTCATGCTCTTCATTCTGTTGGGCGTGTTGACTATCACCTTCGTGCTGAGCCGAGCTCTTCCCGGTTCTCCGGTAGAGATGATGCTGGGAAATCACCCCACGGCGGAGCAAATTGCCGTCGCGCGGGAAAAACTCGGGTTGGATAAACCTCTGCCGATCCAATACTTCAATTACATCGGCAATCTTCTCCAGGGTGATTTTGGCACCAGTTTGCGCACCGGGCGGCCGGTGGTGGAGGAGGTGGTCAGGCGGGTTGGCGCGACGTTTGAACTGACGTTCCTGGCGATGTTCTGGGTGGTGGTGCTCGGGGTGCCGATCGGTGTCGTCTCTGCGGCGCGGCAGAACTCAGCGATCGATAATGTGGCGCGGGCGGGGTCCATCGCCGGGACGGCATTTCCCGTTTTCATCCTGGCCATGGGTTTGCAGTTGCTGTTCTACGGCAAGCTCAACTGGCTGCCCCTGCAAGGACGTATCGATGCTTCCATTCTTCTCGATAGTCCGTTTGAGCGTGTGACTGGTTTTTACCTGGTCGACACGCTGCTGGCCGGTAATTTCGTAGCACTGTGGAGCGCCATCAAACACCTGACGCTGCCCGTGCTCACTCTGGTCGTCGTGACCTTGGCCACCGTCACTCGGATCACTCGCAACATGATGGTGGAGGTGCTCTCCGAGGAGTACATCCGCACGGCCGTTTCTTACGGCGTACCCAAGTGGCGTATTCACTACGCCTATGCCCTGAAGGCGACAATGATCCCGCTCCTGACCGTGGTGGGCCTGACCTTCGGTTATCTGCTCGGTGGTGCGGTAGTCGTCGAGTTCGTTTTCGATTGGCCCGGCCTGGGCGGCTTCGTGGTGTTTTCGATTGCCCAGAATGATTTCCCCGCCGTGATGGGCGCCACCTTGGTGCTGGCCACGACCTATCTGTCGATCAACCTGATTGTTGATCTCTTGTATCACCTTGTTGATCCGAGGTTGCGAGTCCAATGAGTATCCAAGACGTGTCCCTGTCCATGCCCTCGCGAGCCCCGTCATGGCGCATCAAGGTCCTTGCGTTTGCCTGCGATAACAAGTTGTTTGTTTTCGGCGCGCTGTTATTGCTGTTGATCATCCTGGCAGCCATCTTCGCCCCCTGGCTTGCGCCCTATGAGCCTAACAAGATTGTTTTTTCCCAGAAGTTGCTGGCGCCCAACTGGGCACACTGGATGGGCACCGACGAGTTTGGTCGCGACATTCTTTCACGGGTGCTTTATGGCGCACGCACCTCGCTGATCATTGGAATAAGCGTGACGCTGATTGCGATGCTGATCGGGATTCCGATCGGGCTTGTATCCGGCTACTTCGGTGGTCGAATCGATACGCTGCTGATGCGTGTCTCAGACGTGTTCCTGGCCTTTCCGCCGCTGTTGTTGCCGATCGCTATCACCGCTGCGCTGGGGTCGGGATTGGCCAACGCCATGCTGGCGCTCGCCGTCTCCTGGTTTCCCTGGTACGCGAGAATCATGCGTGGTGCGGTAGTACGGGTTCGCTCGGAAACCTATATCCAAGCCGCCCGCGCCATGGGCGTCAGTCACTGCCGTATCTTGCTTCGCCATGTCCTGCCCAATGCCACCACCCCTGTGATCGTGCAGGGCTCCATGGACTTTGGTTACACCATACTTGCCGCTGCCTCGCTGAGCTTTATCGGGCTGGGCGCCAAGCCGCCCATGGTCGAATGGGGGTTGATGGCCGCGGCGTCGCGCTCACAGTTGCTCGAAAATCCCTGGACGGTGCTGTTTCCCGGCGTCGCGATTTTTGTCCTGGTGCTGGCCGTCAACCTGGTGGGTGACGGACTGCGCGATGTGCTCGATCCAAAGAAGGGGACGCGCTGATGATCAACGAATCCTTGAAAACTTCTACGCTCGGGCCTCTCGCTGCTTCGAACAACGAGGCAGCTCAGGACCTGGTGCTGGAAGTGGAAGGACTGACGGTGTCCTTCCCTGGTTTGTTCAAGACCGTAAAGGCCGTACGCGGCATCGATCTCAAGGTAAGGCGCGGCGAGATCCTTGGGTTGGTGGGGGAGTCGGGCTCGGGCAAGTCCATGACGGCCATGTCCTGCCTCGGATTGATGCCTGAGGCCGCGCGGTTGGGAGGCAGTGTCAAGGTCGCCGGACAGCAGGTCAACGGCGCGTCGGCGTCGCAGCTGGCGGTTTTGCGTGGCGGTGGCGCGGCGATGATCTTCCAGAACCCGATGAAGGCGCTCAACCCGTTCTTCACGGTCGGGCGGCAGATGTTCGATGTCATCGGCTGCCATCGGCAACTGAGCAAGGCACAGATTCGCGCCGAGGCGCTGAGCTCGCTGGAAGCGGTGAGCATGCCCGATCCCACTCTTGCGTTAGGCAAGTATCCGCACCAGATGTCTGGCGGCCAGTTGCAGCGAGTGGTGATTGCCATGGCGCTGGCCTGTCGGCCGAAACTGCTGATCGCCGATGAGCCGACCACGGCGCTGGACGTCACCGTGCAGGCGCAGATCATCGCCCTGCTGCGCAAGCTGGCGCGAGAGCAGGACCTGGCGATTCTGTTTATCACCCACAACCTTGGCGTGGTGGCTTCGCTCTGTGACCGGGTGGCGGTGATGTATGCCGGCGAAGTGGTGGAGAGCGGTCCGGTGGGCCAGGTGTTCAAGCGACCCGCGCATCCCTACACCCTGAAATTGATGGGCACCGTGCCAAAGCTGGGGCAGGGCCTCCAACCCCTGGGCTTTATCCCGGGGCAGGTGCCGAACATGGCGGCTCCCCCGCCTGGCTGCGCCTTCAACCCCCGCTGCGAACGCGCTACCGGGCGCTGCGTCCAGGTTGCGCCGAGGGTGGAAATTGGCGAGGAACACTGGGCGGCTTGCCACAACACCTTGGTCAAGGTGTGAGGCTTCTTTGAAAGGTAAACGGCTATGAACAACAACCAACAGCCCGCACTGCTGAGCGTCACTCAGTTGCACAAGACCTACGCCAGCCGCGACGGCCTGGTGACCGCCATCGACCACATCAGCCTGGAGGTGCAGGTTGGTGAGACGGTCGCGCTGGTGGGAGAGTCCGGTTGTGGCAAAAGTACGGTGGCCGCGACCTTGCTCGGTCTGCTGCCAGCCGACAGTGGGCAAATCCTGGTCGAAGGTCGGCCGCTGCCCTCCGATGCCAGGGCTCGGGGCAAGAGCTTGAGCATGGTGTTCCAGAACCCCTATGCCTCGCTGAACCCGAAAATGACCATCAAGGCGATTGTTGCCGAACCACTGAAGGTTGCCTTTGGTTTGCGCGGCAGCGCCTTGCACGCGCGCATTCTTTCGCTGTTGGGAAACGTGGGGATGGGCGAGGAGCACATGGATCGCTATCCCCATGAATTCTCCGGTGGCCAGTTGCAGCGTATCGCTATTGCCCGAGCCCTGGCGCTGGAGTCAAGACTGCTGATCCTCGATGAGCCTACGGCGGCGCTCGACGTGTCGGTCCAGGCCCAAGTGCTGCAATTGCTCAAGACGCTGCAGACCGACAATGGCCTGAGCTACCTGTTCATCAGTCACGACCTTGCGACGGTCGAGTACCTGGCGCAGCAGGTGCTGGTGATGTACTTGGGGCGCATCGTCGAGGCCGGGCCTGTGGAGCAGGTGTTCGGTAGGCCGCGTCATCCCTACACCCGTGCGCTGCTCAACTCGGTGCCCTCCATCGACCCGGAACGCCGTGACCAGTTGCAGATCCTGAGCGGAGAAATTCCCAGCCCTTTGAACCGGCCTACCGGCTGCCACTTCGCGCCCCGTTGCCCGCGGGCCAGCGAGCGTTGTCGCCGAGAGGTGCCAGCCGAGACCCAGGATCACGGCCACCGCTTTTCTTGCCACCACCCTCTGAACGATGAGAGCTGAACCCCTATGTACAATAAAAACGACATGACCGCTCCAGGCATTGGCTACCAGGATTTAAGGCTGATGCAGGGCTATCCGCCGTCCCGGGAAAAGCAGATTGGCCTGCATAACTGGGACAGCCCGCCCTATAACCGCTGGTCGTTCCAGCACATGAGCCACCTGTTTCCAGTGGCCGCTATTCATCGCGGTCCCGGGCCGGTCAGCGAACTCAAGCGCAACGAGCGCTCACTGGATGACGTACGTTTCCAGCGGGTCGACGGCGGGCAAACCGATCTGGCGACCTTCCTGACCGATAGTTACACCGATGGTTTTTTGGTACTTCACCAAGGCAAGGTGGTGTCGGAGCAGTATTTCAACGGTATGCAGCCGCACACGTTGCATCTGTTGCAATCGGTATCCAAGACCATCATCGGCAGCCTGGTCGGCCGGTTGATCGGCCAGGGCAGGATCGATCCTCAAGCGTGTGTCAGCCACTATGTGCCCGAGCTTTCAGCAAGCGGCTATGGCGACGCCCGGGTACAGGATCTGCTGGATATGCGCACGGGCGTGAGATTCAGGGAGGACTACACCGATCCGGACGCCGAATTCATCCAGTTGGATATCGCCTCGGGTTGGCGTGAACGGGGCGAGCGAAACGCACCCGACAGCATCTATGCCTTGTTGAAGTCACTGAGTAAAGATCGTGAACATGGCCAGTTCTTTGAGTATCGCTCAGTGGATACCGACATGTTGGCCTGGGTCTGCGAGCGGGCCTGCGGCGAGCGGCTCCCCGTTTTGTTGAGTCGGGAGATCTGGTCGAGACTGGGAGCAGAACAAGACGCGAATATCACCCTTGATCGTGTTGGAACTGCATTGGCCGATGGGGGAATAAGTGCCACGCTGCGCGATCTCGGGCGATTTGCCCAAATGTATTTGCAAGGTGGACATTACAACAGCCAGCAAATCGTCCCGGAGACATTTGTACGTGCATGCGGACGTGGCTCCACACCCGCTTTTGAAGTGCTCTACGGCTACTACACCAAGCACTTTCCTACCGCGGCCTATAGCAATAAGTGCTGGGTATTGGACAGTGAGCATGGGATTTACTCGGCGCGCGGAGTATTTGGTCAAAGCATCTTTTGGGATCCGGCTTCTGAAGTGACGATCGTAAAACTGTCCAGTTGGCCGGACTTCATCAATCCAGAGTGGACATTGGATACCTTCCGCGCTTGTGCGGCTGTGGTCGAAGAAATTCAACGCAACTGACACCGAAATTTAAACGACTGCGATTTCTCGAACACCCGTAGCCCGCTAGCACCTGGACGCTGTTCCAACCTCTGTTCCGGCGGGCCATACCTATTTCATCCAGACCGCGCTTTGTCGTGGCCGGGATGGTTGTTGCCAAAAATAAAACTTAAAGATGGAGCGACCATGAACTTGAATACCACCCGGGCCTTGGGCTCACTGATCCCGCTGGCGCTGTTGGGCGCACTTTCCACCCACGCGCAGGCGATCCAAGTCACCGATAACCTCGATCTCGGCGGCGCCGTCCGGGCGCGTTGGGACTATGACCCGGATCGCGATATACAGAAGTTCAACTTCGATACCGTGATCCTCTCCGCCAAGTACAACTCCGACACTTGGATCGGCCAGGCCAAGTACCGTTTCTACGGACGTGCCTACCCTTACCAGTACACAGAAAATGTAGGAGACGTCCAGTTCGCCGAATTGGCCTGGATTGGCTACAAGTTCAACCCCGACCAGCAAGTCCAGGTCGGCCTGAACCAAGTGCCGTTCGGTTTGCAGCCATACTTTGGCAGTACGTTCTATCAAACCCTGGGCAACGTCGTGGGCCTGGAAGACCTGGAAGAATTGGGCGCCAAGTACATCCAGCAAAGCGGCGACTGGAATATCCAGGCCGGTTACTACGTTCGCCCGGCCTCGCAGGGCAAAGGCACCAGCAAGGGTGAAACCTACTCCAGCGTCGTCTCCGAAGCGGACAGCTATGTCATCGACGGCAGCAACAACCAGGAACGCAACACCGTGGTGCTGCGGGTGGCCAAGGCGCTGGACCTGGGGCCGTGGAAGTCCGAGGTCGGCATTTCTGGCCTGACCTCGTCCCTGGAGAACCGCGACACCGACAACGAAGGCCGGCGCAATGCCGTGGCGGTGCACTACATTGGCAAAAACGGCCCGTGGGGCGTGCAACTGCAAGCTGCGCGACAGCAGATGTCCCCGCGCAACCCCGGTACCGATGAACTGGTGACTTTCGGCGGCTACGACGCCACCTACAACGTGGCCAGTCGCGGCAACTTGTATGTGGCGGATGTGAGCTACGACGTTGGCGGCAAGTACTTGTTCGACCAGATCAGCGGCGTGCAGCTGTACGCCAACTACAGCGCCTTCGATAAATCCGCAGACGACTTCAAGACCTCGCAACGGATGATTCTCGGCACCTCGTTCTCCCTCAGCAAACTGTGGATCGCCACGGAATGGCTGTACGGCAAGAATGACCCGGTCATCGGCGGCAGCAGCCTCACCCAGAGTCTGGGGGCTGGGGGTAGTGACCGGTGGGAAAACCAGCTGTACATGAACATCGGTTACTACTTCTGATTAGAATTATGGGGCAACAGCCCTGAAGTCTTGTTCGTGAGCAGGCTCGTTCCCACAGGTTTAGCGCATAAACTTCGGGAGCGAGTTGGCTTGCGAAATCCCCAATCGGCGTTGGGTGTTTCGAGCCCACTCAGTCGCTAGGCGGGGAGGTGCACCTTCATCAGCCTATCGCTCTACGCCTGCACGGCGAGCTCTTGCACGCCCTCTCGGCCACAACAGCGCGGCCATGCCAATGGCATAGACAGCCGCAAACAGCACGTACGCGATACGGGTGGAAAACAGCTGGGGCGTTTCTGTCGGCAACGGTGATACACCGAGCCCGAACAGAATCAGGAACGTCATGAGCCCTCCGCCGAATACCTTGCCAGCGGTGTTGCCCAGGGCAGCTTTGCCGGCAAACAGCAGGCTGACCAGCAGCAGGACCAGCGCCACCAGCCATAGGCTTGGCCGCAGTTCGAACAGCGTAAAGGCCAGAGAACCCACCACTCCACCCAGCAGGTTGACGACCACCAGCCCGAGGGCGCTGCGGCTGCTCATGTCCAAGGAGAATTGGCTGAGCAACGAGGCCACCGTGATGGGGACGACCATCGCCGTGGCCAATCGTGGATCGCTCAGGCACAGGGCAACCATGGCCAGCAAAATCGCCGCGCTGGTCATGGCCTGGCGAATCACTAGCGTCAACTCCTGCGGCTGCGCGAGTGGCTGGTCGGCCTGTTCACCCGCAAGGTCGGGCATCAGCGCATGGGCGCCCCAGGTCAATAGCAAACCCAGGCTGACCGCCTTGACCAGAACGAGCACGATGGACTCGCCCAGATCACGCTGCACGGTATCGAGCATCGGCACCACAATCGCAATCACCAACATCAATGTGGGCCCCGCGCCGCCCAATTGTCGGCCTTGCGCGGTAAAGCAGGCGAAATAAAACAGCCACAGCAGCGGTAACAGTATCCACGGCCGCTCACCGAGCACGCCGGTCATGCACACCAGCAGCGCGCCGGTCAGCATACTCACCAACAACGTTATCAATCCCTGGGATAACGTTGGCGCGCGGCGGCTGGCCAAGAGGAACTGGATGGCGAACAAGGGTGCGAGAAAGGGCAGGATGTCACCTTGGACCAGTCCCGTGCACAAGCCCACGGTCACAGCCAGGGCGACGCGCAATCCCTGGCGTTTGATCCGCAGCAGTTGCGGCGCAGCTTGCCCATCAATAGACATAGTTCAGCCAGGCGCCCAGGCGTGTCATGAATGCCCCCAAAGCGTTGGTCATGGGGTTGTCACCCGTATAGATCACCACGGTGACTTGCGAGCCGTAACGTGGGCCGATCGGGTGGGGCTCCTCCACTATCAGGCGTACCGGAAAGCGCTGCGGGTCGCGCACCCAACCACTCTCGTTGCGCACCGAGGGTAGGGCGGCGTTGCTGCTGTCTTGCTGTGCGACACCCCAGCCAACGCTTTCAACACGACCCTTGAATACCCGCCCCGGCAATACATCGAACACCAGTTCCGCCGGATCGTCGGCCTGCACATGTTCCAGACTGTTTTCCTTGAAGGCGGCAGACACCCATACCGTGGTCCTGTCGATAAAGGTCAGTGCCGGTTGGCCAGCGCTGACGACTTGGCCAACGGCGAGCTGGAGGTGGGTGATCACGCCATCGGCGGGTGCAATGACTTCGGTACGCACCAGATCCAGCCGGGCTTTTTCCAGCGCGGCCAAGGCTTGCTTGAATTGCGGGTTGTCGTTGCCTTTGGGCCCTAGTTGCTGGCGCGCCCGCTCCAGGTCGGCTTGGGCTTTGCTCACGGCCGCCTCGGCGGAACCCAGCGAGGCTTTGGCTTCATCCTGGCGGGCGGGGGCGAACACACCGCGCTCGACCATTTGATTCACCCGCCGGGCCTGCTCGCGTATGTTGTCGCGCTGCGCGCGCGCCGACACCAGCTGGGCCTGGGCGGCATCCACCGAGGCGGTGCTGGCGCCCAATGCCTGGCCGGTTTCCTCCAGCCGCGCTTCAGCCTCGCTGACGACAAGCTTGTAGGGTTGCGGGTCGATACGAAACAGCACCTGGCCGGCTTTCACCCGGGCGTTGTCGAGTACCGCGATTTCTGTCACGCGGCCACCTACCTCGGCAGCCATTTCCACCACATAGGCTTGCACCACGGCCTGTGACGTCGAGGGCGTGCGTCGTTCCATGAAAATGGAGAGGGTAAACAGCACGGCGGTCAACACCGCGACGCCTAGCGCAATGCGTCGCAGCGGATTGCCTGGCGCAGGCTTTTCAGAAGGCGGTTCAGCTTGGCGTTCTGGCTCGAAGGAAACGGGCGAATTCTGCGTCTCGGGCATATCGGCACCTGCAGGTCATGGCCGTTAAAGAAATACAGAAAGCGCGAGGGAGACGCGATCCGGCGTTGGCTCAGGCCGGGTCAGTCGCAACGACCCGTGCGGTGCGAATGAACAGCGCGCGTAATTTCTCCCAGAAATTGCCACCCAGCACGAAGAAGCTGCCAACCAGCAGCGCATCACCAAGCAGTTGCAATGCCCAGCTGTTGGGGCGCAGACCGGGTGCCAAGGTATCGACATAGGGTTCGAGAAAGGAGCACACCAACGGCAAGCAGAACATCACCAGGCCAATACGGTGGCGGGTGACGCTGACTTCCTGCTCCGCGCTCGGCACAAGTCCCGACACATAGCTGAACACATGCTGCTTGAGCTCTTGAAAACCTGCCTTGCCCATCACGGCGATGACCAACAGCAACAGCACCTTGTTGATGATGAACAGGGCGCCGGTGATTGCCGCAATGGTGGAGCGGGGCACATCCGCAGCCGCTGCCAGCGGCACCAACAACCACAACGCGAGCATTAGACAAAGAATGGCGATGCCCGCCTTGAAGCGCCATTTCGCGGACGTTGACGTTGCCGGGGGCTGAGCCGTGGTCATGCTGCCTTCCCTTTCTTTGAAATTGTTGTTGGTTATGGTCTGGAGCAGGAATGAGCTTAGCAGCTGGATTGCCAACGCATTCGGTAGTGGCGGTCTTTCTGTGAATGCCCCTCAAAAACGCTTCGTCATATTTAAACTTGATCGCCCCCGCGCATTATCAATACTGTCACCTCATAGACGAGAACTGTTTTCCCCTCATTCGTAGTGACATCGACTTTAAACACGACCCAACCTCGTTCATGGTTTGACGCGTGGATAAATGATCGAACGACTCGAGCGGATAGTTTGAGCGTGTCTCCGGGCACTACCGGAGCAACCATCCTGAAACCGTCGATTTTGCCACCCGCCACGATATTTGTTTGAAGCAACAGGGCATCGCACATCAACCGCTGCGAGATAGCGAAGGTTTGCACCCCGCTGGCACAATGCACCCCAAGCGGACTCGAACGGGCAAGGTCAGGATCGATATGAATATCGAGAGGATCGTACTCGGCGGCAAAGGCAATGATCTCTTGCGTTGTGATAGGTGCAGATTGCTTGGCCGTCCAAATACTGCCTGCCGGGAGGTCTTCCCAATACAACTCTTTCTCTGCCACGGTAGCCCCTGGATTCTGTAGCGTTGAACTCAACGTACCGAAGATTGTTAAGTCAATGGTGTCGGTGGTCAGTGGCCTCGACAATGCTCAAAAGCCTTAGCGTGGTTGAATGTTTTGGACAACGAGCAAGGCCTGCCATCAAGCCTGGGGGAGGGTTGGGTTGACAGGTAATATCAGGAAATCGGAACGTAGACAGAGAACTCAGGCTCGCCGGGTTGCATAAAGCAGGATCTGCCGAAGAGATTTGAAGGTCAGCATCAGGTCAGCAGTCACTCACCGACAGAGAGGTATGGGCGTGCTCATCCAGGACAAGGGAACGACTTCAATTGGACTGGTGCATGAGGCCCTCGAGGGCGCATTGCGACGCCAGTTGGACACTTCCATCGTATTGCAGCAGGCACGTATCGACCCGGTACTCCTCACTTCTCCTCAAGCGAGGGTTTCGGCCGCTGCATTTTCTCGCCTGTGGGTCGCGCTCTCGGATCTGCTCGACGACGAGTTTTTCGCAATCGATAGCCATCCCATGCGACGGGGCAGCTTCCGATTGATGTGCCAGTCCTCGATTGACTGCGAGTCGTTAGAGCAAGCGCTGCGACGCATCCTTAAATTCCTGCGTCTCGTATTGGACGATATTCACGGTGAGCTGAGTTTTGATGGCGACTGCGCCGTCATCGTTATCCATGACAACGGCATTGAACGTCGTCTCTTCAGTTATGGAACATGGCTGATCCTGGTCCATGGACTGCTCTGCTGGCTGGGTAACAGACGCATTCCCATAAAAGAGCTCTGCTTCAGGCCGAATCGACCGCTCGACGATAGCGACTATCGGATGCGCTTCTGTGAAGACATTCAGTTTGGTGCGCCAGTGACGATGGTTCGTTTCGAACGCAGTTTTCTAAGCCTCAAGGTCGCGCAAAACAAAGCCAGCCTATCGGCATTCTTGAAAGAGTCGCCTGCCAGTCTGCTGGTGAAATATCGTAACGAGGACAGTATTAGCGCCCAGATCCGCCTCAGATTGAGAGGCCTCGATCCGGAGGAATGGCCAGAACTTGACAAGATGGCGAACACGCTGTGCATGTCTTATTCGACGCTCCAGCGAAGGCTCCAGGCCGATGGGGTCAGTTATCAGCGTTTGAAAGACAATCTGCGCCGTGACATGGCGATCAATCTGCTGTGCCAACCGAATATGACCGTGACTGAAGTGGCTACCCTCACGGGTTTCCAGGAAAGCAGTGCGTTTCATCGAGCATTCAAAAAGTGGACGGGGGTGAGTCCCGGCGCTTACCGCCGCTCCAATGCTGACGAATCGGGCGAGAGTTAAAAGCCCTTCTTGCGGTTATAAAAAGCACTGCTTCCCCGCCAGATTACCTGCTGTGATCTGCCACTCGCTTCATCCCCCCAAACCTCAACGGACCAGGACCAGCCCGATCATGCTTGGCAAGTCATGGGTGTCCAAAACGGTCACGCACAACGATGTCGTCGGGCATAGGCCGCCGCAAAGGCAACTCCTACGATGCGCTGCAGGTAGCCCTGGCATCGCCTATCAAGCGAGCCAGCAAATCTTCGCACTTCACAAACAAAAACAAGATCGAAGGAGACGCGATATGCAGCCGGTAAACGTCAATACGCTCGCGGTTGAGTCGAAGTTCAACCGCTTCCATGGGCTCATCCTGTTCTGGTGTGTGCTTATCCTGATCATCGATGGCTATGACCTCGCCGTCGTCGGTGCAGCCCTCCCGGCGATCATGAAGGACATGAACATCGATCCAACCAGCGCTGGTGTCATGGCAGGCTCTGCGCTCTTCGGAACGATGTTGGGCGCGATTTTTCTTGGCACGCTGGCCGATCGTATCGGGCGGCCCAGGATGATCGCCATCTGCGTGGCGTTGTTCAGTGTTTTCACGGCGGCGGCAGGCCTCACCAGTGACCCGATCAGCTTCAGCGTTGCTCGCTTTATCGCGGGTCTTGGCATCGGTGGTGTACTGCCCATCTGCACCGCTCAGATGGGTGAATTTTCTCCGCTCAAACTGCGTACTCGGCTGGTCACCCTGGTTTTCGCCGGGTACTCCGTGGGCGGAATTCTGGTTGCCCTGACGGGTAAGCAACTCATCGAGAGTCACGGATGGCAGTGGGTGTTTTATGTGGCGTTGCTGCCCGTGCTGCTGATCCCTCTGATCCTGAAGACCCTACCTGAGTCCATCGGCTACCTGCTCAAGAGCGGACGTCAGGACGAATTACGGGCGATCGCTCGTAAACTGGCCCCAGCTCTGGTTATCGACGAAAACACGCTGATGATCGGGAACGCCACCGTACTGGATAAACAGGAAGCCCCCGTTCGTAATTTATTCAAGGAAGGTCGGGGCTTTAGCACGGTAATGATCTGGGCTGCGTTCATGACGGGCCTGTTCATGGTCTACGCCCTTAACTCGTGGCTAACCAAGCTGATGGCGATGGCGGGGTTCAGCCTGGGTTCTGCGCTGAACTTTGTGATTGTTTTCAACGTGGGGGCCATTGCCGGCGCAATAGGCGGAGGGTGGTTGAGCGACAAGCTGAACATCAAGCACGTATTGGTCTGCTTCTACATCGTCGGTGCGATTGCGCTCACTATTCTGGGTTATACGCGTTCAACGACATTGCTGTTTCCTGTGGTGTTCATTGTCGGCGCATCGACGCTAGGGACCCAGTTGCTGGCATATGCGTACGCGGGCGATTTCTACCCGTCATCGATTCGTTCAACCGGTGTGGGTTTCGCGTCTGGTGTGGGACGAATAGGCGCAATCGTCGCCCCTGTCCTGATTGGCTGGCTGGTGTCGTTGAATCTTGCACTTGAGAAAAACTTCATGGCCATCAGCCTGGCCGGCCTCATCGGCGCTGTCGCCGTGACCCTGATCAATCAGTCGCGCGCCGACTCTACTCAAGTCAGGAAATCCCCGGCCCTGTCGAACTGAGGGATGCACCCGCCTGTAGCTGAATCCGTGGAATTGAATGCATGAAAATGAATCGCTTATCCAAACCGCCCATACCGCCTGAACTGCTTGGTCAAACGGTTGATTGGGCGATCGCTTCACGGCGCAGTATTCGGGCTTTCTTGCCCACTCCCGTACCGCGCGAAGACATTGAAGCGATCCTTGATATCGCTCGGTTCTGCGCAACGGGCGTGAACATGCAGCCTTGGCGCGTGCATGTCGTCAC
This sequence comes from Pseudomonas sp. HB05, assembly GCF_016756915.1. Lineage (NCBI taxonomy): Bacteria > Pseudomonadati > Pseudomonadota > Gammaproteobacteria > Pseudomonadales > Pseudomonadaceae > Pseudomonas > Pseudomonas sp. HB05. The sequence goes on from NZ_JAESPG010000002.1 coordinate 136,063, forward strand.
TGGAGAAGCAAAGACCCGTCTTTCATGCGCCATCGCGGAAATTGACAACGACCCATCACTGGGCAGCGACCTTGAAGATGCCTACGACTACTACCCACGCGAGTGGACTTCACCCTATGTGGATCGGAGAAGGCAAGTCGGCTGGGAACTCTATGGGCTGCTGGGCATTGCAAAGGGCGACAAGCAGCGGATGCATGCGCAGCACGGCCGCAATTACCAGTTCTTCGACGCTCCCGTCGGCCTGATTTTCACCATGGACCGGGTGTTGAAGGAGGGCAGCCTCCTTGACTACGGAATGTTTTTGCAGGCCGTAATGATGGCAGCGCGCGGGAGGAATCTGCACACCTGCCCACAAGCCGCTTTTTTGAAATATCACCAGGTCATTTCGCAAGTCCTTGCGATCCCTTCGGATCAAATGCTGGTTTGCGGAATGAGCCTTGGATACGCCAACGAGACCAGTATCGAGAACACCTTGGTCACTGATCGGGAGCCGGTGAGCGCGTTCTGCACTTTTCATCACAATAATAAGGAAACGACGTCATGAAGCCTGGTGCTTATGAGAGTGGGCTTGATCGCTGCAAGGCCAACCATCTGCCCCTGACGCCACTTGGTTTTCTGGATCGGGCAGCCCTTGTGCACCCGGATCGGGTAGCGGTGGTGCATGGCGAACTGCAACGAACCTGGCGAGAAACCCGCGGACGCTGCTATCGACTGGCCTCGGCGCTTTGCGAAAAAGGCCTGGGAGCAGGGGACACCGTTTCAATTCTGTCTCCTAACACGCCTGCCATGCTCGAAGCGCATTTCGGGGTCCCCCTCAGCGGCGCGGTACTCAATGCGGTTAATTACCGGCTGGATGCCGAAGGTGTGGCGTTCATACTGCGTCATGGCGAATGCAAGTTGCTCTTGGTGGATCGAGAGTTTGCTGCGCTGGCGGATGCCGCACTAGCGCTCCTCGAGCATCGCCCGATGGTGATTGATATCAATGATCACCTGGCGTCACTTTGCGCGAGTGTCGGGGACACTGACTACGAAACCTTCATCCGCAGCGGCAACCCTGATTTCGAAGGCGTATGGCCGGATGACGAGTGGCAGCCGATAGCACTCAACTACACCTCCGGTACAACCGGTGATCCAAAGGGCGTGGTCGCGAGCCATCGTGGCACTTACCTCATGAGTCTGCTGCAGATGACCAACTGGCCGCTCACGCGGGCGCCTCGTTACCTGTGGACATTGCCGATGTTCCACGCCAACGGATGGTGTTTTACCTGGGCGATCACGGCTGCGGCCGGTACGCACGTCTGCCTGAGAAAAGTGTGCGCAGAGACGGTGTTTGATGCGATCGATAACCACGGTGTCGATCACTTCTGTGCGGCGCCGATTGTCATGGCGATGATTGCCAATGCCGAAGATCGCCGCGTGCTCAAGACTCCGGTCCGAGTGCTGACCGCCGGTTCCCCACCTCCGGCCAGCGTACTCAACGCGGTGGTTTCACGAGGCTTCGATGTTGACCACGTCTATGGAATTACTGAAGTGTCCGGTACGCCGATCAGTTGCGTCTGGCAAGACGGCTGGGATGATCTGACGGTCGGTGAGCAAGGCGCTATGCGAGTGCGCCAAGGGGCTCGTGCAGCCGCCTTCGAAGGCTTCGATGGTGGCTGACGCCGATACGATGCAGCCAGTAGCAAAGGATGGTCAGACAACGGGTGAGCTACTGCTCAGGGGCAATACCGTCATGATGGGCTATCTGAAGAATGGCAGTGCAACCCGAAAAGCTTTCGAAGGGGGTTGGTTTCATACGGGGGACGTCGCCGTCGTTCACCCCAACGGCTACGTCCAAATTACCGACCGTTGCAAAGACGTGATTATCTCCGGCGGGGAGAACATCTCGTCGGTCGAGATCGAAGAGACCATCCATGGTCACCCCGCTGTTCTATATGCCGCGGTGGTCGCTCAGCCTGATGACAAATGGGGGGAAGTACCGTGCGCGTTTGTCGAGCTGAAAACGGGTGTCGAGCCTCCCACCGAAGCAGAAATAATGGAGTTCTGCCAAGCGCGTCTGGCCCGATTCAAATGTCCGCGCAGAGTGGTCTTTATGGAGTTGCCGAAAACCGCAACCGGAAAAATCCAGAAGTTTTTACTTCGAGAGCAGGCAGGCAGTCGCGATGCCATTGTCCGTTTGGCTTCGAATGGCTAGGTCGTGGTCGCTTCCATCACATACAAATAATAAAAATAGGAGCGTTATAAGTGAGCCTGAAGAAAATATCTGCAACATTGGTGTCTGGCAGCATTGCCCTCAGTGGCCAGGCGTTTGCTGACTTTCTAAGCGATAGCAAAGCCACCTTGGGCATGAGGAGCTTCTACTTCAATAATGACAATCGCGATGGCGTCGCTGCCCCTTCGAAAACCGAAGAGTGGGCGCAGGGCTTCATGTTGGACTTCAAGTCGGGTTATACCGAGGGTGCCGTTGGTTTTGGTGTTGATGCCCTTGGGTTGCTGGGCGTTACCCTGGACACTGGCAAGGGACGTCATGTTGGCAGCTCGATGATTCCCTCGGACAGCGACAACCGCGCCGTCGACGAGTGGAGCCGGTTGGGGCTGACCGGTAAGGTCAAGATGTCCAAGACCGAACTGCGCTACGGCACCTTGATTCCGAAACTTCCGATTCTGGTCGCCAACGATGGACGGGTGCTCCCGCAAACCTTCGAGGGCGGCCAAATCACTTCGAGCGAGTTCAAGGACCTGACCCTGACGGGTGGGCGAATTGAACACGCAACCGGTCGTGCTTCAACTGACCGGACAGGGCTCGCCGCTATGGGCGGTACGCGTGAAAGCAACCAGTTCGCTTTCGCCGGGGGCGACTGGAAAGTCACCAAGGACCTGACAGCTCAGTACTACTATGCCCAGCTCGAAAACTACTATAACCAGCAGTTTTTCGGACTGACGCATACGCTCGCATTCTCGGACAGCCAATCGTTGAAAACCGACCTGCGCTACTTCAGGACTGACGCGTCAGGTGAAAACAGCTCCGGTACATCGGGCTACCGAATCAGCGGCTACACCAAAAACGGTGATGGCGTTATCGACAATCGTCTCTGGAGTGCTGCATTGATCTATAGCCTCGGCGCTCATGCGATAACGGCCGGCTACCAAAGCGTCTCGGACGGTAGCAGCTTCACCCAACTCAATCAGGGTGGCCTGGTAGATAAAGGCGCAGGAGGCAGCTCCTTGTACCTGTATACAGATCGTCTGATCCAGAGTTTCACCCGTGCAGGGGAGCGCACGCTATTCGGTCAGTACGCCTATGACTTTACCGCCCTGGGGATCCCGGGCCTGAAAGCCTCGGTCATGTACCTCTCCGGTGACAACATCAAGACGAGATCCGGTGACACTCAGAAAGAATGGGAAAGGGATATCTTTCTGGACTACGTCGTTCAGTCAGGAACGCTCAAAGGTGTTGGCTTCGGTTGGCGCAACGGTAAATCCAATAGCGAAGCCGCCCGTGACCAAGACCAGAACCGGGTTTTTGTAAGCTACAGCATTCCGCTGCTCTAAGGGTGCGGCATCACCGTATCGAGCGCTCCTGGTACTCGGCGCCCGGCCGCTGTCGAAAATGCTTGTACCAGGCGTCAAGATTCAAGACTGGCAGTCCGCCGCGAGGCTTGTACTGCTCAAGGCGCGCCATGACTATCTGACAGGCGGGAAAAGCCCGATTCTAAAGTCCATCCTCAACGAGGTTCTTCAGGCCGTTCCACAAACGATGGACTGGTGGGACGATTCTGAAATCCTCCCGATCGGCGATACGGGCATTACACTGCGCGATGCCCAGGGCAGTGGGCGAAGCTATCGCATCAATATCCTTATTTCCAAGGACAGGCCTGGCCTTCGCATCGCCTTCTACGATGAAAAAATGTAAGCGGTCAACCTTACAATCTCCAGGCGCCAATACCTAAAGCCACCGCCCACGCCGCCGATACCCCCGGTCATGAATCCGCGAACCGCGTCCGCATCAGTATTGACTGAGCCGAAATGCGGTGCTCTGCTGGCCGACCGTGTCAATCAAGGAAAAGTGACAGTGATCATAGGTATCGATCTGGGCACCACCAACAGCCTCGTGGCGGCCTGGGACGGCGAACACGCCCGGCTATTGCCCAATGCCCTTGGCAATCTTCTTACCCCGAGCGTCGTTGGCCTCGACGACGATGGCCAGTTGATCGCCGGCGATATCGCTCGGGAAAGGCTGCACACCCATCCGCACCTCACCGCGTCGTTGTTCAAGCGTTATATGGGCAGTGCCCGTGAAACATTGCTGGGCGGGCGGGCCTACCGCGCGGAAGAGCTTTCGGCGATGCTGCTGCGCAGTCTCAAGGCTGACGCCGAGCGTGCCTTGGGCGTGCCCGTTCTCGAAGCGGTGATCAGCGTGCCGGCGTACTTCAGCGATGCCCAGCGCAAGGCCACGCGTATTGCGGGAGAGCTGGCGGGCCTGAAGGTCGAAAAACTGATCAACGAACCCACCGCCGCGGCGTTGGCCTACGGCCTGCAACAGCGGGACGAGGCCACCTTCCTGGTGTTCGACCTGGGTGGCGGCACCTTCGACGTCTCCATTCTGGAGCTGTTCGAAGGGGTCATGGAGGTGCGCGCCAGTGCCGGCGACAACTTCCTCGGTGGCGAAGATTTCGATGATCGACTTGTCGAGCATTTCATCGCCAGCATCGGCGCCGCCGATCTCCCTGATACGTCCCAGCCTGGCATGGCGCAGCGATTGCGGCGCGAGGCGCAACGTGTTCGCCATGCCTTGGGTCAGGCGCCGGTTGCGCGCTTTGTGCTGCGCGAGCAGGCACGCGAGTGGTGCCTGGAAGTGACCCAGAGCGATCTGGCGAACATCGCCCAGCCGTTAATGGATCGCCTGCGTGCGCCGATCGAGCGCGCGCTGCGTGATGCCCGGATCAAGGTCGCGGACCTGGACGAAATACTGTTGGTCGGCGGCACCACACGCATGCCGCTGGTGCGCAAATTGGTGGCGACGCTGTTCGGACGGATCCCGGCGATGCAGCTCAATCCGGACGAAGTCGTGGCGCAGGGCGCGGCTATCCAGGCGGCACTGAAAGCACGCCATGCTTCCCTGGAAGAAGTGGTGCTGACCGATGTCTGCCCCTACACGCTGGGCATCGAAACCTCGGTACAGCTGGGCAACCAATACCAAAGCGGTCACTACTTGCCCATCATCGAGCGCAACACGGTGGTGCCGGTGAGTCGTTCCCGTAACGTGTCGACCCTCAGCGACAACCAGAAAGTGGTCAGGCTGGGTATCTACCAGGGCGAAAGCCGTTTGGTGGCCAACAATATTTTTCTCGGTGAGCTGGAAATCCCAGTGCCGCCGCGCAAGGCCGGGGAGATCACCCTGGACGTGCGCTTCACTTACGATAACAACGGCCTGCTCGAAGCCCAGGTGCATCTGCCGATCAATGGCGAAACTCGTCGGCTGGTCATCGAGAACAACCCTGGCGTGCTGGCCCCGGAAGAAATCGCCCGACGGCTGGCCGCCCTTGAAGCATTGAAAGTGCATCCGCGGGACCAGCAGGTCAATACGTTGCTGCTGGCTCGGCTGGACCGCCTGTATCAGGAAAGCCTTGGCGACGGGCGAGACCATATTGCCGCGCTGGCGAACCACTTCCAGCAAATGCTCGACACCCAGGACGAACACCGGATCCGCGAAGCCCGTGGCGACATCAGCCTGCGCCTTGCCCACTTCGAGATGGAGAGGTAAGTCATGAGCCATTGGCAAATGCTGGGCCTTGCCCCCGACGCGGACGAGCGCAGTATCAAGCGCGCCTATGCACGGCTGCTAAAAGTCCATCGTCCTGACGAAAACCCTGATGAGTTCCAACGCCTGCGCCAAGCGTACGAGGCGACGCTGGCCGAGGCACAGTGGCGTGCGCAGGCTGAAGATGAAGGCAGCTATGTTTCGCTAGATGTCAGCGAGCCAACCCCGGACTCATCTCCCACTGTTGTGCAGGCCTCTGCGCTCGCCATTTCTTTGGACGATATCGACGTCCAAACGTCCATCAGCCCGCCGCAACCGTCCCTTGAGCAGATGCAGCAATGGTTGGCCGAGGGCCGGGACCGCCAGGTAATGGACGGGCTTCGCGTTTGGCTGGCCAGTGACTGGCTGTTGCCGTTCGAGCGCCGCCAGCAGTTCGAGCTGAGCGTCCTGGAATGGCTCGAATCCGCGGAAGGCTGGTCGCCGGCCTTTTTCGATGGGGTGTGCAAGGTCATGGGGTGGGATGAAGCCCAGGCCACGCTGCCTTGTGAATATTGGCGTTGGGACCGCCTGATCAGACGGTGCGAGGCGCAAGCCTTTGCCGAGTCTGTGCGGGCGGACCTTACCAGGTTCGAAACCGATAAAGTCTACGGGCAGCCGGCCGCTCTGCTGCTGAAAGCCATGGCGGACGGTGACCGCCGTGAATTGGCCGATGGCTTTGACGGCGGTGACTGGCAACGTTTTGCCCAGCTCGCTCAAGCGATCGAATATCAGTATCCAGAGGTGCCCGGGCAGCTTGGATTGCAACCCGTCGACAACTGGCGGGATTGGCTACCCCCGACGAGCTATCGAGGCATCTACCTGTTCCTGTGGGTGGCGCTGTCCGTGGTGCTGATCACGTCGGTGTTCACCGGTCTGATAAGAAAGGATGGGCTGAGTTCGGCGGTTATCATGCCGGTGCTGATGATCGCAGTGAACTGGGTCGGCATGAAGGCCTACGGAATCTGGGCGCTGGTGGCCGTGACAGCGGCTCGGTTGGACGTGCTGCTCAGCCAGTGGTTGGTCCCGCGCCGTTGGTACCGACAGGGCGCCGGGCTGCTGTTGCTGCGCCACATCCTTCCCGGCGCAGCGCCCGCCTTCTTGGCGTACATATGGTCCGGCGGCCCTGCATGGTTGCGGTGGGGAAGCGCGGTCGCTGTGTTCCTTGGTGTCCTCTATTTCACCAACCAAGCGCTGAGCGGCGGTAAGGTTTCCATCTGGGCACGAGCATGGCGCGCCGTTAAACTTCGGGTCGGGCGGCTGCCTTGGCACACGCTGCAACACCCAGGTCTTGTGGTCGTGATTGTCGTGCTGGTGATGGCGGCGACGGTGTACTGGCGTATGAAAGGTGTCGCTTAGAAATAGATTTTTCAACGTCAGGCGCGCTGGCCGGGGGTATCGATAAAGGGGCGCTGATGAGCATGAAGCCAATAGAACGAACCTCTCCCCAAGGGTTGGAGGCTTATATTCGCGGCGAGCGCTTGGCGGCGTCGGATGATTTGGCCGGCCGCGACGTGTTGGTGCAGATATTCAACCGCGAGCCTCAGGAGGAAGGCTTTATCGTCCCAGCCGTCGCTGAGCCCTTGCTGGTATGGATCATGTCAGGCACCGCGGCGGTGCAGGAACGCAGCCTGGGCGGCGAGTGGCAAACCAGCGTCGTGTCCAAGGGCGATTTCTTTTTGACCACATCGGCTGAGCCCTACGAAATGCGCTGGAGCGTGTCTGGCGCAGACGCTTTTGTCGTGATGCATATCTACCTGGGCATCGCGCTGCTGGAGAAAGCCATTCAGGAGACGCTCGGCGGCCCTGGTGCTGTCCGTTTGCGCGAGGTGTCGGGTGGTCGTGACGACGTGCTGTCCATGCTGCTGGAACAGTTCCGCGCGGAACTGACCACTCGCCACCGGGGCAGCGGACTCTTTTTGCAGGGACTGGCGCAGTGCCTGGCCGTTCACCTCGCCCGTGAGTACCTGGACGATTCGGCAGACGATATCGCCCGTCGCAATGCTTTGCCGGCTTATAAACTGCGACGCGTATTGGCGGACATGGAAGCCAATCTGCAAAAGGAGTTCAGCTTGCGGGCGTTGGCCGAAGCAGCCGACATGAGCGAATTCCACTTCAGCCGGCTGTTCAAGAAAGCGACGGGGCACTCGCCTTCGCAGTTTTTCATCCGACTGAGAATGGCCCGTGCCCGGCAGCTTCTGTTGGAGACGGATCGCAGCATTATCGATATCGGCCTGGACGTGGGGTACAGCAGCCCAAGCCATTTTTCCCAAGTTTTCAAACGCCAAGTGGGCGTGACGCCGAGCCACTATCGCAAGTGAGCCCTTTGCCGATGTGTTCGTCATCGCGGTGTCCAAAAAAAGCGCGGTGCAGACAACGCCGCACCGCGCGGATCAGGACCAGCATCAGCCCACGGGAATACTCATGCCGCCGTCAGCCATGACCACCGACCCGACGATGAAGCTGGCGCGTTCGGAGGCGAGGAAGGAGACGATTTCGGCAATTTCCTCTGGCGCCGCCGCCCGGCCGATGGGGGCCGATTTACCGTGTTCCTCCAGGAAACCGCGGCCGTCGTCCATGAAGTGGTTCAGCAGGTTGGTCACCACGTCGCCGACGCCGATGGCGTTTACCCGGATGCCATGCTCGATTGCTTCAAGCGCCTGGGTGCGCGTCAGTTGGGCGAGGGCGCCTTTGGAGGCGGTGTAGGCGGCGATGCCGGGGAACGCAAAATACGAGGCGTAGGAGGCGATGTTCACGATTGCCCCGGATTTGTTTTTCATCATTGCCTTCATCGCTTCGCGAGAATGCAGGAACGCGCCGGTGACGTTGGTTTCCATCTGCCACGTCCAGTCTTCGCGCGTCATTTCCACGATCGGTTTGTAGAGAATTCGGCCTGCGTTATTGACCAGCACGTCCAGCTTGCCGAACGTCCCGACGGCCAGGGCGACGGCTTTTTCAGCGGAGCCATCCACGGTGATGTCCGCGACGAAGGGCACAATGCCGTCTCGCTCCAGGTCGTTTACAGACGGGTCGATGTCCTCGGCGATTACTTTGGCACCGCGGGCATGGAGCAGCTCGGTAATGGCTTTACCAATGCCACTGGCCGCACCGGTCACCAGGACTACTTTGCCTGCAACTTCATCAGGGGTTGGATTGAATTGAGTCATGACAGGTCTCCAAGCAGTGGTTGTCAGTCGTTTCGACGGTTCAACTCTGCTGCTTTTTGACGTGCCTCTCTTTGGCAGCCTTGCTCGGACTGTTGGGTTTTTGCTCCTTTCTCGTTTGTTGGCCGCGCTAAACCTGGAAGTCAGCGACGCCGATCAATTGAAATACTTCTTCTTCCGAGGGCGCGAAGGTGATGTCCAAGTTACGGTAACCGGAGTGATCCCCTGTCAGGCTCAATTCGAATCGCGCCCCGGAGGCGTCGGCTTCGTAGCTCTTCAAGTACGTCAGGTTCCTGGCTTGATTGAAAACCACGTCCAACGTGCCGTTGTAGCCATTTCCCAGTCGGGTAAAGCCTAGGGCGGACACATCGATCGTGTCTTCACCGGCGGTATAGTCCATCAGGCGATCAGCGTGGTTTTCGGTATCGGTACGGTAACTGTCGCTCAGTGTGTCGAAGCGGAACACATCGCTGTTGCCGCCACCCGTTAATAAGTCCCGGCCTTCTCCGCCAATCAATGCATCGTTCCCTAGCGCGCCATAAAGGCGATCGTCGCTCGCGAACCCTTCGATGATTTCGCCCCGAGCGTTGCCTTGTAATTGATCAACCCCTTCGGTGCCCATCAACCTGGCTTGCTGGAACAGGATGTTGGTTTCATCCAGCGCTTGGCCCAGGTTTCCGTCGAAGACCACTTCGAAGCGTTCCCCCTGCGCATTGGCTTCGAAACTCTTGAGGTAGGTCCGCGTCCCGCTTTCATTGACGCGTATCGCCAGGGTTCCGTCATGTCCATCACCCAGCCCGAGGAAGCCCAGGGAGGAGAGGTCGAGCGTATCGGTGCTGGGGTCGAAGTCGGTGATTCGATCGCTATGGGCCGTGGTTGTGGTTCGGTAGCTGTCGGTGACTGACTCGTAACGGAACGTATCGGCCCCAACACCGCCCGTCAGCTGGTCGCGACCTTGCTGGCCATCGAGCAGATCGTTACCGGCCCCGCCAAGGATCGCATCGTCGAACGACGCGGTACCCAGCAAGAAGTCATCCTCGCGGCCACCGTCAAGGTGGTGATAGCCGTCGTCGGGATTGCCGAAACTGTGGTCCAGGCTGCCGTCGGGGTTCAATTGGACCAGGGCGGCCAGATAGCCGTCCGCGCTCGTGCCTTGGCTTCCGCCAATCAACAGCTTGCCGTCGGCCCGCACGACCATGTCGGCGACCGCGAAGGGAGCGCTTTCCGAGCCCCAACGCACCTGACCCTGATCACCAAAATCGGTATCGAGCGAACCGTCGGCGTTGAGTCGGATGACGCTCGCCACGCCACCTGAGGCGCCCGCCAGCAGGATTTTTCCGTCATCCTGTATGACGAGCGCGTCTGCATGAACATCCAGGACCAGGCTGCCCCCATTCGCAAAGGTGCTATCCAGCGTACCGTCCGGGTTGAGGCGGGTCAGGGTATCTTGTCCCGTGACCAATACCTTCCCGTCTCCCTGCAGCGAAACGTCAATCGTGCCGCCGGGGTGGATACCAACGGACGTTGGCAGGCGCAGGACCCCAGCCTCAGCGAAAGACGAGACCAAGGTCCCCGTCGCGTCGAAACGAGCAATATAGATCTCCCCGGAGGGATACCCGGCGCTTGCGAAAAAACTGCCGTCGTGTTGCACGGAGAACGACGCTTGCTGGCCAAGATTGTCATTCCAGTAGAAGGGCACTGTCGCGGTGCCGCCATTGCCGAAACTCGTGTCGAGGCTGCCGTCGGCCAAGGTGCGACTGACGCCCGACACCCAGGCGTCGCCGACTTTCACGTACTGCGCCACCAAGTAGCTCCCTCCCGGCTGCACGGCGGCATTCCCGCCGTCCTCGATATCGAGCGACACAGGGAGGAGGGACTTACCGTCTCCACTGAAGTTGCGGTCCAGGCGACCCTCGGCATTGAACCGGACCAGGCTGCCGGTAAAGCCTGAATCCTCTTCGCCTCCCAGTCCCAGGCGACTATAAGCGCCCAGCCAGATGTTACCGTCCGGATCGACCGCGATACCTGCGACGGTGTCCGAGCCCCATAGGGTCGTGGCTACCGTGCCTGTGTTCCGCACGGCTGAAGCGGCGGGCGAAGTGCTCTGAGTCATGTCCATGTCTCCGATGGCTATACGTCGCCAAAGACAATAGACAGGGCTCGGTCTGGTTTCCACTTTGTGAAGCGAGTGTGTAAAAACACAACGAGGCTTAAAAGCCCTGTATCGAACTTTTATTTCGTTGTACGTTGGAGCCGTAGCCGGCTTTGAAATGAATGATGACCGTCCCCGGCCACAACACTCGCAAAGGAATGACATGATCGATGGTCCCGCCGTTTTGACAGTCTTTTTGGTATACCTGGCCGGTGTCGTCATTCCAGGACCAAATTTCGTTGCAGTAGTACACAAGGCGGTTGCTGCGACGCGCGCAGAAGCTTTGGCTTTGGTAGCAGGCATCGTATTGGTCAATGTATTTTGGGCAACCTGCGCAATCGCAGGTATCGGCGTTGTATTTGCTGCGTTCCCTTGGGCGGCGCTGATCGTAAAAGTCCTGGGCGCAGCCTATTTGATGTGGTTTGGATTCCGACTGCTGCTCAAGGCGGGGAAGAGCGCGCTTGCCCCCTGCAATGATGCAGTCGTCGCAAACGCTCGGCAGTCGTTCATTCAGGGGGTCGTTACAAACATCGGCAACCCTAAATCCATGGCTTTCTATGCCGCTATTTTCTCAGCGGCGGCCCCCACGCACGTTTCAACCAGCACGTTTTTGGCGATGCTGGCAGTCGTAGCGGTGGTTTCGATGACTTGGTACGGAGTGGTCGCAATCGCTCTTTCGCAACCTGGGATTGCTTCAGCGTATCGAAGGAGGAAAAAAGCTATTGATCGATTATGCGGTGGTTTGATTTTGTCTCTTGGGATACGGCAGCTGGTTCGATAGGCCTACGATTGAGAGGGAAACCGGGGGACAGGCCACGATTTTGGACTCATCTGTAATCGGACTGTCTCATAATCGTGGTTGTCCCCGTTTCTACTCTGCAAGCGTCGAAATGGAAACCAGCTTCGTTACTTTCATACAACAATGACAGCCATGGATCGTATGCTGCTCCTCACAACAGGCAAAAAACGACCGATTGTGTCGAAAAAGTCGATATTGTTATCCTCGACCGTTCTCATGGACTGGTTCTGGATAGATGCTCATGTTGACTGGCTTGAATCATCTGACGTTGGCGGTTGCGAACCTTTCTCTCAGTATTGAGTTTTATGTGGCTCTTCCCGGCTTTAGATTGGCTGCCCGCTGGGAGACGGGAGCTTACCTTTCCCTCGGTGACCTCTGGCTTTGTCTGTCTGTCGACGAGAGCCGCGTGGCGGAAAAACAGCCTGATTACACCCACTATGCGTTTTCGGTGGGGCAGGACGATTTTGAAGAAGTCGCCGCTTACTTGCGGCTTCGTAACGTAATTGAGTGGAAATCCAACTCGAGCGAAGGCAACTCGTTTTATTTTTCGGATCCCGATGGGCATCGCCTGGAAGTACATGTAGGCAGCCTAGCTTCAAGGCTTGAGCAATGCCGGCGCCAGCCGTATGCAGGTATGGAGTTTTTTGACTGACCGTTTTTGTCTGATTTTATTGAAGATAGCTCTGCTATCCGGCCAACGGCAAAATCTCTGCATTAGCGAGCAGGGAAGCAGACGAAAAAGAGAAAAGGAAAAAGGAAAAAGGAACTGTGCATTCGGAAGTCGTGCTCGTCGAGCGCATCGCATCGTTGCTGGACTCTCAGCGCTTCGGGTTTTTCAAAGTTCATATGGACGCTTGCTTGATGCTGTATCGAGGGTTCGCATTATTTCGAGGACGATCGGCTTCACATATTTCTCATTGGGGTCGGTCTCCGGCGGATCGCTTTTGCGGATCCACTCACCTTGGTCGAACGCTTGGTAAAGGGAGAAAGCGGGCTGAGGCATGTCATTGGTCATTCCCACTTCAACCACAGCGTTTATGATCCCGTTCATGACGCCGTCGCAAAAGTCATAATTCAAAGTCCCCTGTAGATAGCCTTCCGCAATCGCGATGGACAGCTCGTTCAGCACATCTTGTGGGGCAACATCAAATTTCACACACGTGGCGGCAATATCACTCAGCGCCAAACCGTCTGCTTCAGCTTTCATGGAAAGCTCTTGGAGCTCATTCTTCGGTAACAGCCTAATCATGAGTTTGTTCCGCTGGATGCGAGGTGGCGCTTGCATCACCGTTTGTGGCCTACCGCTAGGAATGTGATGAAGTGCAGAAGAAAAATTTGAAAGCAATTTAGAGTTATTCGCCTACTCCTACGGATAGAAAAATCAAAACCCGACGCAAAACGTCGGGTTTTTCCGTTTAGGAATAAATCCTACTGCCGCGGCTCCACGTTATCCAATACCCGATTCGCCAATAACGAACTCAACTCAATCAACTGCTGAATCCCCAGCGCTACATGACGCCGTGCCCCATCCAGATCAAACGCCAGATCACTCACCATGGCATCAGCCGAAGCCAGGGTTTCGCTAAGGTTGGCGAGCAGGCATTCGTTATCGAGGCCTTTCGCGACGGTGAATAGCTGTCCCGGTTTGGGGGCGTCTTTGGGTTTATCCGGTTTCGGTAGCAAGTAGTGATCGAGCACGCGCTTGGTGGTTTCGTCGTGCTGCTTGGCTTTGGATTTTGCGGATTTGGAAATGGAATCTGCTTCTGGCGGATTCGGGGTTATTTTGAACATAAGCTTCGGTTCCGAATGTGGTGCCGACACCCCGAAGCTACTAAACAAAGGGGTGGCAGCTGTACGCAGGTTAGTAGACCGGGGAACCGAAGAAGCCGGCGCGCCTGAGCGCCCTGCGTACAGCCACCATCAAGAACAGGGTAGGACCCTGTTTGAGACGCGCTTGTACAACTTCGATTACCTCGGGCTACTAAACCCGACCACTGATGGGCAGTGGCAGGAAGACAATAGAGCCCCGGGACAAGGCGCACAAGCGGGCGGATTCTGGCGTAGTTGTAGGCAAAGGCGCAAGGATGCGTAGCTAGATGGACGTTGTAGGCGGCGGCTGTAGGAGAGGGGCGTTTTGGCAATGCAGGTGGGTTGGAAACCGGGGACAGACCACGATTTGGACTTATCTGTAATCGGACCGTCTCATAATCGTGGCCTGTCCCCGTTTCTTCCCTGATCGATGAAACTGCGCCCTAGCTGCCAGACGGCGCCGGCATCGGAATATCACCTAGCTGCAGCCCCAGCAGCGTCATGTATTCGTAGATGTGCTGATAGCCGGATTGCGCTTCGTAGTTAGGGCACGGGGATTGAAGTTCCCCACAGAGCCGCAGCTCCATGTTTGCGCCGCCCATGCCCCATTGCGTGTAGTTCAAGTTATTACGGGTGATGGTATCGATATTGGAGCAAACCATTCCCTTCATTTTTTCATCGATGACGTTGGTGGGCTCATAAAGCGTCAAGGAGAAGTCGAGAGAGGTTGCGCACCATGCCATCGGAACGACATCCAGCGTGTTGTAGATGCGTAGCGCATTGCCGGCCATCTGTTGATTGAAATAGCTCGCAAAAACACCGTCGCCGGCCGTAGGCGCCGCAATCGTTTCGCAGTGGAAATCAAAGTTCGAAAATTTATCTTTCAAATAAAGTGCAAGAACCGACATCAAGGCACCGCCGAGGCTATGCCCGACCAACCGGATCGTTGCCCCACTGCGCTGTTTTGCCAGGAAATCGCAGAGTTTGCCCTGGCTGCCGATTTTCGATTCCTGACCCAATATCGCGTTTACGCCGTCCGCAGTCCCCTGCGCCACGTGAGCCGGTACTGGGCAGTTCTTGATGAGGTTCTGCAGCGGCACCATTGGAGAAATATCAAGATCATCTATCTGATCCTTGATGGAATCGGCAAGGGTCCCACTCGTCACCACGACGATATCGTTTTCGTTCTGCCCGCCGATGAGCACCACCGTGATGTGAGCCACATGCTCGCCATCCGGGACCAGGGCGGGTCCCCAGGCTACGCCATAGCCGCCGCCAACCTTGGAGCCATTAAGGCGCGTAAGAATGTTGTCTTTGACCTGGCTCGGCGAAGGGTTCTTCATGTTTTTCCAATCCGGCGAAGACAGCGCCGCATTGTTCACCACGTACGCCTGGGTAAGATTGATTTGTCTTTGCTGAAGTGAGTCTAGCGAAGTCATGACTGCTCCTTGTCTCGAAGATAAATAGTTCAACGGGACCAACGAAAACTCACGGCTGCCGTCGATCCTTCTTGGCCAGCAGGATCGAGTGTAGCCGCAGTTTCTGGATGCAAGCGCTGATGTATCCAAATGGTGAAGAACGAGTACTGAACAATGCTGAAGGGCAGCGTGTGATCGGAGGAGGCAGGCCAGGTGTGACGCGCTCCGTTGGATGAAATCCATCATGTGGCGCGCGAAGCGGGCGCGTCGAGACTATGCTCATGGCAGATGCAGGTGGATTACGGTTAGTAGATCCCAAGCAAGGAGTGCGGCATGAACACTAAACCGATCCACCAAGTCTTGTGGCGCCTCGCCGCCTGCATGACCGGACTGGCGATATTCGCCACCCATCCAGCCCAAGCGGCCGAAAGCGGCATCGCCAGTGGCCCAACCGCAAGCTATACCATCGCCTTCAGCAACTCCTACGCGGGCAGCGATTTTCGCAAGGTAATGGTGCGCAACTGGGAGGAAATTGCGGTCCAGGCGCAGAAGGAGGGCTTGATCCGGGAAGCTCCGGTGGTCAGCGCCAACAACTCGGCGTCGGAACAAGCCGCCCATATCCAGGACATGATCGTCAAAGGCGTCAACGCCATTGTGATCCTGGCCGCGTCCGACACCGCTCTTGACGGGGTGATCCGTGATGCGTGCAACGCTGGCATCGTGGTGGTCGTCATGGCCAGCCTGGTTACCGAAAGCTGTGTCTATACCGTGGACTACAACTGGGCGGCCATGGGCCGGGTGGAAATCGATTACATCGCCAAGCGCCTCAAGGGGAATGGAACGTTGCTGGAAATCCGCGGCATTGCCGGCGATGCCACCGATAAAAACATCAGCGACGGCATTCGCAAGGCCGCCAGCGACTATCCGGGCCTGAAGTTTGCCAAGACCGTTTATGGGAACTGGACGGCGTCCGTCGCCCGCAAGGAGGTGGCGCTGGCGCTGCCGGCGCTGCCCAGCATCGATGCGGTCGCGACCCAGGGCGGCGACGGTTATGGCGCGGCCATGGCGTTCAAGGCGGCGGGGCGCCCTTTGCCGATCATCGTGATGGGCAACCGCCAGGACGAACTTGCCCTGTGGAAACAGGAGCGCGATGCCAATGGCTACGAGACCGTCTCCGTTTCCGCCTCGCCAAGCGTCTCCCAGGTGGGTTTTTGGGTGGCGCAGCAGATTCTGGCGGGTAAATCGGTACCGAAGTTCGTTGAGGTGCCGCTGGTACGCATTGATGCAAAAGACCTGGATGCCTGGCTCGCCACGATGCCGGTGGGCGGCGCTGCCAATCCTTTGTATAGCCAGGCTTCCGTAGCGGCGATGATCGATGCGGCCATCAACAATACGCCGGCGCCGCCGACGCCTTTGCCGGAGGTGACGAAGCAGTAATGGCGGGTAGAGAATCAGGAGGCGAGGGGCGATGGTGACATTCAGACTCGCCACTGACAGGCCCATTGCTGTCAGGATCGGGCTGGCCGTCGCCGCGCTGGTATTCCTGATGCTGGCGGTATCGCTGGTGAACCTCTACGGCCTGCGGGGCATGGTGCGTGCCGTGGATTCCGCCAGCCATTCCGCGGAGATCCTGGCCTCGGTCAACGGAGCGACCGAGCGGGTGGAAAATTTCATCGCCTCCCGCGACCAGGAAAGCCTGTCCCAGGCCGAAGGCATGGTCGCAACGGCGATCGCCAGCCTCACTGCCATTCCGGTGGCCGAGGCAAAATCGCTCAAGGGCGGGCTGGACAGGCTCTCCGCGGCGATCACGGTCTTGCGGGCGGCGACCCTGACCATGGATGGCGAAACGGAGAACATGACGGCCCACTACGGCCGGATGCGAGAGGCGGCGACGGTTGTCGAGCAAGGCATCGTCGATGGCCAGAAGCGTCTTGGCTCTCGCGCCGCCGAGCACACGGCGCGGGTGAGCAACATCGAAAGCGCCCACCGCATCCTGGATGTCCTGCGCAACGGCGAACAGATCATCACCACCCATGTGGCGAAGCTGCTGGTGAACGATGATGGAACGGCCGCCGGCGCGGCGCGTGATGCCTGCGCGGCACTCCAGCCCGTGGTCGAACAATTACGTGAGGTGATGGGGGCGCCACAGGAGATAGAAGTCCTGGACCAATTGGTGGCGGCGATCACCGCAACCGGTGCGACGGTAGAGAAACTTGGCGAGGCGCCCAAGCTCCGGGGAGGCGAGGCCTTGCGGCACCTCGCCGCCATCGGCAACCTGGCCGAGCGCCTCGAGGCAATGCTGGGTGACGTGGATGGGCGTGTTGCCCATGATGCGAGCGACATTCAAGCGGCCACCGGATTGCTGAACAATGCAGCCGCGTTGTCCAAGCGTTTCGCCGAGCGTGTCGCCACGCTGGAGGCGCAGACCTTATCGTTTCGCCTGTCACCGTCGGCGGAGATCGCCACCTCTGTCGGCGCTATCCTGGATGAACTTTCCCGTCTCGCGCGCGTTCTTCCTTCGTCCGTCGGGCTGCAAGCGAAGGCGACGCCCTTGACGGTCAGCGACCAGATTGCCGGCTACCGGGCAGCATTCGCCCGGTTCCAGCAGGCGAGCAATGCCCTGGGCGGCGCACGCGACCAGGTTCGCAACGAGGCACGGAGCGCCGGCTTGCTGGTGGCGCGCTTTGCCGGCGAAGCGCGCGCCGACGCGTTGGTCCACAATGATCGCGGCATGCTTGCGACGATCGTGGCCGGTGCCGTGGCCATCCTGCTCGCCGGCGCCATTGCCTGGAGCACCTCGCGATTTATCGCGCAACCCATCGTGGCCCTGGCCTCGGTCATGCGTCGGCTGGCGGCCGGCGACCTGAACGCCGAGATCGCCAGTGCCGGACGCGGCGACGAAATTGGCGTCATGACCCGCGCCGTACGGGTGTTCCAGGAGAACGCCCTGCGCATCCGGGTGCTGGAGGCCGAGGCCGAAGCCGAACGACAGCAAGTCCAGGCCTCTTTGGAAAGAATGGTCGCCGAACGGACCGATACGCTGCACCAGCAGACCGAGGAGCTGGAGGCGCAGGCCATCGAACTCATCCAGGCGCGCAACCAGGCCGAGTCGGCTAACCAGGCGAAAAGCGATTTCGTTGCCACGGTCAGCCACGAATTGCGCACACCCCTGACCCTCATCCTCGCTCCCCTGGAGCAGCTCTCGGCGGCGACCACTCCGCCGGACGACTGGCGCGTGCAAATCGAGCGCGCCCAACGCAACGCGCTGCGCTTGATGAACCGGGTGAACGACATCCTCGATTTTTCCAAGGCCGAAGCGGGCAAGTTCGAGTTGTGTCCAACGCTCATTGACTTGAACAAGGTCGTTGGGGTGCTGGCCGAAGATGCCGCCATGGTGGCCGAGGGTAAAGGCTGCAGCTTGACCTGCAGCATCGATTCCGCGCTCGGCACGGTGTTCCTGGACCCTCGACACTTCGAGAAGATCCTGCTCAACCTGGTGAGCAATGCCATCAAGTTCACCCCCGCTGGCGGCACGGTGCACCTGGCAGCGACGCCGATGGAGGGCGAGCGGTTCGAGTTCGCAGTGCAAGACTCGGGCATTGGTATCGCGCCGGACAAATTACCGTTGTTGTTCCAGCGTTTTTCCCAGATCGACAATTCCGCCACGCGCCATTACAGCGGTACGGGCATCGGTCTCGCCCTGGTCAAGGACCTGGCCGAACTGATGGGCGGCGAAGTCGGCGTCAGCAGCGAGCCCGGGCGGGGCTCGCGCTTCTTCGTTCGACTCCCGATAGGGGATGGACAAAACACCCTGCCGGCCGAAGCCAGCGATGTGTACGAGCGATCGTCGGCGAACACCGCAAGCACAACCGAGCAGCGCCACTTGCGTTTCGACGATGGCCGCCAGGGTAATCGCAACGACTTGGCTTCGGCGCCAGGCGCAGACGATGGACAGCACCCGGAATACGCCTCGCGATCCAAAGTCCTGGTCGTAGACGACAGCCCTGAAATGCTTACCTATCTCAGCGAACTTTTGCGCAACGACTACATCGTCGTCACCGCAACGGATGGAGAACAGGCCTGGGAAATCCTGCAGCGTCGCCCCATCGATGTCATCGTCTCGGACGTGATGATGCCGAACCTCGACGGCTTTGGCCTGACAGCCAGGATCAAGGCCAGCGCCGGTTTTGCCCATCTGCCTGTGATCCTGGTGACGGCTCGCGGCGGCAGCGAGGCCTGTGTCTCCGGGCTGGAGAGTGGCGCCGATGACTACATCGCCAAACCCTTCTCGCCGCTGGAGCTCCAGGCTCGCGTACGCGCGGCGCTGCGCATGAGCCAGGTGCAGACCGAGCTGCATGCGAAATCGCGCCAGGCGGGCATGGCCGAAATTGCCACCACGGTGCTGCACAACGTCGGTAACGTGCTCAACAGCGTGAACGTATCGGCAGAGTTGGTCAGCAGTCAGATGCGCTCGTCCAAGGCGCAGGGGCTGGGCAAGGTGGCTAAGCTGATGAACGAACACGTCCATGACCTGAGCGATTTCCTGACCCACGACCACAAGGGAAAGATGCTGCCCGATTACCTGCTCAAGCTGGCGCAAGTCGTGGCGGAAGAGCAACAAAGCATCATCGAAGAACTCGGGCAACTGACCAAGGGCATTGACCACATCAAGACCATTGTCGCTGCCCAGCAGTCCTACGCCGTTGCGGTGAGTGTGGTCGAGACCGTGCCGGTCCCGGAGTTGATCGATGATGCCTTGCGCATGAGTGCTGGATCCCGGGCGCGCCAGGAGATGACGGTGGTCAAGGACATCGCCGACCTGCCTCTGCTGCCGCTGGACCGGCACCGGGTGTTGCTGATTCTGGTGAACCTGATCCGCAATGCCAGGCAGGCGCTGGACGGCGTGACCGATCGCAGCCCATGCGTCACGTTCAGCGCATTCCTCGCTGACGAGGCAGCATTGCGTATCACGGTGACCGACAATGGCAAGGGGATCGCGCCAAAGCACATGGCGCGCCTCTTTTCCCATGGCTTCACGACTCGCAAGGACGGCCACGGTTTCGGCCTGCACAGCTGCGCACTCGCCGCGCAGGAAATGGGCGGCAGCTTGACCGTGCGCAGCGATGGGGTTGGGCAGGGAGCGACGTTTATCCTGGATATTCCCGTCGATGCTTCGCTGGGTAAGCAGTGAATACAGAAGCGTTCCTACGCGTCTCATTCTGCCGGAGGTTTGTACCCCGCCAGCGTGTTCAATACTTCTTCATGTGAACCGCTTGCTTCAGCAAATCGCAAGGGCTTGGCGCGCTCGACGATCAGTTCTCGCGGGGTCGGAGAGGTCTCGAGCAGCTCGAAGAGTTCATCCAGGAACTCGTCCAGGGGCATGGCATGTTCGTCATTTTCCTGCCCGAGCAAGGTGGTGCGCACGCCCGGTGGCGCAAGCTCGATGACTTCGATTGGCGAAGCTTCCAGCTGGACACGAAGGCTCTGGGTGAAAGAGTGGACGGCCGCTTTGGTTGCGCTGTAGGTCGGTGTTGCAGGCAGCGGCACGAACGCCAAGGCCGAGCTGACATTCACGATCGTTGCGCTGGGTTGCTTGAGCAGTTGGGGAATGAACGCATACACCATGCGAATCGTGCCAAGCAGGTTCGTCGTCACGGTATCTTCGGCTGTGCCCAGGTATTCGGAATCAGTCAGATCCTCCCAATGCATGATGCCAGCGTTATTGATCAGAACGTTCAGGTTCGGGTGGCGGGTCGCGAGCGCTTCGCTGTTGCGCTGGATCGATTGTGGGTCGCAGACGTCCAGCAGGACGGAGTCAATACCTGGATGTTCGGCCACGATCTGGTCGAGCAGAGCCTGGCGACGTCCCGCGATGATGATTTTGTTGCCCGCCTTGTGAAGCCTGAGTGCCAGGCCAAGGCCTATGCCGGAGGTGCCGCCAGTAACGAGAATCGTATTGCCAGTGCCGTTCATAGTAGACTCCAGTGAAGGTCATAAGTGGACACGTGTCCGCTTATGTAAAAAAATCTACCGGACAATTGTCCGCTTTGCAATGCGCGAAGGAAAAATCTTGCCTAGGAATGACGAATCGGCAATGCGTGCCGACGCCAAGAAAAACCGGGAGCGAATACTGGAGGTCGCGGTGGTGGAACTGACGATCGATCCAGCAGTGCCGCTGAGTACGATCGCGAAGAAAGCCGGGGTAGGACAGGGCACGTTCTATCGACACTTCGCTACCCGGGAAAGCCTGGTGTTCGAGGTTTATCAATTCGAAATGCAGCAGGTGGCCGCGTTGGCCGAACAACTGCTCGCGACAAAACCACCGAAAGAGGCGCTCCGAGAATGGATGAGCTGCCTCGCTGAATATGCAATGACCAAGGCCGGGCTTGCGACTGCGATACGACAGGCCGCTTCTGCCTACGAATTCCCAGGGAAATCTGGATACGCGCCAGTCCAGGCGGCAGCCGAGCTACTGCTGAGGGCTAATGAGGAGGCCGGGACCATTCGCAGCGGCGTCACCCACGACGACTTTTTCCTGGCCACGGCCGGCATATGGCAAATCGATTCCCAGTGCCAATGGCGTACTCGTCTCGACAGATTGATGGACCTAGTGATGGATGGCCTGTGCGCAGGCAGCCCTGAAAGTTTGAAGATGAACGCGGGGGCGCCTGAGAATGCTCCGTAGGTGATGCCCGGGACGGAAGCCAGCCCCCCAAACTGTTCAACGCTGATAAGCCAACAACCGGCGCTCGGCCAATCGAAACACACCCACCAGCGCGCACGCCAACAGCATGTAGAGCAGGGCGGCAATGCCATAGGCCTGGAAGGTCTTGAAGGTGGCGGCGTTTACATCGGCAGCGATTTTAAGAATGTCGGGAACGGTGGCGGTAAAGGCAATGGCCGTGGCGTGCAGGACGAAGATCACTTCGTTGCTGTAGGCCGGCAGTGCCCGGCGCAGCATGCTCGGGATCAGCACCAGGACGAACAATTGGCGGCGGGTCATGCCCAGGGCCAGCGCCGCCTCGATTTCACCGCGTGGGGTGGTGCGCAACACGCCGGCCAGAATCTCGACGGTGTAGGCGCAGGTGTTCAAGGCCAGCGCCAGGATCACGCAATGCATGCCGTCTCGAAAGAACCACCACAGGCTTGGTGATTCCCTGATCAGGCTCAGGCTGGCCAGGCCGCTGTAGATGATCAGCAGTTGCACGAACAGCGGCGTGCCACGAAATACCAAGGTGTAGAGCTGGACAGGCAACGCCAGCCAGCGATTGCCGTAGGTGCGAACCAGCGCCAGGGGTATTGCTGCGGCCAGGCCGATAATGGCCGACGTCACCAACAGCCATAAGGTGACGGATAAGCCACTCCAGCGGTAACCGTCGGACCACAGGAAGTTCGGCCCGAACTCTTTCAGTATCTCGATCATCACACGCTCCGCTGCGGTTCGAGGCTGTAGCGTCGTTCAAGGTGTTTGAGGGCCAGGCTGGAGAGGATCGCAAAGGCGAGGAAGATCGCCGCGATCACCAGATAGAAAAACATCTGCCGCGAGGTTGCGTTGCCCGCTTGCTTGGCGACCTGGACCATGTCATTGAGGCCCAGCAGCGAGATCAGGCCGGCACTTTTCAACAGCACCTGCCAGATGTTGCCGATGCCGGGCAAGGCGAACCGCATCATTTGCGGCAGGCGGATCCGCCGCAGCACTTGCCAATGGCTCATGCCATAGGCCCGCGCGGCTTCCAGTTGGCCAAACGGAATGGCCCTGAAGGCGCCGCGAAAGGTTTCGGCGCAGTAGGCACCGTAGATGAATCCCAACGTACCGATCGCGGTGCCATAGGGATTCAACTGCAACGATTCCCGGCCGAACGCCTGGGCTATCTGGTTGATTCCGATTTGCGCGCTGTAATAGATCAACAGCATCAGGACCAGGTCCGGCACGCTGCGCACCAGCGTGGTGTAGACCGTCGCGACCAGCCGCAGCGGCGCCACCGGCGAGAGTTTCGCCAAGGCGCCGAGCAGGCCAAGCACGATGGCGACGCAGGCGGCCCAGGTGGCGACCTGGACGGTCAGCCACGCGCCCTGGAAAATCAGATAACCGTACCCTTCGAGAAACATGCTTTCGGGCTCCGCACGGATGGATTATTTCGGCGAGATGTCGAAGTCGAAGTATTTCCTGGCGATGCGCTCATAGGTGCCGTTACGGTGGATCCGTTCGAGCGCCTGATTGATTTCCCCAGCGAGGGCGGTATCGCTTTTACGCAATCCGATGCCAGTGCCCGGACCGAAGATCTCCGGTGACTTGACCACCTCGCCGGCATAGTCGAAGCCTTTGCCGATAGGCTTCTTCAGCAGGCCTTCGGAAACGGCAATGGCATCGTCGAACGCCGCGTCCAGGCGACCGTTGATCAAGTCCGAATAGGTCAAGTCACTGCTTTGATACGGCACCACTTCCACGCCTTTGAGGCCCCACATCCGTTTTGCATAGGCTTCGAATACGCTGCCTTGCTGCACGCCGATGCGCTTGCCGCGCAAGGATTCGGCCGTCGGTTGCAGTTGGCTGCCTTGTGGGGCCACCAGGCGTGCCGGCGTGTCGTACAGGGTGTCGGAGAAGGCGATTTCGGCTTTGCGTGCTTCAGTGATCGAGAGCGCAGAAAGTATGCCGTCGAACTTCCTGCCTTTAAGGGCCGAGATCATGCCGTCAAAGGCGTTTTCGACCCAGACGCAACGACGTTGCAACTCGCTGCACAGGCTTTCGCCCAGTTCGATATCGAAGCCTGTCAGCGAGCCATCCGGTCGCTTGGACTCGAAGGGCGGGTAGGTGGGGTCGACCCCGAAACGCAGCTCTTCGCTGGCGCCCCAGGTCATCAGCGGGCTGGCCACGAGCATCAAACCGATCAGACATTTTTTCATCGACGGGGTATCCACGACAGATTGGTAGAAGCGTCCCGGGACGGGGCCCGGGCAGCACGCATCAGCCTTGAATCTCCAAGGCGTTTTTCAGTTGTCGAGCGCGTTGGTCGTCCACGGCCTGTCCATGGCCAAAGCCACCGGCCCAGCCGCACACCTGGCCGGCATAGTCGACGCCCCGTGCAAGACACTCGGCAAGGTTGTGCCGCGCTTGCCATGCCAGCAGGAACGCGGCGATAAAGCCGTCGCCGGCACCCATGCTGTCGACGAACGCGCAGGGCCGCGCCGCCTGTTCATGCACGCCCCGTGCGTCGACTGCGAGCGCGCCCTGGGCGCCGCGGGTGATGACCACCGTTGCCGGGCCCAGCGCCCGCATCGAGTCCGCCAGCTCACGGGCTTCGCTGGGCGACAGGTGGGCCGCCGAGAAAAAAGCGATATCGACGTGCTGGATCAACGCTTGCCAATCGAACTCGACCCAGTTGTCCGAGAAGTCGAATGACAGGTAGCCACTGGCCTGGCGAATCTGCGCCAGTTGGTTCTCAAGACCGCTATAGAGGCTGCCATGGGCCAGCGGGAATTGCGCGAGATAGTCCAAGTCGTCGGCACCGAGTCGCAGTTGGCGACAGACGCCCGGATCGCTGCCGAGAAACACCCGTTCGCCGTCGATGCTGTCGACACAAGCCCAGCCGTTGGCCCCTGCCAGCGTTCTGCAGCGGGATGCATCGACCGCTTCCTGTTGTAGGCAATCGAGCAGGTACTGGCCGTGCCGGTCATGACCAACGCAGCCCAGATAGGCGCTGCGCGCCCCCAGTCGGGCGGCAAACACCGACACGTTGAGTGCGTTGCCACCGGGGTACTCGATGTTCCGGTCCAGGTAAACATCCACAGTGTTGTCGCCGACCGCGATCAGGCTGGCCATGCTCAGTACTCCGTTTTCCACATGTAGCGGCGCGTCGTCAGCGGCTGCTGGTGCCAGACCGCGAGATGAGCGGCAATACGTTCCACGGCGATACCGACGATGTAGGGCGCGACAATGGCGCGGATCTCCGGGTCGATGCCTTCCATGGGGAAATCCTTGGCGTCATAGACCATGACGCGTTCGGTGTATCGCTGGCAGAAGCGCACCACACGTTCCATCTGCGCCCGGCTGGGGTCTTCGCCCACCAGCAGGAGCAGCGGGGTGCTGGCGTCGATGGCTTCGAACGGGCCGTGGAAAAACTCGGCAGCCTCCACCGGCAGGCAATGCAACCACTGGCTTTCCATCACCACGCAGACTCCGAATACATAGGCGGTGGTGAACATCGGGCCCGACGCGAGGAAGTACATCACGCGATCATCCTTATACAGGCGCGCCTCTTCGGTGGCGCGCCGGTCGTTATTGATCGCAGCGTCGGCGAGGGCCTGCGGCAGGGCCTTGAGCGAGCGAGTGAGCTTGTCCAGCAGCGGCCAGCCTTCACGCTTGGCCAGGATCCCGCCGACCAGTGCCTGGAGGATCATGAAGCAACCGAAGTACGCCTCATCGGTACGTCCCAGCAAAAAGCAATGTTGAACAGCCTGGGCCAACGGCAGCTCGGCGGTTTGCGTCACGCCGACGGTGAGGCAGGGCTTGTCCTGCAGAAAACGCGCGGCGGCGATGGTTTCCTGGGTCGTCCCGGACTTGGAGGCGAGGACCACCAAGGTGCGTTCATCCAAGCGCGGCGGATCGATGTCCATGAAATCGGCGGGGAAATAACGGCGTACTTCCAGTGTGTGGCTGTAGCGCTCCAGCCAGTACTGCAAGCCGAGCATGATGCGGTTGGGCGCACCGCAGCTGACGAAGTAGATGCGGTCGATTCGCGTCGCCAGTTCCTGGCCGAACTGCTGCGCGTCGTCGACGATTTGCACGGATTGCTGCAAGGAAGTGGTGAATGCTTCCCGGTTGAACTGGATCGCCATGTGAGCTCCTGGGGGCTTTGTTGCGGTGTTCATGTTGCGGTTCATGATCACCATGTAGACCAAAAGCTATACCACGAAAAATACCATTACAAGATTTTTCCTCCGTGGTCTAATGCACCGTCACCGCAGTTTTCAAGGTAGGCAATGGACCGTTTATTGGGTCTGATTATCAAGCTGGCGGGTTTGCGATGGTTTCAGTGGGTACTGTTGGCACGCCGTTGCACAGAAAAATAAATCCAGGATGTAGACCATGAAAGTTAGTCCTTCCAAATCCTCCGACGTGGCCCTGCTGGCGCCCGAACGCAAGCAGGTGGCCTGGCAGGCCGTCCAGGCCCTGCTGGAAATGCTGGAGCGCCCGGAGTTCGGGCCGAGTGAGCGGATACCGGCGGAACGGGACCTGGCCGAGCACCTGGGCATCAGCCGGATGACGCTGCGAAAGGCCTTGCAAACGCTGATCGATCGCGGGGTCCTGGAGCGCCGTGGCAACCGCGGCACCTTCGTGACCGGTCCGGGCGTCGAGCGGCCACTCAATACCGTCGCGCGCAAAGGCATCGCCGAAGTGGTCGAACAAGCGGGGGCCAGGCCGGGCAGTAAATTGCTCTACTTCGAACAAACCCAGGCCAATGCCCGCGTGGCGAAACTGCTGAAGATCCAGGAAGGCGACCTCTTGCTGACCATCAGGCGACTGCGCACGGTGGATCAAAAGCCATTCTGCATAGAGACCAGCTACATCCCTGCAGCCCGCGCACCGGACCTCGTGGCGGGAGACCTGATCGAGGGGGCCTCGTTGTATGCGTTGCTGTTATCGCGCTACCAGATCGAAATGGAAAGTGACGAGGGCACACTGAGCATCGCCACGATGAGCGACCAGGAGGCCCGCTTGCTCGACGTCGAGCCCGGGACGGCCGCGCTGGTCTACCGAGGTGTGATTTTTGACCGCCAAGGGCAGCCGGTGGAATACCTGGTCTCGATCAACCATCCCCAGCGTGTGGTGTTCAAATTGGCGGACAGTCGGGTCAACAGCCTGCATTCCGATCATCATTTCCCATCTGGGTAAAGCCCAACGCGGACACCCTACGGTTCCTCCACGATTCCCTCTCGTCGTCAAGGAGCAGCGGACTGCCCCGACTGACGACTCAATCCAGGCGTCTTGCCCGTAATGCGCTTGAACGCGCGACTGAAAGCGGCCTGGGAGGTATAGCCCAAGCGCTGCGCCACCTCTTCAATAGGCAGCCTTTCGAGCGTCAGCCACTGGCTCGCCAACCGCATCCGCAGTTCGGTCACGTAGCGCAACGGGGCCATGCCAATCGTCATTTGGAAGCGGTCAGCGAAGGCTGAGCGAGAGGTGTTGCATTGTTCCGCCAGCTGCGCAACGGTCCAGTCGCGCCCCGGTTGTTGATGGAGCGCGAGGAGTGCATTGGCCAAGCGTGGATCGCGCAATGCAGCGACCAGACCAGAGGCATTGCCGCAGGCGCACTCCACCCAACCGCGAACGACCATGGCGGCCACCACGTCGGCTAATCGCGCAAGTATGCCCGCGAAGCCGATACGTGCGGCGCTGACCTCGCGTTCCATGGTGGTCAGGATAGGCACCAGTCCGGGGTAGCGCTGGCCGCCGGCGTCGATCAGCATCAGGCCCGGCATCAGCTTGCCAAGGCCATGGATGCTGCCCAGTTCAAACTCCATGCAGCCGCTGAACAAAAGGGTGGTCGGCGTCGGCCTGGCATCGGTTCCGGTATCCACCGCGCTCACGGTTTCACCGAGGGGGGCGCCGTCCAGATGGTCGATGTCCTGAACAGGCACATCCGTATGGGAAAGCAATTGATGGGCCGCGCCATGGGAGATGAATACTGCGTTTCCGGCAGACAGCGCATAGGTGGCCCCGTCTTCCATTCGTAGCACCGCATTGCCAACTGCCAGAAAGTGGAACCAGGCATGCCCGGGTTTGGCAGCGAAACCCAGGCCAAAAGCTGGGCCGGCTTGAATACGCCGGTATTCGACGCCACGCAGGCGCATGCCGCGCAACAGTTCATTGATGAGATCCGAGGAGAGGGCAAACTGATCGGTAGGCATGATTCAGGTGTTTCAGTCAAAAAATGGAGGTTTTCGATCATAGATCATCCAGATTCGCCCGCCTAGACTGCGGATCGCAATGAGGATTGGGAGATCTGTGCAATGACTGACTGTGTTTGTAATGCCGTATCCGACAGCCATCTCGGCGCCGGGCCGGATGTAGAACCCGCCACACCCGCGTGGATGGCCGTGTTTTCGTTGGCAATGGGCGTGTTTGGATTACTCACCGCCGAGTACCTTCCGGCCAGCCTGTTGACGCCGATGGCGACCGACCTGGGGGTGTCCGAAGCGTTGGCTGGCCAGGCGGTAACGGTGACTGCAGTGATCGCACTGTTCGCTGGCCTGCTGGTGCCAGGCCTGACTCGCGGTATCGACCGCCGTTGGGTGCTGCTGGGTTTTTCCACATTGATGATCGCCTCCAATCTGCTGGTCGCCGTTTCCTCCAGTCTCGCGGTGCTGCTGGTCATGCGTATCTTGCTGGGTATCGCCCTTGGCGGGTTCTGGAGCATGGCGGCAGCGGTGGCGATGCGCTTGGTGCCGGGGGCTTTGTTGCCCCGGGCGCTCTCTATCATTTTCAGCGGCATTGCCGTCGGGACGGTGGTTGCGGTCCCTCTGGGCAGCTACCTGGGTGGGCTATACGGCTGGCGTAGCGCGTTCTTTGCAGCGGCGGCAGTCGGCGTGGTGACCCTGGTTTTCCAGTCGTTCACGCTGCCGCGCCTTGCGCCGCGCAGGCCGGCACGCCTGCGCACCGTACTGGAAGTGCTGCAGCGCCCGGGCATCGCCATGGGCATGTTCGGTTGTGTGCTGGTGCACAGCGGCCACTTCGCGATGTTCACTTATGTCCGACCGTTCCTCGAAGGGACCACTGGCATCGACCCGCAAGGGTTGTCACTGATGCTGCTGGGTTTCGGTGTGGCGAACTTTGGCGGCACGTTGTTGGCGGGATGGCTGCTTGAGCGCCGTCCACTGGCCACCCTGGTGTTGATGCCGACGTTGGTGGGCGTTGCAGCACTGGCGTTGGTTCTGTTGCCCGCCTCGGTGCCGGGGCAGGCGGTGCTGCTGGCGATCTGGGGTTTGGCCTTTGGTGGTGTGCCGGTGGCATGGTCGAACTGGGTCGCCAGCGCGGTACCCGATCAGGCGGAAAGCGCCGGGGGCATGGTGGTGGCATCTGTCCAGTCGGCCATCGCAACGGGCGCCGCCGCTGGCGGTGCGATGTTCAGCCTCGGTGGCAGCGTCGGCGTATTCGTGGCGGCGGCGGTGCTGATGCTGCTGGCCGCGTTGCTGATTGCGTTGCGGGTCCGGGTTCCTTCCGCCCATGGCAATGCCCGGCCCAGGCCCGCGCTGCATCTCTGATCCGGCTTCGCAGCCGCCTCGATTCCATCCGTAATCCGGAGATAAGACATGAACAATACGACGTCTCACCAAGGACGCCTCAAATCTTTGCGCGCGGCAGGTATAGGCAATGCGCTGGAGTGGTTCGACTGGACGCTGTACGCAACCTTTTCGGTGTACCTGGCCAGCAATCTATTCGACAAGATTGATGCCCGCTCGGCAATGCTCGCGACTCTCGCCGTGTTCGCGGTGGGTTTTGTCGCGCGTCCTATCGGCGGATGGCTGTTTGGGCGCCTGAGCGACCGATTGGGACGCCGGGCCATCATGGTCATCACGATGTTGCTGCTGGCGATCAGCAGCCTTGGTATCGCGATCATCCCCAGCTACGAAAGCATTGGCCTGTATGCCTCGGTCGCGCTGCTGTTCTTCCGGCTTATGCAGGGGCTCGCCCATGGCGGCGAGACCGGGGTTTCCTACACCTATGTCGCCGAGATCGCCCCAAGCAAGCACCGTGGCTTATGGTCCAGTTCGGTCTATGTCGGGGTGACGCTAGGGGTGATGGCAGCGACGGCCATGGCGGCGGTACTGACCTGGCTATTGGGCGCGCAGGCCATGGCCGACTACGGCTGGCGGATTGGCTTCGCCATCGGTGGGCTGCTCGGCATCTATGCGCTGTTTTTGCGCCGCAGTGCGCAGGAGTCTCACGTGTTCGTGGAGCAGCAGGGGCAGGCTCGGCCGCCGCGCAAGTTATCCAGGGGGGAGATGCTGCGAGTGGCGCGCAACATCGTCATGCTTGCAGCGGCTGCCAATGTCACCTACTACGCGTGGGTCACCTTCGGTGCTTCGACGGCCATTGCCCGGGGCATGGACGCCACGGGTGCTTATGTGGCCAGTCTCTTCGCGCAAATCCTTTGTGTGTGCTGGTTGCCAGTCTGCGGAATGTTGTCCGATCGTTTCGGCCGCAGGCCCATGGTCATCGCCTGGGGCCTGGGCGTGATCCTGCTGACCTATCCCATTTCGATAATGGTGACCGTTGAACCCTACACGCTGTTCCTGGCCCAGGTCGTGGGGTTGGGAGCCTGGTCGTTGATTGCGGCGATTTTTCCCGCAGTGCTGTCCGAGCAGGTGCCGACCCAGGCGCGGGCGCAGGGCGTTGGGTTGGTGTCGTCGGTTTCGGTGGCGCTCTTTGGCGGCACCGCGCCCTATTTGCACAATTATCTCAGCGGCGTCGACCTTGGCTATTTGTACATCTGCTACGTCATGGGGTTGGGTCTGGTTACCGTCCTGGCGGGTTTTCTTATCGACGAAACGGCGGGCATCGATCTTGCGCACATCGAGGCGCCCGGTGCTCGAACCGCTGCCGGCTCACGGCCGGTGGCGCTGTCTCAGGACTAATCAATTGGCATGTAGACCCGCCGGATCAGCGGATCCAAGGAGTGCGATTCAATGAATTCAACAGACCTCAAGAATGCCGCAGCACGAGGTGAGCGACCGGGCGCGAACGTGACCGCCAGCCAGACGTCAGGGCCTCGTCAGGCCGCGCGCGAGATCTGGGTCGAAGTCCCTTCCGAGTCGGGCCCGGCGGCCGCTTGGTGCTACTCGGATCGCCGCTCCTATAGCCCGGGTGACTCGGTGCGCCTGCATCTGTCCTCGAACCGAGCGCAAGTGAGACTCAGGATCTATCGTGATGGAGCCGTTGCTCGCACGCTGCACGAAACCGACAGCCTCGATGCTCGCTTCCACCCGTTGCCCGAACGTGCCTACGAGCAGGGATGCCAATGGCCGGTCTTCGTGCAATGGTCAATCCCGGGTGATGCGGACCCGGGTGGCTATGTAGTGGAAGTACGCGATAGTGCTGACAGCGTACTCGGGCATCACCTGTTCATCATCAAGGCGGCGCGCAAGCGTGCCGACGCTTTGGTGCTCGTCGCGGCGACATCGACGTGGGCTGCTTACAACGACTGGGGCGGCGCCAATCACTACTTCGGTCTCCACCCCGGAACGCCGAGGGGCCGCGCGCCATTGCTCTCGGCACAACGCCCCTGGGCGCGGGGGCAAGTCTGGCTGCCCGAGGATGCGCCACGTTCTGTCAACGCTACCCGGCAACGCAAGCCCGGGCCGGCGCGCTACGAGTTCATCGAATGGGCATCTCTTAACGGCTACGCCAAGTACTACGCGCTGGCGGGGTGGGCCTCCTACGAAAGACCCTTTGTGGTCTGGGCCGAACAGCAAGGCTATACGGTCGACATCCTGACCCAGGACGATTTGCATCAGGATCCGCAGGCGCTTGAGGGTTATAGCTGCGCCGTCTTCATAGGACACGACGAATACTGGACGCGGGAAATGCGCGACCACGTCGATGTCTTCGTCGAAGGGGGCGGCAAGGTTGCGCGCTTCGCCGGCAACTTCATGTGGCAGATTCGCTTGGAGGAGGAGGGCCAGAAACAGGTGGCCTACAAATACGATGCCGGCGACCTTGATCCCGTGGCGGCTACCGACCTTCATCGGCTATCCGGTGCCTGGGAAGATCCTAGGGTGGATCACCCAGGGGCACGGACGTTTGGGGTGAACGCCTTGCGAGGAATATATGGCGCATTTGGGGGGATGGCACCACGCAGCCCTCGCGGGTACACGGTCTTCAGGCCCCGGCACTGGGCGTTTGTGGGCACGGGGCTGGGCTACGCGGATATGTTCGGGGACGAAGCTAATATCTTTGGCTATGAGGTGGATGGCCTGGAGTACACATTTGTCGACGGTCTCCCGGAACCGCTCGGCACGGACGGTGCGCCCGCCGGATTGCAAATCCTCGCCATGGGCTGGGCGACCAATGCCGAGCATGGCCGATCCGAGGATGCCTATTCGTTCATGCTAGGCGATGGCGATGCCCGGTTTCGTGCTTCCATCCTGGCGCCCGACCTTAGCGAGGCCAGCGTCCACCGGCACAGCCGCGGGGCAGGCATGGTGGTGCATTTCCACAAAGGCCGAGGTGAGGTATTTACTGCCGCCACGTGCGAATGGGTACATGGGCTCATGCAGGCAGATATTTACACCGTGATGATCACAAAAAATGTGCTCGATCGTTTCCTGCGGAATACGTCCTGATGGCTGTGATGGAGAGCTGCTGTTCACATCCGATGATGTTCCAGCAGAAAGTCTACAAACACCCGCACCCGCGCCGGCATCGCCGAACCCCCAACGAAAACTGCATGTATCGGCTCCCGGTCTCCGGGGTTCCAGGTATCCAACAGTGGCACCAGGCCGCCGCGTTGCAGATCCTTGGCTACGGTGAACTCGCCGATACGGGCGATGCCAGCGCCGAGTCGTGCCAGTTGTGCCAACGCCTCGCCGCTGCTGCATTCGATGTTGCCGCTGACCTTCAGGGAAAACGCTTTGCCATCGCGGATGAACGGCCAGTTGGGTTCGGCACGACGAAAATTGAAGCGCAGGCAGTTGTGGCGCAGCAGATCTTCCGGTTCCAGGGGTGTGCCGTGGCGCTCCAGATACTCGGGCGAAGCCACCACCACTTGGCCGGTGTCGCCGATCCGGCGCGCGGTCAGCGGGCTGTCGGGCAGATGGCCGAAACGCACCGCCACGTCGGCCTGGCCGCCGAGAATGTCGACCACTTCGTCGCCGAGGGTGAGGTCGACGACGATGTTCGGGTAGCGGGCGCTGAAGGCGGCCACCAAGGGCACGATCGTCTGTCGACCATGGCCGAGGGCGGCGCTGACCCGCAAACGGCCCTTGGGTACGCCTTGGTCGGCGACGGCTTCTTCGACCTCGGCCATGTCGGCCAGGATACGGCGGGCGCCGCGCAGGTAAGCCTCGCCCTCGGCGGTGAAAGTGATCGCTCGTGTGGTGCGCAACAGCAGGCGGGTGCCCAGCCGTAGTTCGGTTCGCGCGATGATCCGGCTGATCGCCGAGGGTGTCAGCCCCAAAGCACGCGCGGCAGCCGACAAGCTGCCTTCCTGCGCCACCGCGGCGAACACAACCATTTCACCTGATCTGCCGTTGACGTCCATTTGTGCTCCACACGCAAAGGTGTTTGCAAGAAAGGCTATCTACCGCCATAGAAGGTCGCATCGTAGCATTTGCAGCATAGATGAGGAGCCTTCCTATGCGTATCAATCCACCCCTTGTTGCACTCGCCATGGGTGCCTTTGGCATCGGCGTAACCGAGTTCGCCCCAATGGGCATGTTGCCGGGGATCGCTGCAGATCTCGGCGTTTCCATTCCCGCCGCAGGCCTGCTGGTCAGTGCCTACGCCTTGGGCGTACTGCTCGGCGCGCCACTGATGACCCTGACCACCGGCAGGATTCCCCGGCGCTATCTGCTGATCGGACTCATGGCGATTTTCACCCTGGGAAACCTGATGTCAGCGCTGGCCACCGATTACTACAGCCTGATGGCCGCCAGGGTCGTGACTTCACTGAACCACGGTGCGTTCTTTGGCGTCGGCTCCATCGTCGCGGCCAGCGTGGTCGCCCCGCAGAAACGCGCCGGGGCGGTCGCGGCGATGTTCATGGGCCTGACCTTGGCGACGATCGGCGGTGTGCCGTTGGCTGCCTGGTTTGGTGAACTGTTCGGCTGGCGCACGGCATTCTGGGGAATTACCGGCCTGGGCGTGGTGGCGATGGCGGCGCTGTGGTTCGCCTTGCCCAACGTGCCGGCGCCGCAAAGCATCGGCGTGCTGGCCGAAATTCGGGTACTGGGGCGCGGCCCGGTGTTGGGCGCGTTGGCCCTGACCGTGGTCGGCTCAGGTGCGATGTTCACTGTCTTCACGTATGTCGCCCCGATCCTGAGCAACGAGACCCATGCCTCCGCCACTTTCATCACGGCGATGCTGGTGCTGTTCGGCGTCGGACTGACGCTGGGCAACATGTGGGGCGGCAAGGCCGCGGATCGCTCGATAGACCGCACCCTGATCGTTTCGCTGGGCGTGCTGATTCTCGTCCTGCTGGCGTTCACCGCACTGATGCGCTGGCCGCTCCCGGCGGCCATCGCCATCCTGATCTGGGGCATCGCCAGTTTTGCCTTGGTACCGCCCTTGCAGATGCGCGTGATGGAAGCCGCCAAGGACGCACCTAATCTGGCCTCGGCCGTGAACATTGGCGCCTTCAACTTGGGCAATGCGATTGGCGCGGCGCTGGGCGGCGCGGTGATCAACGCGGGCTTGGGCTATCCGGCGATTTCCCTGGCTGGAGCGGCGATGGCGGGGCTGGGGTTGCTGATGGTGCTGGCTTTCGCCTGGCGTTCCAGAATGGTTGCGGCTGCGGCGGTTTGACGATGGCATGGATGCGCTGTTCCCAATCCTGCTGGAGTTAATCGCCGCGCTGTATCTGCTCCAGTATCTGGCTGTCAGTGATGTCCATATCGTCCAGCAACAGGAACATTTTGCTCAGCACCTCGGCCATTTTCCGGTCGGTGTCGGCGAACGGCAGGTAGAACGCCTCGGCGCTGGCGCCTACGGGCACGATGCACAGGTAGTTGCCGGGTTCGATATGGATGGCTGCGCTGCCCAAATGAATGCGGTAGCTGGCGCGCTGGCCGGTGACGTGCAGGAAATGCCCTTCACATTTGACGTTTTGCAACCCGAGCCCCTGGATCAATTCGCCGACCAGTTCGGCGCGTCGTTGCAAGGTTTCGTTGCTGGTGGCGTAGCTGTCCGCAGCGTAGGCCACGGAGACCAGCAAGTCGGCATCGCGCATGACTTCCGAGAACAGCAGCGGCGGTACTTGCTCAAGCGGGATCGCTTTCCGGTCGCGGTGGAACGCAATCGTGTCGAAGGTGAAGTGTTCCGTTTCGGAGAGGTAGTGACCGGTATCGAGAAAGTTGAACATGGCGTAAATGCCATGCTCTTTGCTCTCGTAATAGATGTCCTCGACGCTTGAGGTCGACCAATTGCGGACCTGCAGCAACCGGGCGGCTACTTTGCCTTTGAGGCGGTGGCCGGCAAATCGGTTGGACCACAGAGCGGTCTCTCGCTCAGCCGGTGTCAGCAGGTACAACTCGCGAAAGGCTTGTTTGAATGGCTGCACGCGGCGATGGGTCACGACTTCTTTCTGCCAGGCCGACAGTTGTCCTGCCGTGAACAGGTGAAAAGGGTGAGCAATACGCAGGTGCTTCTCGGCCACGTGTCGCTGGCCTTCGAGGTCTGTCACGGTCAGCGTTGCGGCATCGAGCCAACCCAACGCTGCGTCGTCGACCTGCACGATAAGCTGTTCGAGCAACAGGCGAACCGCAGGCATTTTCAGCAGCGGCTTCAGCTCCGCCAACGCCAGGGTTTCGCCGCTGCTCATCATTGTTTCCAGGGTTCTGCAGAAGCGTGCGATCTGTTCCTTGAGCTGGGCCTGCTGCGTTTTGAGGGCGATGAAATCTGCGTGTTTGCGAATTGCAGGCGGTGCGGTCTTGAGGGGCTTTGCGGCTTTGCAGATGTGCAATGCCGGCGACAAGCCGTCGATGACGATCGTGACGTCATAGCCATCGATGGTGGCAGCCGTCAGGGCGGATTCGGCGATCTCCGATTCCATGGCCCATTCCAGGCGAATCGCCGAGGGGTAACCCGCGACACGCGCCAGGTTTTCCAATCCCGCCTGCACCGCTGCGTGGGAGTTGGCCTGTCGTTGAGCGCCGTATTTACGCACCTCTTTGTGCAGTTTTTTCAACGTCAGATAGCGCTGGCGTACATCATCCGAATCCATGACGGGCAGCACGCCATAGATGCGCATGGCCGGCTGTGCATGGCGGGCCAGTTTCTTTTCCAATGCCGGTCGACCGATGCCTCGGTACGCGTCGAGCAGTACACGCGTCTCGGGAAACGCCCAGTGCGAATGCTCGAGTGCCACGAGGTAGTCGCGCAAATGCTCCGGGTCCGCCTCGGCCAGCGCCTTGTCCAGCAGGTAGCGGTCCACCACGCCCACCGTTTCATCAAGCGTATTGGGCAGGTCGGTACCCCATCCGGACCGAGGTGCCAGGGCAATGCTCAAATACTCGCGCTGAAAGGCTTGCAGATCACTCCAACCGAGCGCGTCGAGCACCACGCGGCTGGCATGTCCTGCATAGGGCAGGGCGGTCAGCAGGGTATTTCTGGAAAAGCCGGTCAGCGCGGCGAGCAGTGCTGCCGATTGGTCCTCGGGCAACTCCTGAAGGAGCAGGAAACGTTCGAGCACCGCGGCCGTATCGCCGAAACGGTCGAAAAAGCCATCGGGCGTCGCGCCCAATCGTTCGATGACCGCCAGGGCCTGCAGCATCCATCGGGTGTCATACACCTCTACCGAACGGAAGGTGTCAGCCAGCTTCGCGGCGTTATCGGGCAATCCAGCCAAGGCTTCCTCGACATAACGAACGGTGAAGCTTGCCAGTTCGGGGTGCACGGGTGTGGGTGCCTCATCGAGGACATCATCATTCTGGAACGACTCATCATCGACGTCCTCGTCTTCGGGACCCTCATCGCTTGAGTCCTCCTCACCGAATGCTTCGTGGGTGTACCGATCCGGGTCCACATCATCGCTGTCCAACCCGGCGTCGCCTGCGTAGAACATCATGGCGCTGCCCCAGGTGTTGGCGCCCCGGACGAAGCGGGGGTAATCGAGGCGGCCTGCTTCCACCAAGCCCAAGGCGATGCGCTTGATTTCCCGGTGCACGTAGATATAGGCGTCAGCGATTTTCCGTTGTTCTTCCCCAGGCGCTGAAGGGGGCTGCTCGCGATTCCAGCTGCCATCCAGCAACCATCCGGCGAAGGTCTGCCAGGTTGGGGTGGACGGGTAGTTGCTCAAGCGATGGATACAGGCTTGGACGTCAGGGAAGGCCCAGGCCTGGTCCGGGCTTCTGCGGTAATAGGCGGGGTCATCTTCGTCAGTGGGTAATGGGTAGTCACTGTCTTCGAGGGCAAATTGCAGCATGTGCTGCAGCCGCGCGCCAATCTGCTCTAGCGCATAGGTGTCCGGGTGGGCGGTGATCCAGGCATCGCAGATTCGATATTGCAGGCCGTAGCGTTGCTGATCGCGAAGGTCCTCCAGGTCGTCCCAAACGGTCGGGAACACAAAACCGTCAGCCAGCGCTTCGGGTCCATACTCGGGATGCAGCCTGACCCAGTCCTCGGCGATGCGCAGAACGTCGATGCCGTCCCAGAAACCGGGTGCGAATTGGTCATAGGGGCCGAGCTCGGGATACTCATCCAGCGCTCTGTCGCAGAATACTCGCAGTGCAGCGAGGCGCGTGGCTTGTTCGGGCAAAGGACGGCGTGATTGCATGAGGGTATCCGAGGGGGCGAGCGACGAGGATCAACCGCCAATCAGCGGCAGCAGGCGGATAAACGCGAGCGTGGATGGCGCGCTCAATTCAATCGACTCATCGAGCCTCTGGAGCATGACGCCGTTATGCAGAATGCGAAACGCACGGGTTTCAAAACCCTTCAAGGCTCGCTCGGCTTCAACGCCAACATCCAGGTCCAGGGACGCGCTGGCGTGAGGCATGGCTACCGCGCCTTCGCTGGCTTGTTGAAGGATGTCCCGCTCGCTCAGGTATTGGCGGTCGAGCACTTCACGCACCGACACTTGGTGCAGCGAGTGCCGAGCCAACAATGCGGCGATCTGCTCGGCAACGGCCAGGCGAATCAACTCGGCAACCGTCAAGGTTAACGAGGACGGAGTCAGGGTGACAGGAGGCAGCAGAGGCTCCTGGCGTGCGCCTTTCAGGCAATAGCTATGAACCACGAACTCCATGATGCATTCCTTGTAAGCCAGACCAGCCTAAAACCTGTGCCTTGGACTATTTCCACGTTTCCTTCAGGACCGAGCGAAACAATTCCGACAGCAGCGGCTCGACTTCCTTACGTTCGCTGCGGGTCGGCTTGATGGCTTCAAGCCGATGCAGTTCACGCTCGACGAATGTCTGAATAGGCATGATTTGCGGTGAAAGCCCCATTTCTGGTGAGGCGCGCTTGATCGCAAGCAAGTCATCGATCGCCGAATGCAGTTCTGGTTCGCCGTCGATGACTTGGCGCAACGTGTCGAACTCGATGGGGGCCGGTGTATCGAACCGCTCCAGCCACCGTACGGAGAGCAAGGGTCGCAGCACGTAGAAATACTTCTTCAGCGGTACTTCCGGTGCCTGCAAATACCCACGGAAATTGGTTTTCGCCATGCTGCGATAATGGTAGATGCCGCTTTCAACCGAGTACACCTGCGGTAGCAACGCTTTGGCACGTTCGTGGAAGGAGCCGCAATGCTCGTAGACGATGGTGGATTGCACCCACTCGACAAACCCTGGATTCGACTTCCAGAACAGCCTCAATGCCTTGCGCAGATCCCAGCCATTGATGTCCATGTCGTCGACAATCGGGTACTCGATAACGTCGCGCTGTTCCTCAAGGCCGACCGAGAGATACCAGTCAGGTTTATGGACGTAGATGAAGCGCGCGTCATAGTCGCTATTGGGCGATGCGAAGCCCCATGCGCGGCTGCCTGACTCAACGGCGAGCAGGACCTTGACCTCATGTTCATCCTCGGCGCGGCGCAGACGGCTTCGAACTTCTTCCTGGACAGCTACGCAAACCATGACCCCACTCCAATCCAATTAATTTCAATACTGGGACTGCACCGCAGCGTTGTAACGCATCCGCAATTCGTCATACCCGGCCCGTGCGGCAGCAAGATCCTGGTTCAGTTCTGCGGCGTCGGCCCCGG
This sequence comes from Pseudomonas sp. HB05, assembly GCF_016756915.1. Taxonomy (NCBI): domain Bacteria; kingdom Pseudomonadati; phylum Pseudomonadota; class Gammaproteobacteria; order Pseudomonadales; family Pseudomonadaceae; genus Pseudomonas; species Pseudomonas sp. HB05. Next base: position 175,126 of record NZ_JAESPG010000002.1, read on the forward strand.
CCCCCCAGTGTTGTTGCAGGCGCTCAACGGCGGTAAGCCATTCCTTGGCTGCCAGACTGATTTTGCTCCACACGGGCGGGTTGCCGTTAGCCGATCGCAGGCGCGGCAGGGCTTGCACGAAGGCTTCGGTGTCTGTCCAGTGAGCCGTCAGCGAATGTTGCAGGGCGAGCAGTTGTTGCGGCGTCAGCGGGGCGCCTTCAGTCATGGCGTCCAAGGCGTTGATGGTCTGACGGGCCTGGATCATGAAGCGCAGCGTGTACCAATGTTGGTCCTGTCCCAGGTGCTTTTCGATGGACGCCAACTGTTGTTCACGCACCTTTAGCTGCGGCTGTTCCAATGCTTGGCGCAACGGTATCGCCTGGTCACGAGCGTCCTGCAAATGCAGGGTCAGGTCGCGGTCCAGCTTATCGAGTTGGTCAGGCTGAGGCTGATCGCGATGATTCGCCAGCCACAGTTCGGCGATCCGGGCGTTCGGGCGCAGGTTGTCATAGGCCTTGATGTAGTTCGCCGCGAGGGCTTGCAGACTGCCGGGCTCACCAATACTGAACCCATGCTTGCAGGGTGATGGCTGAGCACCCTGAGGCCGGATGAACTCCTCGGCGTCGATGCCCGACCCCATGCCGAAGCCGACGAAACCCATTTTGCGAATCCATTCGTCCTCCGGCAAGGCCCGGCGGGCACGGTAGTCGACATAACGCTGCTCGAATAGCTCCGCTCCGTCCACCAGGCAGGTACTTATCTCCTGAACTTCGTCCCAATGCACGCGGTTTTCCTTATCCTCGTCCGACGGCCCGGCCAGGCGCTGAACCAGCCAAGTCATCGTCAGTAGCACGACAACTGCAGTGATGAAAGCGCGGGTGCTGATCATGGTTGATTGGCCTGAGGTTTCTTGAAAGCTTGCCACTCGGTTGCAGACAGTACCGAAGGGCATGGCGAAGCGGTGGACTGTCGGGCGGCACAAATGCGCTGTGGCCAGACCTGGAGGCCTTCATTCTTGCTGACATACGTGCTCTTGGCCCAGGTATTCCCCAACAAGACCATGGGCACTAGCATGCCCAGGAAAAGGCCAATAAGCACGTCGCCGGGCACCTGGTCATAGAGTCGGGCCAGGAAAGACTTGCCGCGATCGAAGGGCGTCCGGCGGCTCAAGGCTCCCAGCACACCGAGCGTCCCAAAGAAGGTCGCCGCCCCGGCAACACCGCCGGCTAAGTAAATGAGGCCGCCCAGCAGCCCGACCCAGAGGATCTCGCGGATCGGCATCGGAGTGGGGCGCCGCAGACTCAGCCAGCGACCGTAATGGTCATTTATCCAATGGTCCAGGCGCCAGGCTTTGCGGCTCAGTTTCTTGCACACTGCGTGAAGTGCCCAACCGACGACACCGAGCAACAGGGCGCGAAGCAACATATCGACTACGCTGGTGTAGAACGAGCCACCGAGCCGATATTCAAAGAGCCAGCTCATGCAGATCGAAGTGCCGAGTATGGCCAGTGGCACGGCCAGGACCGGCGGCTGCCGACGCAACGGGCGCCAATTGTCCGGCCCCAGCTGTGGCCTCTCGTTCAGCAGTTGTGGATAGCGAAGCTGAACGGTGCGATACAGCGCCTCGCAGGCATCCCAGTCCGTAGCACTGAAGGTCATGCTCAAACGCACCCGGGCGTCTTCATCGTGTGATCCAAACAGCATTCGCGCGGCCTGGGACTCGCTGCTGTCGAAGAGCTGAGTGAGACGAGCCTGCTGCGCCAGGAAGATGGCGCAGTGGCTGCGCGCCAGGAGTTGGCTCCACCAGGGTTCGGGACAAGGTGTGTACTGGCCGGTCTGCTTCCAACCTTGCTGCTCGCAAATGTCATCGAACAATGTTTGCGACCACTGCGGCGCCTGCAGCAGCGCCATGGCCAGACATCGGTTCAGCCATTGCCGGGCGTCCAGGGTCTGTAGCCAGGGACTGGTGTCGAGCTGGCGGGCGACATCGAGAAAGCGTCGGTCATCGTGCCAGGCCCCAGTCAGGCGAGACCATGCCAGATCCATGAGCCTGCCGCGCAGCTGCTCGGTGGCGGCGGCGGGCAAGTCCTCGCGTTGCCAAAGGGTCAGCCAATGCAACTGCTCAACGGCTGCTTCAGCCAGGTCGTAGCTATCCTCTTGCGCCAGGCAAAGCTCCAGCAGGCCTTGTTCGAACTCACGCTCGCAGCCATAAAGGCGCGCCTGCACCAGACGGTCGTGGAGATTGGCGGCGCTTACCGCTTCCAGGCACTGCGTCGCCACGCGCTGGCTCGGTGGAGGCGTTGTCGGCGCTGACTGCGGGGCCGGAAAATCCACGAGGGGCAGCTTGGCAGGGGTGGGCTGATCTTCGTCGACTACGACTTCCGGCTGCCAGTCGGCCCATTCCAATGCCTGTTCGTAAGCTTCGCGCAGGCGCTGGAAACCCACTGGATCTTCGTCCGGGCGAAGCTGCTTGAGCAAGCTTGCATATTGGCGCTTGATACTGCGCTTGTCGGCATCTTCCGGCAGTCCGAGTACAACCCAGCAGGTCATCGTCAGACACCTTCTTCCAAGCTGTCGAGCTGGGCGCTGATCTGCATCCGCAGTGCCCGGATGTCATGCAATTCCTGGGTTTCGAGCATCTGGCCGAAGCGGGTCGCCAACTCATCGATTCGTTGGCGCAGCTCACCGCGGCTTTCCTGGTAGAGACGTTCCAGCCGGGCGATCAGCAAGGTGTTGGGTTGTTCGTTGCGTGGGTGGATCTTCAGCGTTTCCAAGGCCTTGAGACGCCGGCCGATTTCTTCGCTATCCAGCACGCCGGCGTTATTGGCGATCACCAGGTTGCGCCGTTCACCGGTCTGGACGGTCTGCGCATCGGTCTCCAGCAGACCGTTGGTGTCGTAAGTGAAGCGCACATCGATCCCCACCTCTCCGGCAGCCATGGGCGGCACGGGAATTTCCAATTCGCCCAAGAGAATGTTTTCAGTGACCCGACGGCTTTCGCCTTGATAGACCTTCAGCAGCACGACCTTTTGCTGGTCCTGAAGTGTGAAGACGCGCTTGACCTTGCTCACGGGCACCACGCAGTTGCGTTCGATGATCGGCAGGTAATGCCCGCTTTCGAGCTTGCCGCCAAACTCAACCGCAATTTCGATGCCCAGGGAGTACGGGCAGACATCGGTGAGCACGATTTCTTCAAGTGCCGCGTCGCGGCTTTTCAGGCCTGCCTGCACCGCTGCGCCCAACGCCACGGCTTCATCGGGGTTGAGCTGGATAGAGGGAAAGCGTCCGAACAGGCTGGCGGCCAGTTTGCGTACCAACGGCATGCGGGTGGTGCCGCCCACCAGCAACACTTCGTCCAGCTCGCCGGCGCGGATGCGGGCATCTCGCAACGCGGTCTCGATAGGGGCTCGAAGACGGCTGAACAGGGGCGCATAAAGGTCGGTCAGGCTGGCCTGGGTGTATTCGCGACGCCATTCGCGCTCGCCCTGGCGTATTGCGAACGTTGCGCTTGACTCCTGGCCCAGGGATTTGCGCACGCGTTCAGCTTCACGGCGCAGCCGGCCGTAGAGCTGTGGGTCTCCAAGGGCCAGCGGCGCCTCGTTGTTGCCTGCCTGTGCGGCAACGAAATCCTGGACCAGCAGCGTGTCGAAATCTTCTCCGCCAAGGAAGTTGTCGCCAGCACTGGCGCGCACCTCCATGATCCCTTCGAACAGCTCCAGGATCGACACGTCGAACGTCCCGCCGCCAAGGTCGAATATCAGGAAAGTGCTGGCAGTGTCTCGCCGGTGCAAGCCATAGGCGAGTGCGGCCGCGGTGGGTTCATTGATCAGTCGCTCGACCTTGAATCCGGCCAGCTCGCCGGCGATTCGCGTGGCCTTGCGCTGGGCATCGCTGAAATAGGCGGGAACGCTGATGACGGCCTCTTCCACCGGTTCGCCGAAATGCCGCTCGGCATCCTCGCGCAAGCTGCGTAGCACCATGGCCGAGAGCTCCTCGGCCCGGAACTGCTGGTTGCCCAAGGTGGTGAGACGGGCGCTGCCCATGTAGCGCTTGAAAAGCGAGGCGGTGAGTCGGGGGTGCGTTTGCAAGCGCTCCAGGGCCGTGCGGCCCACCATGACGCGGCCTTCATCGTCCAGGCCGACCACGCTCGGTGTCAGCCACTCGCCCAACGCGTTGGGCACCAGTTGCGCCGCGCCGTCGCGCCATGCTGCGATAAGGCTATGGGTGGTGCCCAGGTCAATGCCGACAATCATGTCCGTTGGAACTCCTTGAGTCGTTGCGCCGCGATGGGCTATCGGCGAGCCGGTCAGTTTATCAGGCCTGTATCGGCGAATGACTGAAAAACCTTGAAGACGAATCACGTTGACGCTTGAATCCGGTTTTCAATCAAGGCGGGGGATAGCCCGGGCGAGATTTTCCCGTGCCTGCTGCTCGAATGCCTCGAAATACAAGGGGGTCGTGTAGATACGCTCACGCGCCAGGAAACGCTCCAGGACCTGGCGCCGCTTCTGACGGTACATAGGCAGGGGCACGTATTGGTATTCAAGGCGGATTTGCCGGTCGTATTCCTCAAACCGCTCGAAGGAGGCCCCCAGGATCGCCAGGTCAGTATCCACCAGCACCGCCTCGTCTGCCGTCGCTGGGGCACCGTCGTGCCGTGTCACCATGACCAGGTCGTAAAGCCTGCGTCGTGTTTCCTCGTCCAGTCCGTTATCCCGTGCCACGTCGTCCAACCACTGTGCACTGCGCAGCTCGTTGTCGGTGCGAAGGGGGTCGTAGATCGCGTCATGAAACCATAGCGCGAGGTCAACTTCGGCGGGTGCCTGGCAAGCGGCATTGACGCGTCGCCGTACGTGGAGGCACTCCGCTAGATGCTGGCGGTTGTGATAAGCGCGGTGTGGCTCGCAATAGTGTCGAATGAGTTCTTCAAACGTCTCTAGCGGTGCGTGCCTGACGCCGAGATCCGCCCAGACCCGAGTCCAGGCGGCAAGGCTCACGTCGTCGGACGCTGCGTCGTGATCGCTCCCATCTGGCAGCTCCGTCATGATTGTTCCTCTGCGTCAATTCTTTAAGCAACTGAAAGCCATCGCTGCATGTGGCGGAGATTCTCGCAATCGTTCCGTCATTGGCAAGTTCTGCAGTTCATTGGGGGCGAGGGCTTTGAGTCGGGCCAGGAATGGGACGCGCCTATCTCGGACCCCGCCGGGTCGTGCGTCCGGCCGGTATGCGAGTTTAGATCGATTATTTCTTACGGTTATTTATATAGCGTTGGATGGCATACCCATGACCGGGAAATCGACGCTGTCGTTTACTTACTGTCTGCAATGAGAGCGAAAGACGTGCAATAACAGAAGGCTTGGCGCGCGTCACTCCGGTAAGCCTGCTTGAACGTTCATTCCTGCTGTTCGATCGCCATCTTGTCGGGCCCGGGCCAATCCTTAGAATCCGCCCCCATCAGCTTGTCCGACTCTCGAACCTACAGGGAACACCACCATGATGAACGCCATGCAGATGCCAATGCCGATGAACGCCAACATGCCGATGATGCCGATGATGGGCATGCCGATGATGATGGCGACCATGACCTGCGAAATGATGGATGACGGCATGATGTGCAAGATGATGCCCGCTGCCGGCATGGACATGGCCATGTTCAAGAACAGCGCCGACATGATGCAGATGATGATGAACTGCGGCATGCCGATGATGATGCACTGCGGCAACATGAGCATGATGTGCATGTCCCCGGTGAGCACGGCCATGCCGATGGCGAGCATGATGATGCCAATGCCGATGATGGGCATGCCGATGCCGTCGATGAAGTGCGTGATGGAAAGCACGGTGATGGCGGACTGCATGATGTGCAAAGTCATGCCGATGGCCGGCATGAACATGGACATGATGAAAAACTGCTGCGCGTTGATGATGAAGATGATGGGCGACTGCAGCATGCCGATGATGATGAGCTGCAATGGCATGCCGATGATGTGCTGCACCTGCTGATGACAACCGGGCTGGTTCGCTCTCGACGCGGGCACGATCCATTGTGGCGAGGGAGCTTGCTCCCGCTCGGCTCTGAAGGAGCTGGCGAAGCCTGCGATCTTTTGATCTTTCGCTTGGGATTCGAGTGTCATTGGAAAGATCGCAGCCTCGCTTCGCTCGGCAGCTCCTACAAGCGCGGCCCAGCGGGAGCAAGCTCCCTCGCCACGGGTTTGTCGAGTGCCTTGAACAGCATCTAGGCGTTAATGCCGGGCTTTTTGCATGTTCGTCTTCAGTCCAGGCGTTCCGGATAGGTGACCACCAGGTACGCCACTGCTTCACTGTCGGCCGGGTTGCGATATCGGTGTGGCTGGTCGGCGTAGAACAGAATCGAATCACCCGTGGAAAGCAGGTAGCGCTCGTCGTTGACACTGATCTCCAACACACCCTGGGACACCACCAGGTTCTCCTGCACGCCAGGCCCGTGCCCTTCGGACTGGTCCTCGCCCAAGGGGCCCAGGCGCAGTTCGTAGAATTCCGATTGGCGTGCCACGTCGAACGGGAACAGGGCGCGACTGACGAAGGCACCACTGGCGCTGACCAGGCGTTTGCTCTGGCTGACCGACAGCACCGCCACGCCTTCGAACGCACGGTGTTCGAGGAATGCGGCGACCGATACCTTCAAACCCTTGGCGATTTTGCACAGCACCTTGATCGACGGCACGCTGCGTCCGGATTCGATCTGGGCCAGCATGGCCCGGCTAACCCCGCACTGGCGGGCAAGGGCGTCGAGGGACAAGTGTCGCTTGCCGCGCAGGCGTTGCAAGTTTTGCGCGACCCGTTCGCAGATCGGATCCTCATCCAAGGCTTCCAGATTGTTCAGATCCACTTCGGGTTCGTCGGTGCTCGCCAAAAAGCGCGAGGGTTCCTGGGCGCTCACGCCTGGTACGTCGCGGTCGACTGGGATGCCTGGACCCACTGGAACGCCTGGTAACCGGCATTACGCGCGTACATTTCCCACATGGCCCGGGCCCGTTGCTGGGCCTGCTTGCGTTTGCGGAATTGGACGCAATCGATAACGTTGTCAGTCGGTTTCATAAGGCACTTCACTGTCGTGACCAATGGGACGGGATGAGCTGAGAGTACGTGGTTATGTTTATAACCATAAATACTGATTATTTATTTGTTAATACTTTTAAATGCTTAGCGAAGCGCCCTGATTAAATTACGTGAGCCCGGTGCAACTCAGTCAGCGCCAATGCCTTGAGCCTGGCCAGCAACGGGTCACGCCGATCGCGTGGGTGCGGCAGTTGCACCACCAGTTCCTGGCGAATGCGGCTGGGGCGATTGTCCATGACCAGGACCCGGTCGCTCAGGTACAGCGCCTCGTCGACATCGTGCGTTACCAGCAGCAGGGCGATAGCGTGACGCTCGGCCAGTTGCAGCAACAGGTCTTGCAGTTTCATCCGGGTGAAAGCGTCCACGGCGCTGAAGGGCTCGTCCAGCAGCAGCACCCGCGGCCGCGAATACAGGCCGCGGGCAATCGCCACCCGTTGCGCCATGCCACCGGACAACGCCTTGGGCAAGGCGTCGGCAAAGTCGCTGAGGCCAACCTCTTCGATCAACTGCGCGACCCAGGCTTTGTCATAGCGGTCATCGTCGCTGAAGCCGATGTTCTGTTGCACCGTCAGCCAGGGCATCAACCGCGGTTCCTGGAACACAAAGGCCAACTGTTCGGTGTGGCTGAGCAGTTGCCCTTCGAAGTCTTTTTCCAGGCCGGCAACGATGCGCAGCAAGGTGCTTTTGCCGCAGCCGCTGGGGCCCAGCAGGCTCACGGTTTCCCGAGGCTGCAGTTGCAGGTGGATGTCGTTGAGCACGGTGGTGGTCGCGAAGCTCTTGCGCGCCACGTGAATGTCCAGCAGGGCTTGGGGCATGGCTCAGTCCTCGGTGCCGTTGAAAGTGTCGCGCCAGGCCAGGAAGCGTTTCTCCAGGCCGGCGAGGAGGCCGTCGCTGAGCTTTCCCAGCACGGCGAGCACGATGATCGCCGCCAGCACGATGTCCGGGCGCGAGGTTTCGCGACCATCGCTGAGCAGATAGCCCAGGCCTTTGGTCGCGGCGATCAGTTCGGCGGCCACGAGGAACATCCAGGCCAGGCTCATGCCGCTGCGCAACCCGGTGAACAGGCCGGGCAGGGCGGCAGGCAGGAGAATCCGCCGCACCAGGCGGCGACGGCTGAAACCATACATGTGGCCGACTTCCACCAGCTTGCGGTCGATGTTGCGAATCGCCGCCACGCCATTGAGGTACACCGGAAAGAACGCGCCGATGGCGATCAGCACCACTTTGGAGGTTTCGTCGATGCCCAGCCACAGCAGGAGCAACGGCACCCAGGCCAGGCTGGGGATCGAGCGCAGGCCCGCGAAGGTCGGTTCCAGGTAGGCTTCGGCTTCCCGACTCAGGCCAACCCAGGCGGCGAAGACCAACGCCAGGCTGGCACCGATGGCAAAGCCCAGTAGCACGCGCAGCAGGCTGGCGCTGATGTGCTTCCACAGGGCGCCTTCGGCCAGTTCGCCAAGGGTCAGGGCGATCTCGCTGGGGGCCGGCATCTGGTAGGCGGGCAGCCAACCGATGCGCACGATGATCTCCAGCAACACGATGATCAGCACCGGCAGGGCCAATCCCTTGAGGCGCAGTCGCCAGCGATCGGAATCGAACAGCGGCGTTCTGTCCGCTGGGGACAGGGCCAGGTGTGGGTTGGAGAGGTCTTTGCTGTTGCTGCTCATGGCGATTCTCCGGCAATGCCGAATCCGCGCCAGGCGCGGATCGGTTGTCGCCTGGGCTAGGGGTTATTGACGGGCGACGGCTTGCTGGCGGCCGGTGTCGAGCAGTTGATCGATCACCTGGTCGACGTTCACCCCGCGCCGTACCAATTCCTCGGAGACCAGGATCGGAGCGGCCGCCTTGGAAGCCAACACATCCTTGGCACTCAGCTGCGGGCTGCCCAGGTCGGTGCGTGACAGTTGCAGCTTGGCAACCTCCAGCGGCAGCCCGGATTCGTCGGCCAGCAGTTTGGCCAGTTCTTGCGGATGCTCCACCGACCACGTCCGGGCCTGTTCGTAGGCGGCGATCACGGTGTCGATGGTCTGCGGATGCTCTTGGGCGTATTTCTCCGTGACGCTGACCACGCCGTAGCTGTTGAAAGCGGAATTGCGATACAGCAGGCGCGATCCGGCCTGGACTTCGCTGGCGGCCATGTGCGGATCGAGACCGGCCCAGGCGTCGACGTCACCTTTTTCCAGTGCGGTGCGCCCGTCCGGATGCTGCAGGTGCACCAGTTCCACATCGTCTTTCTTCAGCCCGGCTTGTTGCAGGCTGCGCAGGGTGAACAGGTAGGGATCGGTGCCCTTGGTGGCGGCGATCTTCTTGCCCTTGAGGTCGGCGACTGTCTGGTAGGGCGAATCCTTGCGCACCACCAGCGCTGTCCATTCGGCGCGGCTGTAGACATACACCGACTTGATCGGGCTGCCATTGGCTCGGCTCAACACCGCGGCGAGGCTGGCGGACGATGCGAAGTCGACGCCGCCGCTGTTGAGGTATTCCAGCGAACGATTACTGCCCTGGCTCAAGACCCAGCTCACCTTGGTCTGGGGCAGGGCTTTTTCCAGGTAACCGAAGTGCTTGAGCACTAGGCTGACCGGCGAATAATAGGCGTAGTCCAGATGCACTTCGGCTGGAGGGCTTTCGGCGGCCAGGACCATGGACGGCAGACCCAGCGCCAGGGTGCAGGCGCTGATCAGGTGTCTAGCGTGGGCCAGGGTGAAACGGAGAGCGGGTTTCATGGAAAGCTCCAGACAAGGCGGTGAGAAAGCAATGTTCTTATTTCCGAAAGATCGGCCAGCGGGAAAAAATCGCGCCTTAAAGGAATAATGCAGGCTCTGTGCCACAGCCTCGAAAGGGCGGCCAACGGGCGCTGACACTGCGCAAGGCATCGGAGGAAATGTTGGTCGGCGAACAGTCTGTTGCGGTGCTGTTGCCCCATGAACACTGGCTGAATTATGACTATGAGCTTATGCGCTAAAAGAATTTCTAAAGGAATTGATAGGAGCGTTATGTTCTAAAAAATCATCCAGGAAATGCTGTCATGACGTTCACCCGATCCCTGCGCCGTCTGCTCTTCAGCACACTGTTCGCCGCCCCCTTGGCCCAGGCTGGCGAGCCGTTGGTGCTGCACGTAGGCGACCAGAACTATTACAACGTCAGGGCTTCGGTGGAGGCGTCGGGCGTGCTGGAAGGCGCCCCTTATCGCGTTGACTGGAAGCACTTCCAAGCCGCTGCGCCGCTGGCCGAGGCGCTGAATACCGGTGACCTGGACCTGGGTTTCCTCGGCGACTCGGGCTTTTTGTTCCTGGCTGCCAAACAGGCACCGGTGAAGCTGATCGGTGTCTCGCGGCAGAACCCGGACACCATTGCGCTACTGGTGCCCAAGGACTCGCCGGTGAAGACCATCGCCGACCTCAAGGGCAAGAAGGTCGCCTATTGGCCCGGCGCCTGGAGCCAGCAACTGACGCTGCGCGCCTTGGAGCAGGCCGGCTTGCCCGACAACCACGTCGAGTTCATCAAGCTGATGCCCATCGATGCGGCCGCCGCCTTGCCCCAGGGCAGCATCGACGCCTTTCCGGTGTGGGAACCCTACATCTCGCAACAGATCCTGTTCTCCGGCGCCCGGCCGATCCTGACGGCGAAGAATCTGATGCCCGGCCTCAGCGCCATTGCCGCCTCGACGCCGGCCATCGACAACAAGCGCGAAGCCATCGCCGACTTCCTCGGTCGCGTGAAGCAGGCCCGCGCCTGGGTCGACAACCACACCGATCAATACGCCGACCTCTGGGCGAAGAAAGCCAATCTGGACCAGGACGTTTCGCGCCATTGGTTGCGCCAGGCCCACATGAATGTCGGTCCGGTAGACCCGAAGGCCGCCGCCGACCTGCAGAGCACGGCGGACTTCCTGTACACGGTCAAGGCCCTGCCGGCGCCGTTGGCCACTGCTGGAATTATCGACACGTCTTTCAGCCAAGCCTTCAGTCATTGACCACCCGGACTTTCAATCCGGTTCCGAGGACGCCTTGGCTGGAAACTCGCCCTGGCGATCCATGGCCTTGAGCTGCTCAAGCAGTACCGCTCGCAGCTCCGGTGGGCGTACAGGTTTGGCCAGCACCGAGACATTCATGTTTTGCAGGGACTGGCGGATCCGCTCGATGTCGTGTCCGGTGATCACCAGCGCCGGGACTTCCCAGCCGCGTTGGGCGCGTATCGCGGCGATGCACTCGGCACCGGAGACCTTGGTGCCCAGGTCAAAGTCGGCGATCACGATGTCGCAGTCGCTGGACAAGCCTTCGCCGTCGCTGTGACCTTGCACGTCGCAACCCCACTTCTCGAGCAGCGCGGACGTCGCCATCAGGACGTTGGCGTCGTCTTCCACCAGGCACACCCGTAATCCGTTCAAGCGGTCACGGGCACCGGAGACCCTGGGCGCCGAGGCCCGGGGTGCCGCTGGCTCCAGGCCGCTGATCGCCACCTTGGTGCCTTGGCCGACTATCGAACGGATGTGGATGTCGACATTGAGCAACTGGCTGATGCGCTTGACGATGGACAGGCCGAGGCCAAGCCCCTCGACGTCTTTATCGCGGACATGGCGCACGCGATAAAACTCCTTGAATACCTCGGGAAGATGCTCGCTGGCGATGCCGCGTCCCTTGTCGTAGATCACCACGGCCAGGCGCTTGCCCTGGCGCCGCACACCGATCAATACCGGTTGCCCCGGCGCATATTTGAGGGCGTTGGACAGCAGGTTCTGGACCATGGTGGTCAGCATTCCGGGATTGACGTTGACCCAATAGGGACAGGCGCGCAGGCGTAGCTCGACGCCGGCCCAGCGCGCGGCCTCGGTGTTCTGCTTGACGACGTCTTGCAGCAAGGCGCCCAAGTGGACGGTGTCAGCCTGCGGTACCCACTTGCCGTGATCCAGGGTGTAGATGTCGAGGATCGAGCGGAACAGTTGCGACACGGTGTGCAGCGAGCGGTCGATGTTGTCCACCAGCCGCAGCTCCTCCAGGCCCAGCCTGGCGTCCCTCAGGCACGCGGTGAACAGGCCAATGGAATGGATCGGCTGGCGCAAGTCATGGCTCGCCTGTGCCAGGAATCGCGATTTCTCCTGGTTGGCGGCAATCGCCTCTTCGGAGGCGATGCGTGTGCGTTTGAGCAGGATGTGCGCATAGGCCGGCACCACGATGGTCGTGACGATCAGCATCAGGAACATGTAGGGCTGCGTGTGCCAGAAGGGGTTGAGCCAGAAAATCAGCACCAAGGTCGACAGTGCAATGACCGTTGCCAGGGCCAGGTAGCGCGAGCCGAAGCGCATGCCATTGCCCAGGGTGACCCAGAGCAGCGCTGCATAGATCGGCAACGCGCCTTCGCCCCCCAGCACCATGGCGAACGCAATACCGGTGTAGTCATGCAACATGGCGAAAAGACGCCGCCAGAAGAAATGCCCTGGCCAGCGCTTGATTGCCATGCGCAGGAACACCGAGGCGAAGATGAACGTGACGATGTAGATGATGATGGGGGCGTAACGCGTGGCGGCGTCCGGATCGAGGCCGACCAGCACGACGATATACAACAGTGCGCAGGCGCTGACGGTCAGGCGCAAGGTGGCCTGGTCAAGTTCACTGTTCTTCTCCATTGGCTTTCCAACTCCATGAGCCGCTGCTGACCTGGGCAAGCGTAGCGCCTGTCCCCTCTGCATGGACAGATCAGTTGCCGAGTCGGGAGACTCCTGCGGGTTTTTCCAACGAGCAGGCCACTGTTTGCCACCGAACAGCTGATCAACATCTCTATGGATGAACCAGCACCCTTGCTGGCTGGGAAAATATCTAACTGATTGAAATCTAAAGGACAATTTTCTTGGCATGAATCGTGTTGATAGAACAGTAAAGAGCACCGGGACTGGGTGCTGAATCTATCGAGCAGGAGTTTCCATGCCACGTGAAATTCGTTTGAATGCCTTCGAGATGAACTGCGTCGGTCATCAGTCTCCGGGGCTCTGGCGACACCCCAAGGACCGGGCCTGGCAGTACAAGGACCTCGATTACTGGACCGACTTGGCCAAGTTGCTGGAGCGCGGCAAGTTCGACGGTATCTTCATCGCTGATGTCATCGGTATTTACGATGTGCTCGGCGGCAATGGCGACGCCGCCATCCGCCAGGCGACCCAAGTCCCGGTCAATGACCCACTGGCGTTGATCACGCCGATGGCCTTGGTGACCGAGCACCTGGGCTTCGGCCTGACTGCCTCGTTGACCTTCGAACATCCCTATCCCTTTGCCCGTCGCCTGTCCACGTTGGACCACCTGACCAAGGGGCGGATCGGTTGGAACATCGTCACGTCCTACCTCGACAGCGGGGCGCGCAATCTCGGGCAGAAGGCGCTCAGCGATCACGATGCGCGCTATGACTACGCCGACGAATACCTCGAGGTGCTCTACAAACTGTTCGAAGGCAGTTGGGAGGAGGGCGCGGTGGTGCGCGACCGGGAGCGCGGCATCTTCAGCGACCCGAGCAAAGTCCACGAGATCCGTCATCAGGGCAAGCATTTCCAGGTCCCGGGCATCCATCTTTGCGAGCCGTCGCCGCAGCGCACGCCGGTGCTCTATCAAGCGGGGGCATCGAGTCGCGGCAAGGACTTTGCTGCGGGGCATGCGGAGTGCGTATTCGTCGCGGCGCCGTCCAAGGTCATCCTGAAAAAGACCGTGGCCGATATCCGCCGGCGTGCCGCCGAGGCCGGGCGCGATCCGCGCAAGGTGCTGATCTTCAACTTGCAAACGGTGATTGTCGACGAGACCGACGCCCAGGCGCAGGCCAAGTGGCAGGAGCTGAAATCCTACAGCAGCTACGAGGGCGCGCTGGCGCTGATTTCCGGTTGGACCGGCATCGACTTCGGTCAGTACCGACCCGACCAGGTGCTCAAGCACATCCATACCAACGCCATCCAGTCGGCCGTGGAGACGTTCTCGACCGCCGACCCGGACAAGCAGTGGACCGTCCAGGAACTGGCCGATTGGGTCGGCATCGGTGGCTTCGGCCCGTTGATCGTCGGCAGTGCGCAAACCGTCGCCGACGAGTTACAGGCCTGGGTCGAGGAAACCGATGTGGACGGCTTCAACCTGGCCTACGCCTTGGCCCATGAAACCTTCCGCGATGTGGTTGACCTGCTGGTGCCCGAGCTGCAACAGCGCGGCGCGTACAAGACCGAATACCGCCCCGGCACCCTGCGCGACAAGCTGTTCGGTGACGGCCCGCGCTTGCCCGCCAGCCACCCGGGTGCCGGTTATCGGGACTTGAGCCGGCTGGGCCAGCGCACCCGTGTAGCCGAGCCGGCCTTGGTGGATGAGGAGTAAGCGCATGAGCCTCTTCGAACTCAATGCACCACTGCCTGAAAGCGTGACGGACAACGCCTTGGTCGCCTTGCAACGTTGGGCCAGGGAGCGACCGACGCAGATTGCCTTGCGTCATCGACGCCTCGGCGTGTGGGGGGCCTGGCGGTGGATCGATGTGCAACGCGAGGTCGAGCGTGTCTGCGATGGTCTGCGCCAGCAGGGGTTTGCCCCGGGGGCGCGGTTGGCGCTGAGCGGCGCCTTCGAGCCGAGCCTGCTGATCCTGGCACTGGCGGCGCGCCAGTTGGGTGGGCACAGCGTGGTGATCGACCGCGAGAGTCAGGGTGAGGATCTGCGACGCCAGCTACGTCTGATCCGTCCGGCGTTCGCCTTTGTCCAGCGCCGCGAAAGCGTGTCGCACTGGCTGCAGTGCGGTCTCGATGATGATTGGCCGTTGCGGCTGTATTCGGCCCAGGCCAATGCGGTGCGTCGCGGCTTGTGGCAGGTGCAATCGCTGTCGGTGCTGTTCGTCGCCGAGGCGCCGACTGCACAGCGCCAGGGCTGGGCCCAGGTTGCCGACGACGCGGTGGTGTGGATCGATGAAGGCACCGAATGGCGTGATGGACTGGCGCACCTGTTCCGTCGCTGGCTGGAGGGCGGCGAAGGCCTGGCCTTTCCGGAAACTCGAGAATCGGCCAGCCGCGATCGCCGCGAGATCGCCCCGACGGCGTTGCTGCTGTCCGCGGCGCGAGTCGAATCGCTGGCGGCGGAAATAGAAGCCCGGCTGCCGGCCCCGGACAGTTGGCGCCGACGGCTATGCGAATGGACTCTGGATGATCCGCGCCGTGGCCTGCGACGCTGGCTCAAGGCGCGGGTGCGGCACCTGCTCGGTTTCCAGCGACTGCGCCGGATCGAGGTGCCGAGCGCGCCCGCAGGCGCCGTGCGGCAAGGCCCTGCGTGGTTGCGGGAATACCTGGAGCGAGCGGCATGAGTGCGCTGTTGGAGGTGCGCAATGTGTCGCTGTCGTTCCGGGGCGTGAAAGCGATTTCCGACCTCTCGTTCAGCGTCAGGCTTGGCGAGATCTGCGCCTTGATCGGGCCGAACGGCGCGGGCAAGAGTTCGCTGCTGAACATCCTCAACGGGGTCTACCGGGCCGACGCCGGCCAGGTGTTCTTCGCTGCCGAAGCGCTGCGCCGTCCGCATCCGCTGAAGGCGGCGCGGCTCGGTATCGGCCGGACATTCCAGAACAATGCGCTGTTCAAGAAAATGAGCGTGGTGGACAACCTGCTCACCGGCCTGTCGCGCTTCCAGCGCACGTTTTTCCTCGAACAGGCCCTGGGCCTGCCGCGAGCCCGGCGCGAGGCGCGGGCGTTCGCCGAGCGGGCCGAGCAGGTGCTGGAATTCCTCGAGTTGCAGGCCTGGCGCGACGTCGCCGTGGGCAGCCTGGCCTACGGCCTGCAGAAACGCGTGGAGCTGGGCAGGGCGCTGATCGCGCAACCGACCCTGCTGTTGCTCGACGAACCGATGGCCGGCATGAACGCCGAGGAGAAACAGGAGATGAGCCGCTTCATCGCCGATATCAATCGCGACCTGGGTACTACGGTGATTCTCATCGAACACGACATCCAGGTGGTCATGGGCCTCTCCAGTCATGTGGTGGTGCTGGACTACGGACGCAAGGTCGGTGACGGCACGCCCGCTGAAGTCCAGGCCAACCCCGATGTGATCGCCGCTTACCTGGGGGTTTCGCACGCATGAATTTCTTTTTGGAAACCCTGGTCGGCGGGCTGTTGGCCGGCACCCTGTATTCCCTGGTGGCCATCGGTTTCGTGCTGATCTACAAGGCCAGCGGCGTGTTCAATTTCGCCCAGGGCGCCATGCTGCTGTTCGCCGCGCTGACCTTCGTCAGCTTGCGCGAGCAGGGTTTTTCTTTTGCCCTGGCGTTGGTCCTGACGGTGTTGGTGATGATTGTCGGCGCGTTGTTGATCGAGCGGCTGGTGCTGCGTCCGCTGGTCAACCGCTCGCAAATCACCCTGTTCATGGCCACCCTTGGCCTGTCGTTCATCATCGAAGGCCTGGCCCAAGGGCTGATGGGCGCCCAGGTACGTGCGCTGGACCTGGGTATCGAGGACGTCCCGCTGTTCGTGGGCGAGATCATGGTCAGCCAGTTCGACCTGATCGCCGCCGGCGTGTCGGGGCTGACGGTGGCGGTGCTGGCCTTGCTGTTCAACAAGACCCGCATCGGTGTCGCTCTGCGCGCCGTGGCCGACGACACCCGTGCGGCACTGTCGCTGGGCATCAACCTCAACCGCATCTGGCAGATCGTCTGGGCTGTGGCCGGGGTGGTCGGCCTGGTCGCCGGGTTGCTCTGGGGCGCGCGGCAAGGCGTGCAGTTCTCACTGTCACTGGTGGTGCTCAAGGCGCTGCCGGTGTTGATCATCGGCGGCTTCACCTCGATCGGCGGCGCTATCGTCGGCGGGCTGATCGTCGGGGCGGCCGAGAACCTCGCCGAGGCATACATCGGCCCACTGGTCGGCGGCGGGATCACGCCCTGGTTCGCCTATTTCCTCGCCTTGATTTTCCTTTACATCCGTCCGTCCGGCCTGTTCGGCGACCGGATCATTGAACGGGTATGACGCCATGACCGCTACTGTTCCGCGCCTCACTGCCAGCTTCGACGACGCGCCCCTGACCCTGGTGCGTCGCCGTTGGCGGCCGGGCCTGTTGTTGCTGTTGTTGGTGGCGTTTGTCGGGTTGCCGTGGCTGGGCAACGACTATTGGCTCAACGCGATCCTGATTCCCTTTCTGGTGCTGTCGCTGGCGGGCCTGGGGCTGAACCTGTTGACGGGCTATACCGGCCAGACCTCGGTCGGCGCCGCCGGCTTCATGGCCGTGGGGGCGTTTGCCACCTACGGCCTGCTGCTGCGCGTACCTGGCCTGCCGCTGCCACTGGCGCTGCTGGGCGGTGGGGTGATTGCCGGGGTGGTCGGGCTGCTGTTCGGCATTCCCAGCTCAAGGATCAAGGGCTTTTACCTGATGGTCACCACGCTGGCCTCGCAGTTCTTCCTGGAATGGGTGTTCGCCAAATTCCCCTGGTTCTACAACTACGCCTCGTCCGGCACCATCAGCGCGCCGCGCCTGGAACTGTTCGGCCATAACCTGGCGACGCCGGTCGGCCGCTACCTGTTGACCCTCAGTTGCGTGGTGCTGTTGACCTGGGTGGCGGTCAACCTGGTGCGCAGCCAGGTCGGACGCAACTGGATGGCGATCCGCGACATGGACACCGCTGCCGCCGTGATCGGGATTGCCGTGGAGCGCGACAAGCGCATGGCCTTCGCCGTCAGTTCGTTCTACCTGGGAATCGCCGGGGCGCTCTGGGCATTCGCTTACCTGGGAACAGCCAGCGCGGGCAGCTTCGACATCAACCGTTCGTTCCAGATTCTGTTCATCATCATTATCGGCGGCATGGGCAGCATTGCCGGCAGCTTCATCGGCGCGGCCTTCATCAGCCTCGTGCCGATCCTGCTCAGCCATGCCGGGCAATGGCTGTTCAACGGCAACGTCGACGCCGGGCAATTGCAGAACCTGCAGAAGGTGCTCTTCGGCGCCTTGATCATCGGGTTCCTGATCAAGGAACCGGAGGGGCTGGCGCGCCTGCTCGGCGACCTGCGCGAACGCATCAGGGTCTGGCCGCTGCGGTTCTGAGCGCCGACCTACAACCCAACGAACCTTGACCCTACCGAGGGAAAGGAGGTTTCCAACACCGCACAAGACCACATCGAGAAGACAGACATGCATGCAACTTTCAAACGTAGCCTCGCCGCCATCGGCCTGGCATTGGGCGCCTGTGCAACGCTGGTATCGGCTGCCCAGGCAGCCAACGAACAGTTCTTCCCCCTGGCCACCTACCGGGTCGGCGCCTATGCCTCCAGCGGCATTCCGGTGTGGGCCGGAATGATCGACTACCTGCGCTACATCAACGACGTGGAAGGCGGGATCAACGGCGTCAAACTGGTCTGGCAGGAATGCGAGACCGAATGGACGGCGGAAAAGGGCATCGAGTGCTACGAGCGCTTCAAGAACGGCCTCAACGGCGCGCCAGTGGCGATCTACGCACCCAACGGCGCACCGGCGGCCTATGCCCTCGCGGACAAGGCCGAAGCCGACCGGATTCCGTTGATCACCCTCGGCTATGGCCGTACCGAGGCCACCGACGGCAGGGTATTCCCCTACAACTTCCCGGCCATGCTGACGTTCTACAGCGAGGCCTCGGCGTTCATCAATTACGTGGCTGAGCGCGAGGGTGGGCTGGACAAGCTCAAGGGCAAGAAGATCGCCACCGTCTACCACGACTCGGCCTACGGTCGAGAAACCCAGGGACCGCTGGCGCTGCTGGCGCAGAAGTATGGCTTCGAGAACATCCAGATCGCGGTGGCCGACCCGGGCAACGAACAGGCCGGGCAGTGGCGCCAGGTGCGGCAACTCAAGCCGGACTGGGTGTTTCTACGGACCTGGGGCGTGTCCACGCCCGTGGCGATCAAGACTGCGGCGCGTTTCGGCTACCCGGTGGAACGCATCGTCGGTGACATCTGGGCCAGTTCCAATGAGGACGTGCTGCCGGCCGGCGAGGCGGGCAAGGGGTACCTGGCGCTGACGCCTTATCCGGGCGGTGCCGACTTCGACATCCACCAACGCATCCGCCAGTACATCCTCGATACCGGCAAGAGCGACCTCAAGGACCCGAAGAGTTTTGGCAGCGTCTACTACAACTCCGGCTTGGTGAACGCCGCCATTGCCGTCGAGGCGATCCGCACCGGGCAGGAAAAATTCGGCAACCGTCCGCTCAACGGTGAGGAAGGTCGCTGGGGCCTGGAGCACCTCGACCTCGGTGATGCCCGCCTCAAGGAGATTGGTTTCCTTGGGTTGATGCAGCCGCTGAAGTTGTCTTGCAGCGACCACGAAGGGGGCGGGGCCGCCAAGGTCCAGCAATGGGACGGCCAGCAATGGAAGCTGATCACCGACTGGGTCCAGGCCGACCGCGTGACGTTGCGCCCGTTGATCGATGCCAAGGCCGCCGAGTATGCGAAAGAGAAGGGCGTGTCCGCCCGCGATTGCGCGGCGCAATGACCCTGCACACGACACACAACCGGGCGCACCCGCGCCCGAGGAGGAAGCACCCATGACCATTGCGACCCTTGCCGGCACCGCAAGCAGTGAGCTATTGGCGGTACACGACATCGAAGTGATCTATGACGGCGCGATCCTTGCCGTGGCCGGAGTTTCCCTGCGGGTCGGGCAGGGCGACATCGTTGCGCTGCTGGGCGCCAACGGGGCCGGCAAGAGCACCACGCTCAAGGCCATTTCCGGGTTGGTCCAGGCTGACCGCGCGCACGTCAGCCGGGGCCGGATCACTTTCCAGGGGCAGGACACCGCCGGCGTTGCAGCCAATCTGCTGGCCCGCCAGGGCATCGTCCACGTGCTGGAGGGGCGTCATGTGTTCGCGCACCTGACCGTCGAGGACAACCTGCGCAGCGGCGGTTTCCTGCGCAAGCCGACGCGCCGGCAGCTGGAGCAGGATCTGGAGCGCATCTACGCCTGGTTCCCACGCCTGAAGACCAAGCGCAAGACCCAGGCCGGACTGACCTCGGGCGGCGAGCAGCAGATGCTCGCCATCGGCCGGGCATTGATGACCCGGCCTCGGCTGGTGTTGCTGGATGAACCTTCCATGGGGCTGGCGCCGATCCTTGTCGAGGAGATCTTTGCCATCGTCGCCCAGCTCAATGCCCAGGAAGGCATGAGCTTTCTGGTGGCCGAGCAGAACATCAACGTTGCCCTGCGCCATGCCACCTACGCCTACGTCCTGGAAAACGGTCGGGTGGTGGGTGAGGGCAGCGGTGCGGAGTTGGCGGCGCGGGAAGACATCCAGCATTTCTATCTGGGCGGCAAGGCCGGCTGACGGTCGAGTGTTCGGTGGGCAACAGTGAATCCGCAGTTTGCTGTTGCAGGGGCTTTTCCAGGCCTGTTGTCGGATCGCAACGCGTTGAATACAAAGGGTTTAAAGGCTTGGTACGGAGTGTGCTCTGGCTTTGGGTGAACCCGTTACGCAAGGAGCAGCACATGAGCCATTCACCGACCATTGCCCCGTCCCAGCCGGCCCGTCCAGGCC
Organism: Pseudomonas sp. HB05; assembly: GCF_016756915.1. Classification (NCBI taxonomy): domain Bacteria; kingdom Pseudomonadati; phylum Pseudomonadota; class Gammaproteobacteria; order Pseudomonadales; family Pseudomonadaceae; genus Pseudomonas; species Pseudomonas sp. HB05. Next base: position 195,679 of record NZ_JAESPG010000002.1, read on the forward strand.
CTCGGCGCCCGGCCCATATCATTCGCAGCGACGCCGAGGCCATCGAGGTGGCGCAGCATGTGGCCGAGGATTTCGCCCGGGAGGCCGCCTTGCGCGATCGTGAGCGACGGCTGCCCTGGGATGAACTGGAACGCTTTTCCGAAAGCGGCCTGTGGGCGATCAGCGTGCCGAAGGCCTACGGTGGTGCCGGGGTGTCCTATGTCACCCTCAGCGAGGTGATCGCCATCATTTCCGCAGCCGATTCATCCCTCGGCCAGCTGCCGCAAAACCATTTCGGCGTCCTCAGCAATCTCGGCTTGACCGGCAGCGAAGAGCAGAAGCAACGCTACTACGCCAAGGTGCTCCAGGGGTATCGCTTCGGCAACGCCTTTTCCGAAGCGCGAAGCCAATACGTCACGACCTTCCAGACGCAGGTCCGCTTCGAGGGCGACACGGCGGTGCTCGACGGCGAGAAGGCCTACTGCACCGGCGCATTGTTCGCCCATATCGTGCCGGTTGCCGGAGTGGACGAGGCGGGGCATGTGCACATCGCCCTGGTGCCGCGCGATGCCGCCGGGTTGACGGTGATCGACAGTTGGGACGGTTTCGGCCAGCGCATCACCGCCAGCGGCCAGGTGCGTATCGACGGCGTGCGAGTGCCTGCCATCGACGTGGTGCCGGCCTGGAAAGCCTATGACCAACCCACTTCCGACGGTCCGATCTCGCAGATTATCCAAGCTGCGGTGGACACCGGCATTGCCCGTGGCGCCTTCGCCGAGACCCTGCGCGTCGCCCGCCAGGCGCGCCCCTGGGTCGACAGCGGCCTGCAGCACGGTTGGCAGGATCCGCTGGGCCAAGCGCTGATCGGTGAACTGGCCTGGCGCCTGCAGGCGGCCGAGGCGATTTTGCAGCGTGCGGCCCGAGCCGTCGACCGTGCCGTCGCCGAGCCCAGCGAGGAACGAGTCGCCGAGGCTTCCGTAATCGTTGGCCAGGCCAAGGTGCTCTCTACCGAGATCGCCCTGGAGGCGTCCAGCCGTTTGCTGGAGCTGGGCGGCACGCGCAGCGTCTCGGCCAGCCAGGGCCTGGACCGGTTCTGGCGCAACGCGCGGACCCACACCCTGCACGACCCGGTGCGCTGGAAATATCACTTGGTCGGCAACCAGCTTCTCAACGACATCAAGCCACAACGTCATTCCTGGAACTGAGGTATCGAGCATGTCCCATTCACATTCCCAAGGTCGTAGCGACCTCGCCCATGCCCGCCACGTCGAGGCGGCTCTGCTTGACTACCTGCGCGGGCAGAGCGCGCGACATGAGGCCCTGGTGGTCGCGGCAGTCGGCGACCTGCGCATCCGCATCGACGCCGCCGATGCTTTGCTCGAACGCGCCGACACGTCCCAATCGACCGCCATCGCCTTTCGCCTGGCCGCTGCGGAGGCGGCGCGCGTGGCCGGTCATGCGTATTTCGAGTTGGCCGGGCGCAGCTTGCCGCGGCCATTGCCGGACGCCGCCGAGCCAGCGTTGCTGACCCAGCGCCGGTTGCTGGGCGACCATTACCTCAACGGCGCGGCGTTGGCGGATGGGCAGGGAGGGCAGGCGTGAGCGGGTTTGCGGTTGCTCGCCTTTGTGCCGGGTTGAATGATCCAAGTCCGCCGCTCAAGGCAACGCCTCTTCAACCAGTTCGATCCAGTGCCGGACAGGGGTTCGGCCAGCGCCGTCGAGGTGGGATTGACAGCCGATATTGGCGGTGGCGATGACTTCCGGGTGTCCGCTTTCCAGAGCGTTGAGCTTGTTGTCGCGCAGTTGCCGGGACAGTTCGGGTTGGGTCAGCGAGTAGGTGCCCGCCGAGCCGCAGCACAGGTGGCTGTCGGGCACCGGCGTGAGGTTGAATCCAAGTTTTTCCAGGATCGCTTCGACTGCGCCCCCGAGTCTTTGGGCGTGCTGCAACGTGCAGGGGCAGTGGAAGGCCAGGCGCTGGTCGCTGCGTACGCCGAGCTGATCCAACGGTTCGTCGCGCAGTACTTCAACCAGGTCCTTGGCCAGGGCGCTCACTTTTGCGGCCTTGGCGGCATACGCCGGATCGCTGCTGAGCAGGTGCCCGTAGTCCTTGATGAAGGCGCCGCAACCGCTGGCGGTTTGCACGATGGCTTCGGCGCCGCTTTCAATGGCCGGCCACCACGCGTCGATGTTGCGCCGGGCACGATCGAGGCCGGCGGCCTGGGCGTCCAGGTGATAGTCCACCGCCCCGCAACAACCGGCCTCGCGAATCGCGGTGACGCTGATGCCCAATCGATCCAGTACCCGTGCGGCGGCTGCGTTGGTGTTGGGTGAGAGGCTTGGTTGCACGCAGCCTTCGAGCATGAGCACTTGCCGGTCATGGCGGGTGGTCGGTCGTGGCTTTGCTGGGTGCACGTTGCGGGGCAGCTTGGCTTTCAGCGTGTCTGGCAGCAACGCGCGGAAAACCTGGCCGCCGCTCACCAATCCTTTGAACAGCCTGGGGTTGGGCACCACGCTGCGCAACCCCTCGCGCAACAGGCGTTGGCCGAGCGGGCGCGGGACTGCCGCATCGACCACCGCCCGGCCAATGTCCAGCAAGTTGTGATAATCGACGCCGGAGGGGCAGGTGGTTTCGCAGTTGCGGCACGACAGGCAGCGATCCAGGTGTTCCTGGGTGGCGCGGGTCACTTCGTTGCCTTCGAGCACCTGCTTGATCAGGTAGATGCGCCCCCTCGGACCATCCAGTTCATCGCCCAGCAATTGATAGGTCGGGCAGGTGGCATTGCAGAAACCGCAGTGCACGCAACTGCGCAGGATGCGTTCGGCTTCTTCGGCGCGGGGCAATTGGCGGGCGTATTCGCTCAAGGTGGTCTGCATGGTTTAAAGCTCCGCGTACAGGCGGCCGGGGTTGAAGAGGCCCCGTGGATCGAGTTGCTGCTTCAGGTTCCGGTGATAGCGCATCAATGCGTCGGGCAGCGGTTGGAAAGGGCTGTCGGCCAATCCAGGGGTGTAGCAGGTCACATGCCCGCCGACTTGTTCGACGATCGAGCGGATGAAGGTCGCTTCGGCGTCCGATTTGAGCCAGCGCTGGGCGCCGCCCCAATCGATCAGTTGGACGCCGGGCAACGGCAAGCGAGGCGTGTTCGGCGGCAGGGACAGGCGCCAGAGGGGCCGATCTTCATCGAAGAAGCTCAGCCGATGTTCGTTCAGGTCCTGCCAGTACGAAGCGTCCAGTCGCTCGCCGCCCAAACGGTCGTGGGCCGCGGCCACCGAGCCTTCGCCACCTTCAAGTCGCAGGTTCAGGCGCTGGCCATCGTGGCACGCGGCAGTGATCGGCAGCGGTTGCTGCCCCCATTCCGCCAGGCGCTGCAAGGCACGCTGGGCGTCCATCTCCAGGCTGATGCTCAAGGTCTGCCGTGGTTTTGGCAGGACCTTGAGGGACACTTCGGTCACCACGCCCAGCGAGCCGTAGCTGCCGGCCATCAAGCGCGACAGATCGTAGCCGGCGACGTTTTTCATGACCTCGCCGCCGAAGCGCAAATGCTTGCCGTGGCCAGTGATGACCCGTGTGCCGAGGATGAAATCGCGCACCGAGCCTGACCAGGGACGACGTGGCCCCGAGAGTCCGCAGGCAATCATGCCGCCCACCGTGGCATTTTCACCGAAGGCGGGCGGTTCGCAAGGCAGCATCTGCTGCGCCGCGTCGAGCACTTCGAACAACTCCGTCAACGGCGTACCGCCACGAGCGGTGATCACCAGTTCAGTCGGGTCGTAGCTGACAATGCCGCGGTGCGAGCGCGTGTCGAGTACTTCGCCCGCCACGCTGCGCCCCAGGAACGCCTTGCTGTTGGAACCCTGGATACGCAGCGGCGTGGCGTTTTCCAGGGCCTGGTTGACCTGCTCCAGCAGCGCGGCGCTGTCGTCGAAATCGTGTTCGCTGCCCATCAGAAGCGCTCCAGTTCGGGGAAGGGCAGCTGACCCATGTGCACATGCATGGCGCCAAACTCGGCGCAGCGATGCAGCGTCGGAATATTCTTCCCTGGGTTGAGCAGCCCGCTCGGGTCGAACGCGGCCTTGACCGCATGGAACACGGTCAGCTCATCGCCGTTGAACTGCGCGCACATCTGGTTGATCTTCTCGCGGCCCACACCGTGCTCACCGGTAATGCTGCCGCCGACCTCCACGCACAATTCGAGGATCTTGCCGCCCAGGGCTTCGGCGCGATCGAGCTCGCCCGGTTGATTGGCATCGAACAGGATCAGCGGATGCATGTTGCCGTCGCCAGCGTGGAAAACGTTGGCGACCCGCAGGCCGTATTCCGCCGATAACGCCGCGATGGCTTGCAGCACGCGGGGCAGTTCCCGGCGGGGGATCGTCCCGTCCATGCAGTAATAATCCGGCGAAAGGCGGCCCACCGCAGGAAACGCGTTCTTGCGTCCGGCCCAGAAGCGCACGCGTTCGGCCTCATCGCAAGCCTGGCGCACGTCGGTGGCGCCGGCCTGTTGCAACACCTGGCGCACGCGGTCGCAGTCGTCATGGACGTCGGCTTCCACGCCATCGAGTTCGCATAACAGAATGGCTTCGGCGTCCACCGGGTAGCCGGCGTGGATGAAGTCTTCGGCGGCGCGAATGGCCAGGTTGTCCATCATTTCCAGACCGCCCGGGATGATCCCGGCGGCAATGATGTCACCCACCGCCCGGCCAGCCTTTTCAACCGAATCGAAGGCCGCCAGCAGCACTTTGGCCGTTTGCGGCTTGGGCAACAGTTTGACCGTGACCTCGGTGATCACCCCGAGCATGCCTTCGGAACCGGTGAACAACGCCAACAGGTCGAACCCCGGTGAGTCGAGGGCCTGGGAACCCAGGGTAAGGTGTTCGCCATCGACGGTGAGGATGTCGACCTTGAGCAGGTTGTGCACGGTCAGCCCGTATTTGAGGCAATGCACGCCACCGGCGTTTTCCGCGACATTGCCGCCGATTGAACAGGCGATCTGCGAAGAGGGATCCGGCGCGTAGTACAAGCCGAACGGCGCGGCCGCCTGGGAAATCGCCAGGTTGCGCACGCCCGGCTGGACCCGGGCGGTGCGGGCGGCGGGGTCGATGTGAAGGATGTTGTTGAAGCGCGCCATCACCAGCAGCACGCCTTTCTCCAACGGCAGCGCACCGCCGGACAAACCGGTGCCCGCGCCACGGGCGACGACGGGCACCTGGCGCGCGTGGCAGAGGCGAAGCACGCCTTGGACTTCTTCGATGTGACGCGGCAGCACCACCAGCATGGGCGTGGTGCGGTAGGCGGAGAGCCCGTCGCATTCGTACGGTTTGAGCGCTTCGCGCTGATGGAGGATTTCCAGGTCGGGAAGCTGGGTTTGCAGGGCCTGGAGCAGTGCATTTTTGTCCACGTCAGGCAAGACGCCGTCGACGCGTTCATCGTAGAGAATGTTCATGGTTCGCAGGCGACCCTCAAGTTGTTTTTATTCGAGGTCTGTTCTGATACGGCTGACTTGCATCATTGGTCCGAGGCGTTCTACTGTCCATGTGTTGTTGGACTGGTCGAACCAGTTCTTCGACCCTGTTCTTTTTGGCTGTTTGAAAATTCAATGAAAAATCAGCGAGCTATCGCTGTGTTTGAAAACCTCTGGATCCGATGACAGAGCTGGTCATACCAGTTGGAGATTCGATGGAAAGCTTCGAGACGCGCCGTAACCCGCAAGTCGCCGACGTGGTCTGCGAGCGCATAGAACGCCTGATCGTCGATGGCGTGCTCAAGACCGGGCAGCTGTTGCCTTCGGAACGGCGACTGACAGAAAAGCTCGGTGTCTCCCGCACCGCGCTTCGCGAGGGACTGAAGCTGCTGCGCGCCCGCGGGATTATCAAGACCGAGCAGGGCAAGGGGTCATTCGTGGCCGACTTGTCGGGGCATGGCCTGGCGTCGCCGCTGATGCACCTGTTCAGCTCGCAGCCACGCACGCTCTATGATCTGTTCGAGGTCCGCAGCCTGCTCGAAGGCGAGTCCGCGCGCCTGGCGGCCCTGCGCGGGACCGAGGCTGATTTCGTACTGATCACCCGCAGCTACGAGGCCATGCTCGACGCCCATAGCCGTCCCTTGGAGGCCAGCGTCCATGCCCGGCTCGACCATGCGTTTCACCTGGCGATCTGCGAGGCCTCGCACAATCCGGTGCTGGTGCAGACCTTGCGTTCGCTGACGGATTTGCTGCTCAGCTCAGTGTTTGCCTCGGTCAACAACCTCTACCACCGCGAGCCGCAAAAGCGCCAGATCGACCGCCAACACGCCCGGCTCTACAACGCCGTGACCGGGCGGCTGCCGGAGCAGGCGCGCAAGGCGGCCATCGCCCACATCCAGAGCATCTGCGAGAACCTCAGGGAAATCGAAAACGAAGAGCAACGCCTGGTGCGCGCCACGTTGCGGCTGGAGGGGTGGGCGTAGAGGTCAACCGTTGGGCAGGTGCCGACCTGGTTTCGGCTGAACGCTATCCTCTGTGGGAGCGAGCCTGCTCGCGAAGGCGGCGGCACATTCAACATAGATGCAAGCTGATCCACTGTCTTCGCGTTCAAGCCCGCTCCCACAAGGGATGGGTGGTGGACGCTGATCTTGAAAACGACCCAAAAACCCATGTGGGAGCGAGCTTGCTCGCGAAGGCGGAGTGTCAGTCAAAAAGATGTAGCTGACCGGACGCCTTCGCGGGCAAGCCCGCTCCCACAGTTGTTTTGGGGTGGTTCCAAGGTTTGCGTACGCCACGGCGATCGTTGTGGGAGCAACTGTCCTGGATGGTTTGTTCCGTCGACCGCAGTTTCGGCTCAGTCGCTGCCTCCAGACCGAGCAAGCGCCTCCAGAACCTCAATCGCCCGCTGCGCATCTTTCCGACCCACGAAGATGTGGTCGTGGTAGTAGGCGGCGATGACGTTGCAACTGATGCCCGCGTTGCCCAAGGCTGTTGCGAAGGCGGCGGTCAACCCGACGGCATCCAGGGCGGAGTGCACGGTCAAGGTGATCCAGGCGGCGACGTAGTCGAAGTGCAGGCCCAGGGCCTGGGCCCTGTTGCGCTCGATGATGACGGTCAGGCCTTCCTTTTCCCGGAAACTGCCCAGTATTTCCTCGCCTTTGACGAGGTCCATGTCGGCGACGCAGCAGAAGACGTAATCCCCGTCGTTGAGCGTCGGGCTCATTGCGCTGAGCAATTTCGCAATCGATTTTTCGCCTGACATGTCGGTTCACCGTTCGATGGATAAGGGCATCTGCTGGCGAGTGTTGTCGAAACGGACACCGCCTGCAACTACCTGCCTCCCGGGACCGAAGGAAGCAGGAAACCAAGCACCTCGTCCATCAAAAGCCCTGGCACTTCCTCCGCGATGTAATGCCCCGACGGCAACGCTTTCCCTTGCACGTCGGTCGCGACTTTTTGCCATTCGCCAAGCGGATCGAAGCACCGGCCCACGACGCCGTCCGCTCCCCACAAGGCCAGCAACGGCGTTGAGAGTTTTCGCCCGGCTTGCCGGTCGCTCCGGTCGTGCTCCAGATCGATGCTGGCACTTGCCCGGTAATCCTCACACAGGCCATGAGCGGTGCCAGGGAGTGCCAGGCAGCGCAAGTACTCGGCAAATGCGGCGTCGGTGAAAGGCGCCATGCCAGCGCTGCGGGTGCCCATGACGCTGCGCAGGTAAAGCTCCGGATCAGCCTCGATGAGCGTTTCGGGAAACGGAGCTGGCCGGATCAGGAAGAACCAGTGCCAATAGGCTCGGGCGAACGCTTCGTTGGTTTGCTCATACATTGCCAGGGTCGGCGCGATATCCAGTGTTATCAAACGCTTCACTGCGTCCGGGTGGTCCATGGCCATGCGATGGGCGACGCGTGCGCCTCGGTCATGCGCCAGCACGTCAAATTTCACGAATCCCAGCGCGCGCATGAGCTCGAGTCCGTCTTGGGCCATTTCTCGCTTGGAGTAGGCGAGGTGCTCGGCGTCGCCTGCCGGTTTGTCGCTGTCACCGTAGCCACGAAGGTCCGCCGCGACCACGGTGAAATGCTCCGCCAAGGGTTCGGCGATCTTGTGCCACATGACGTGAGTCTGGGGATGCCCGTGGAGCAGCAGCAGGCCTTGGCCGCTCCCACCTTTGCGGTAGCTGACGGTGATGCCATTGACTTGGCATCGGCCCGATTCAAATGAGGCGAACATCGCTTGGTTCTCCTGCTGATGGTTGCGCTCATTGTAGGGCGCGCGCTCGCGGGTGCTAAGGCCCGGCGTGTGACGGCTTTCTTCACGAATCGTGCGCAACCTGACTCACCTCTGGCACAGCTGTCGCGGCAAATGCGACAACTGTCGCACGGCTGCACGATCCGCGAAACGAGCCGAAGACCCCGTAAAACGGGGCTTGCAAAGCTTTTCCAAACGGTGGCATGGGGGTTGCTCCTCTCCTGGTGCGCAGCGCAATGGCTTCGCTACTAATAAGAACCAGGAGTCCTCCCATGACACAGATTGGCCTCGCCGTGCCTACTGCTTCTCGGAACGCGCCCCTTCGCGTTCCTCTCAAGACGCTATTTGTCGTGCTGGCGCTTACCTTCCATACCGTCCCGGGCTGGGCGCAGGACCTGCCGGCGAATGTCGACGGCAAGCGCATCATCGCCGCCGACCAGGAACCCGGTAACTGGATGAGTACCGGCCGCACCTACGACGAGCAACGCTACAGCCCGTTGAAGAAGATCAGCGACCAGAACGTCGGCCAGTTGGGGCTCGCCTGGAGCTACAAGTTGGACCTGGATCGCGGTGTCGAGGCGACGCCCATCGTGGTCGACGGCGTGATGTATACGACCGGTCCGTTTTCGGTGGTCTACGCCTTGGATGCGCGCGACGGCAAGTTGATCTGGAAGTACGACCCCAAGTCCGACCGCAACCGCGCCGGTGAGGCTTGTTGCGACGCGGTCAACCGGGGCGTCGCGGTGTGGAAGGGCAAGGTTTACGTGGGTGTGCTCGATGGTCGTCTTGAAGCCATCGACGCCAAGACCGGCCAGCGCGCCTGGTCGGTGGACACCCGGGCCGATCACTCGCGCAGCTACACCATCACCGGGGCCCCGCGAGTGGTCAATGGCAAAGTCGTGATCGGCAACGGCGGCGCCGAGTTCGGCGTACGCGGTTATGTCACCGCCTACGACGCGGAGACCGGCAAGCAGGCCTGGCGCTTCTTCACGGTGCCGGGTGATCCCAAGTTGCCGCCGGAAGACAAGGCCATGGCCATCGCCGCCAAGACTTGGCACGGCGACGCCTATGTGGCCCAGGGCGGTGGCGGCACGGCCTGGGATTCCTTTGCGTTCGACCCGGACTTGAACCTGCTGTACATCGGTGTGGGCAATGGATCGTTGTGGGACCCGAAATGGCGGAGCCAGGCCAAGGGCGACAACCTGTTCCTGTCGTCCATCGTCGCGGTCAACGCCGATACGGGCGAGTACGCCTGGCACTACCAGACCACGCCGGGGGACGCCTGGGACTACACTGCCACCCAGCACATGATCCTCGCGGAACTGCCGATCGATGGAAAGCCGCGCAAGGTGCTGATGCAGGCGCCGAAGAACGGTTTTTTCTACGTGATCGACCGCGCCACGGGTGAGCTGTTGTCGGCCAAGGGCATCGTGCCGCAGAGCTGGACCAAAGGCATGGACATGAAGACGGGCCGGCCCATCGTCGATGACGAGAATGCCGCGTACTGGAAGGATGGCAAGCGCAAATTGGTCACGCCCGCGTTCTGGGGCGCCCATGACTGGCAGCCGATGTCCTACAACCCGAACACCGGCCTGGTGTATATCCCGGCGCACATCATGTCCGCCTACTACGAGCACATTCCCGAGGCGCCGAAGCGCAACCCGTTCAAGAGCATGTACCAACTGGGCCTGCGCACCGGGATGATGCCGGAGGACGCCGATGGGCTGTTGGAAATGGCCAAGGGCTGGTCGGGCAAGCTGATCGCCTGGGACCCGGTCAAGCAACAACCGGCCTGGGAAGTGCCCTATGTGACGATCTTCAACGGCGGCACCTTGAGCACCGCCGGCAACCTGGTGTTCGAGGGCAGCGCCGACGGCCGGGTGATTGCCTATGCCGCCGACAGTGGCAAGAAACTCTGGGAGCAGCCGGCGGCCAGCGGTGTGATGGCGGCGCCGATTACCTACAGCGTGGACGGTGAGCAGTACGTGACGTTCATGGCCGGATGGGGCGGCGCCTTCTCGACCTTTGCCGGTGCCTTGTCCTTGCGCGCCGGGGTCCGGCCGTTCTCCCAGGTGTTGACCTACAAGCTGGGCGGCACGGCGAAACTCAACGAGCCGGCACCGCTCGCCGACACCCCGAAACCGCCGCCCCTGACCGGCGACCTGGCCGCAGTGGACGCCGGCGCCAAGCTCTACGACGGCTATTGCTCCCAATGCCACGGCATTCATGCAGTCAGCGGCGGCGTGCTGCCGGACCTGCGCAAGCTGACGGCGGAAAAACACCAGATGTTCCTCGGCATTCTCTACGGCGGTCGAGTGCCGGATGGCATGCCGTCCTTCGCCGACGCCTTCACGCCGGAACAGGTGGAGCAGATCCATCAATACCTGATCAAGCGCGCCCACGACCTGCAGCAGGAAGGCGGGGTCTGGAAAACCTTCACCGCCAAATGAATGCACCTGCATCGTTCTGAAACTGACCGCGAGAGCAAGCACATGACCGAGATCATCAATTACCAGAACTTCATCGCCAACGCCTTCATTCCCAGCGACCCAAGCATTGAGGTGCACAACCCGGCCAACGGCGCTTTACTGGCGCGGGTGCCCGAAGCCAGCGGCGAGCAAGTCGAAGCGGCGATTGCCGCAGCGCGCAAGGCGCAAAAAAGCTGGGCCGCCCGCCCGGCCATCGAGCGCGCCGGCTACCTGCGCAAAATCGCCAGCAAAGTGCGCGACAACGCCGAACGACTCGCCCATATCATCACCGCCGAGCAAGGCAAAGTGCTGGGATTGGCGCGGGTGGAAGTCAACTTCACCGCCGATTACCTGGACTACATGGCCGAGTGGGCACGGCGCCTTGAGGGCGAGGTGCTGACCAGCGACCGCGCTGGCGAAAGCATCTTTCTGCTGCGCAAGCCCCTGGGTGTGGTGGCCGGTATCCTGCCGTGGAATTTTCCGTTCTTCCTGATCGCTCGCAAGATGGCGCCGGCGCTGGTGACCGGTAATACCATTGTGATCAAGCCCAGCGAAGAAACGCCCATCAACTGCTTCGAGTTTGCCCGTCTGGTGGCCGAGACCGACCTGCCGGCCGGGGTGTTCAATGTCGTCAGCGGCACGGGGGCGACCGTGGGGCATAACCTGACCCGCCATGCCGGCATCGACTTGATCAGCTTCACCGGCAGCGTCGGCACCGGCTCGCGGATCATGGCCGCGGCGGCGCCGAACATCACCAAGCTCAACCTGGAACTCGGCGGCAAGGCGCCGGCCATCGTGCTGGCGGACGCCGACCTGGACCTCGCGGTCAAGGCGATCACGGCTTCGCGGGTGATCAACACCGGGCAAGTCTGCAACTGCGCCGAGCGGGTGTATGTCGAGCGCAAGGTCGCCGATCAGTTCATCGAGCAGATCGCCGCCGCGATGGCCGCGACCCGCTACGGCGACCCGTTGGCCGAGGACAATCTGGACATGGGGCCGCTGATCAACCAGGCGGCGCTGGACAAGGTTGCGCGGATGGTCACCATTGCCAAGGAGCAGGGGGCTGAAGTGGTCACGGGCGGCGCGGTGGCCGACAAGGGCCAGGGCTTCCATTACCAGCCGACGGTGCTGGCTGGGTGTGGTGGCGAGATGGCGATCATGCGCCAGGAGATCTTCGGCCCGGTGCTGCCGATCCAGATTGTCGAAGGCCTGGACGAAGCCATCGCCCTGGCCAATGACAGCGAGTACGGCCTGACGTCATCGATCTACACCCGCAGCCTGAGTGCCGCCATGCGCGCGAGCAACGAGCTGGATTTCGGCGAAACCTACATCAATCGAGAGAACTTCGAAGCGATGCAGGGCTTCCATGCCGGGGCGCGCAAGTCCGGCATTGGCGGCGCGGACGGCAAGCACGGCTTGTATGAGTACACCCATACCCACGTGGTTTACATCCAAGTGTGATCTGGCGAGAAAAATGCCGGCACCCGCAAGGGCGCCGGCATTTTTCTGGGCGTATCAGAACTGGTCGTTGGGCGCGACGACGCCATGCTTTTTCATCTTGCGGTACAGCGTGGAGCGGGAGATGCCCAGGTCGGTAGCGGCGGCACTGATGTTCCAGCGATGCTGGCGCAGGGTTGCCAGCAGGCGACGGGACTCTTCGTCGCCCAGCTGTTCGCCCAAGCTGACGGCCAACGGTGTGGTGCTGGCGGACAGTGACAGGCGCTGTGGCGCCAGCACTTCGCTGGGCAAGCAGTCCAGGTCGATAACGCCGTTTTCAGCCAGGGCCACCGCGTAGCGCAGGCTATTGAGGAGTTGGCGGATATTGCCGGGCCAGTGGTAGTCGAGCAGGCACTGGCGGGCATCCGCTTTCAGTCGTAGCGCGCGGGTTTCGTCCTGTGCCGCGAGCAGTTGCTCGATCAGCGCGGCGCGGTCACTGCGTTCGCGCAAGGCGGGCAGCGCCAGGTTCATGCCGGCGAGCCGATAGAACAGATCTTCGCGAAAGCGCTTCTCGCCGATCATCGTGGGCAGGTCCTGGTGAGTCGCCGAGATCACCTGGATGTCCAGCGCCACCGGCACTTCAGCCCCCAGCGGCGCGATTTCCCGCTCCGCCAGCACCCTTAGCAAGCGGGTTTGCAAATGGGCGGGCATGTCGCCAATTTCATCGAGAAACAGCGTGCCGCCATTCGCCAGTTCCAACTTGCCCTTCATGCCTTTTCGGTTCGCGCCGGTAAAGCTGCCGGCGCGATAGCCGAACAGCTCGCTCTCGATCAGGGTCTCCGGAATGGCTGCGCAATTGAGTGCGACGAAAGGCCCAGCGCGACGAAGGCTGGCGTGGTGGATCGCGCGGGCAAAGGCTTCCTTGCCGGTGCCGGTCTCGCCGGTAATCAAAATCGGGATGCCTTTGTCGATCACCTTGCGCACCCGGTGGACGCTCTGTTGCAGTTGGGGGTCGAGGCCGGCGAGTTGTTGCAGGTCCGGGTGTGCGTCAGGGGCAGGGCGGGCGACGGGGCGGGGGCGGTGCTGTTGAGACGGGATCCGCAGGCCGACCTCCAGCAACGCCTCATCCCGCAGACCACGCAAACGCACGCCTTGGGCGCCACCGTTGGTGAGTTTGAGCAGCTCGTCCACCGTGGTTGGCAGCAGGCGATCGATGACGGTGCCCAGCAGTGCTGGACCCTCAGCCAAGTCCAGGGCGACAAAGGCGGCACGGTTGGCGCCGATGATGCGACCGCTTTCATCAAGCGCCAGTAACTGTTCGTTGGCCAGGTCGGCGATTTCATCAAGGGGCTTGAGGGACAAGGTCAAGCGGTCGCGGTAGCTCTGGCGGAAATGTGCATTTTCGATCAGGCGCGCATACATGATCACCAGTTGCAGCGTCAGGTATTGGCTTTCCCGAGGGCCCGCGCTGTTCATGCAGGTCGCGTTCAGGCAGCCGCGCAGCAGGCCCTGGGCATCGAAAATGGGTGCTACCGAACAGCTCAGGCCGAAATTGGACGCCAGGAAATGCTCCTCCCGATGAATGATCAATGGCTGCGCGGCAGCCAGCGTTGTGCCAATGCCATTGGTGCCCACCACCGATTCCTCCCACTGCGCACCCACCACCAGCCCTGATTGCGTATAGATGTCGGGCTGGTCGGGTAGCCGGGAGTCCAGGGTGATGCCGCGCTCGTCGCTCAGCAGCACGGCAAAGCCGGCGGGCACCACGCGCCGGGCCAGACCGCTGACGCCCTGGCTGGCGATGGAAAGATACTGCTGGTGTTGTTCCTGATGACGCCGGATATCCTCGGCGCTGAGGATGTTCTTGCGGCTCGCCGCACCGGGATCGAGCCGGTGCTCCACGACGCTGCGGTACCAGGACTGGGCGATGACGCCATCGGGCTTCAGGCCGCGTCCGGAAAAATGGTCGTTGACGAAGGCCGCCAGTTCACTGGGGATCGGCTGCGCGCTGTGCAGGGTCATGAAAGGCTCCCATCGGGCGTGACGCCCGCGCAGGGCTTTCACGGCAATCTTGTTATTAGGCTCTGTACGAAATGTATCCGCACTCACCCATACTGCGTTGAAACGGGGCTCGGAATGCTCATGTACTCCCGCTTCCTCGCCCCGTTTCGCCTTGTCTGGCTTTCGCGCGAACACATTTCGTACAGACCCTAGGGGATGGTCTGCGTTGCAGATATCTACCATAGACGCTGGCGCGCAAGTTTTCACCGTTGGATTGCAGGTCCGGATCCCGCTTCGTCACTTCCTCAAAAATACTTTCAACGCCCGAACGATGTCGCAGGTCGATTGATCCGCGATGCGCCCTGGCACCTGGTCAAACATATGGGGCGCGCCAGGATAGACGTGAAGCTCCAGGGCGACCCCAGCGCGAGACAGCCTCATCGCAAAATCGACGTCTTCCTCGAGAAACAGATCTTGCGCACCGACCGCGATGAACGTCGGCGGCAGGTTGCAAAGGTCTGGTTGCAGGGCCGGTGAAAACAGGCCGACACGATCATCGTCCAGGGCGTAGCCACCGCGCAGGCACTGCCAGCAGAACTGATTGGGCTCCGGCAGCCAACTGAACGTGGCTGTTTTCCTGCTCGGGTAGGGGGATTGCGCTGAGCCTGTGCGGTGATCGAGCATCGGGTAGATGAGCACCTGGCCGGCCAGCGGAAACCGGCCTTTGTCGCGCGCCATGATGGCCAATGCGGCGGCAAGCGCGCCACCGGCGCTATGGCCCATGATTGCAACGCGCCGGGAATCCAGGCCCAGGTCCTGACTGTTTTCGAACAGCCAGGCGAGGGCGCTGTAACAGTCGTCGAGGGGTGCAGGAAAAGGATGTTCGGGCGCCAGTCGATAATCCACCGCAACGATGAGGGCCCCCAACTCGTCGGCCAGGTCCGCCAGGAGGTCATCGGCCATCTCGGGCTTTCCGAGTACGAAGCCACCGCCATGGATGGACAGGATCGCCGGAAGCTTCGCATCTGGCGCGAGGCCTTTCGGCCGGTAGAGGCACAGGCGCAAATGCTCGGCATCGGCGCCAGGAATCCAGCACACTTCACATCGCACGTGGTGCTCGGGTTTGAAGGTCGAATGAACTCGGGCGCGGATGGCCGGCAGCGTGCTCAGCGACCATTGTTCCGCGCCCGAGGCCACAAGACCGCTGAACGCGGGATCGAGCCAATCATCAGGCATCAGGTTTCGCTCCCTTTTGCTTGGAACCGCCGGGTACCTGTTGCCGGTACCCGGCGCTTGCCGTTAAAGCCAGGCTTTGATTTGCGCGCAAACGGCCTGGGTGGAAATGCCGTAGCGATCATGCAGCGTCGGCAGCGCGCCCGCGTCGAGGAAGGCGTCTGGCAACGCGATTTGCCTGAATGTCGGGGTCACGCCATTGCGCAGCAAGACCCCGGCAACCGCTTCGCCCAGTCCGCCGATGATGGAGCTGTTTTCCGCGGTCACCACCAGTCGCCCTGGCTTTCTGGCCTCGGCGAGCAGGGTGTGTTCGTCCAGCGGCTTGATGGTCGGCATGTGCAGGACCGCGACATCGACGCCGTCGGCCTGCAGTTGCTTGGCGGCTTCCAAGGCACGCATCGTCATCAACCCGGTGGAAATGATCAGGACATCATTGCCGGTACGCAGGGTCTTGGCCTTGCCGATCTCGAACGTGTAGCCATATTCGTCCAGCACCAAGGGCACGTTACCGCGCAGCAAACGCATGTAGACCGGGCCTTGGTGGGCGGCGATGGCCGGTACGGCCTGCTCGATTTCCAACGCGTCACAGGGGTCGACGATCATCAGGTTGGGCATGGCGCGGAAGATCGCCAGGTCGTCCGTAGCCTGGTGGCTCGGACCGTAACCGGTGGTGAGGCCTGGCAAGCCACAGACAATCTTGACGTTGAGGTTTTCCTCGGCGATCGCCATGCAAATGAAGTCGTAGGCCCGACGGGAAGCGAACACCGCGTAGGTCGTGGCAAACGGCACGAAACCTTCCCGGGCCATGCCCGCCGCGGCGCTCATCAGCAACTGCTCGGCCATGCCCATCTGGTAGAAACGATCCGGATGGGCCTTGGCGAAGATGTGCAAGTCGGTGTATTTGGACAGGTCGGCGGACAGGCCGACGATGTCCGGGCGCTGGTCCGCCAATGCGGCCAGCGCATGGCCGAATGGTGCTGTTTTCGTCGCCTGTCCTTCGGCGGCAATCGAGGCGATCATCGCTGAGGTGGTCAAGCGTTTCTTGCCCGGCTGGCCCATCGCATTCGGTGTGTTGGCGGCGTTGCTCATGAGTGTTTTCCTTCTTCAAGGTTGTTCAGCGCCAGGTCCCACTCGTGTTCTTCGACGCGGATGAAATGGGTCTTCTCGCGGTTTTCCAGGAACGGCACACCCTTGCCCATGCGTGTATCGCAGATGATCACCCGGGGCTGGCTGGAAGGGTGGTTACGCGCCGCATCGAATGCCGTCACCAGGGCATCCAGGTCGTTGCCGTCGACGCGTTGGGTGAACCAGCCAAAGGCTTGCCAGCGGTCAACGATCGGCTCGAACGAAAGGATTTCGCTGGAGTAGCCATCGGCCTGCTGGTTGTTGACGTCGACGATGGCAATCAGGTTGTCGAGCTTCCAGTGCGACGCCGACATCACGGCTTCCCAGGTCGAGCCTTCGTTCAATTCACCGTCCGACAGCAGGTTGTAGATGAAGGCGGGCGAGCCTTTGCGCTTCAGGCCCAGGCAGGCACCTACGGCGATGCCCAGGCCTTGGCCGAGGGAGCCTCCGGTGATTTCCATGCCCGGCGTGTACGTCGCCATGCCCGACATGGGCAGCCGGCTGTCGTCCGCGCCATAGGTTTCCAGCTCATCGAGGGGAACGATCCGGGCCTCGATCAAGGCCGCGTACAACGCGATCGCGTAATGGCCGATGGAGAGATAGAAGCGATCACGTGGCTCCCACTCAGGGGCTTCAGGCCGATGATTCATAGCGTGGAAGTACGCGACTGCCAGCAGGTCGGCGGCGCCCAGGGCTTGGCCGACGTAGCCTTGTCCCTGGACCTGACCCATGCGCAGCGCATGACGACGGATATTGTGGGCGCGGTCGGCCAGGGACGTGGATGAAGCGGATGAAAGCGAGCGAGTCATGGTGGAACTCCGGTGACTTAACGATTGACCAGGGCGGCGGGAATGCGCAGCACCAGCAAGGCGCCGCCCAGCAGTACGCCGGTGATCAGGTACATGCCGATGGCGCTGGAACCGGTCTGCGTGGTGATCCAGCCAATCAGGTAGGGCGAGCAGAAGCCGGCAAGGTTGGCGAAGCTGTTGACCGCCGCGATGCCTGCGGCGGCGGATACCCCGCCGAGCAAGGTCGTGGGCAGCATCCAGAACATCGAGGACGCAGAGAGGATGCCGGACGCCGCCAGGCACAGGCTCAGGATGGACAGCAGGATGTTGCCCCCCAGCAGTGCGGCGAGCGTCAGCCCGATGGCACCGGCGATCATCGGTGCGATCAGGTGCCAGCGCCGCTCGCGATGCTTATCGCCGCTGCGACCGATCAACAACATGGCCGCAATGGCGCAGAGGTAGGGCAGGCTGGTCAGGAAACCGATGTGCAGCGGATCGGAAACCCCGGCGTTGCGCACCAGTGTCGGCAGCCAGAAGGTGATGGCGTACTGGCCCATGACCACGCAGAAATAAATCCCGGCCAGCAGCCACAGGCGGCGGTCACGGACGAACTCGCCCACCGAGGCATGGGTGACCTTCTGCTGGTTGTCCTCGGCCAGTTCACGGCTGACCAGGGCCTTCTCTTCATCGTCCAGCCAATGGGCCTGATGCACGCCGTCTTTGAGATAACTCAGCACCAGCAGCCCGACGACAACGGTGGGAATGGCTTCGAGCACGAACATCCACTGCCATCCGGCCCAGCCGTGCACGCCGGCGAAATGGTTCATGATCCAGCCGGAGAGCGGGCCGCCCACCATGCCCGACAAGGGGATGGCGATGAACCAGAGCACGGTCATGCGCGCACGCCGATAGGACGGGAACCAGTAGGTGAGATAAAGCAGCAATCCGGGGGCCAGTCCTGCTTCGGCGACCCCGAGCAAAAAACGCAGGGCATAGAACTGCCAGGCAGTTTCGACGAAGGCGAACAGCGCGGAAATGATGCCCCAGGTGATCATGATCCGCGCGATCCAGACGCGAGCGCCGACCTTGTGCAAGATGACGTTGCTGGGGACTTCGCAGAGGAAATAGCCGATGAAAAACATGCCCGCGCCCAGCCCGTAGACGGTTTCGCTGAGTGCCAGGTCGTTCATCATTTGCAGCTTGGCGAAGCCGACGTTGACCCGATCCAGATAGGCGCACAAATAGCACAGCATCAGGAAAGGCATCAGCCGCCAGGCCGTTTTCCGGTAGGCATTGGAACGCACGGTCGAAACCGCTTCGAGCGACAAAGTAGTCATGATGGCCTGATCTCTTGTTTTTATTGACCGCCAGGCAAACAGCCCGGCTGGGGTCTTCGATCCAGAACCGCACGGGCCGCGATGGCCCGCCCAGATGCATCAGTGAATCAGCATGCCGCCGTTCACATCCAGGGTGATGCCTGTCAGGTAAGACGATAAATCGCTGGCCAGGAACAGGGCGGCGTTGGCGACATCCTGCGCCGCACCCAGGCGACCCAACGGAATGCCGTCGATGATCGCGTGCCGACGCTCATCCTGCATGAGGCCGCCGGTGATGTCGGTGTGGATCAAGCCCGGGGCAATGGAGTTGACCCGCACCTTGTCCGGACCCAACTCGCGCGCCATTGCCTTGGCGAGGCCCAATACGCCGGCCTTGGCGGCGCTATAATGCGGCCCACCAAAGATGCCGCCGCCCCGTTGGGCCGACACCGAAGACATGCAGACGATGCTGCCGCCTTGCTGTTCGCGCATCAGCGGGATCACCGCCTGCGACATGAGCAGGGTGCCGCGCAGGCTGACGTCCAGCACTTTGTCGTAGTCCGATGGGCGGATATCGAGGGTCTTGAGGGGTTGGGTGATGCCGGCGTTGTTGACGAGGATGTCGATTCGGCCGAAATGTTCGACGACCTGGGCGACGGCCCGTTGGACCTGCGATTCATCGGCAACGTTGGCCGCAAGGCCGAGATGGCCTTCGCCCAGGGCGCTGGCGGCATCGCGTGCGGCAGATTCATCCAGGTCGAGAATCACGACGCGGGCGCCGTGTTGGGCGAACGTCGTAGCGGTGGCGCGGCCAATGCCACGGACGGATGCGGCGCCGGTAATGATCGCGACTTTGCCTTGCAGAAGCATGGAGGGATACCTCGGATTGTTTTTATTGGGTCGATTTGGAAAAAACCGATGACTCAGCTTCTGCTTTGCCTCCCGGCTGAGCAATGCCGTAAAAATCATTCAGCGCTGAAAAAAATTCAGTACTCGGTTGCTTGCGGATGGAAGCTTTCACGGCGAAGCTCAACAATCATTAGAACTATTGTCGAGTGATCTGCCATGCGTACCGACACCGATGCCCCCTTGATTCTTCCACCGCTGAAAGCAATTCAGGCTTTTGAGCAAACGGCCCGGTTCAGCAACGTCGCCAGGGCTGCGGAAGTGTTGGACCTGACGCCCTCTGCGGTCAGTCATCAACTGGCGAAACTCGAAGCCATGATTGGCCGGCAATTGTTCGTCCGCGCCGCTCGAGGGGTAACGCTGACGCCGGTGGGCGAGCAATACCTCAAGGAAGTCTCTGGGGTGCTCCATAGCCTGGCGGTCGCCACCGAGCGCGCGGCCAGCGACGTGAGCCTGGACTGTTTGCGCCTGCACTCGGCGCCCAGCTTCGGGTTGTTGTGGTTGATGCCGAGACTGGAGGCTTTTCGAGCGTCCAACCCGGATATTCAGATCAATCTGTCGTGTTCCTACGAATCGCTGCATTTCAGTCGAGACAAGATCGACGTGGATATCCGCCACGGCACTGCAAACTGGCCCAGTTACGAAGTCCGCACCGTGCAGAACGAAACCTTCGCGGTGCTCGCTTCGCCGAAACTGCTCGCGCAATGCCCGATCCGCAGCGCGTCCGACCTGTTGGATTGCGACCTGGTGCTTTCCGAAGCCACCTTACTCAAATGGCCGCAATGGTTCGCTCAACATGGCCTGGCGCGCCCGGAGAAACCTTACGCCTTGAGCTTCGACCGGTCATACATGTCGCTGGAAGCAGCCAGCCATGGGTTGGGGTTTGCCTTGGAAAGCACGTTGCTGGCGAAGAAATACCTGGCGGCCGGCAGCCTGGTCGAGGTGGCGCCAGAAGCGCTCAGCGCCCCCGTGGCTGCCCACCACCTGGTGTTTCCCAAGGCGCACTCGAGTTTCCCTCGCGTCCGGCGTTTCCTGGAATGGATGGAAAGTGAGCTGGGGCAGGGCTTCGCGTATTGACTGTCGGGAGCAATTTCGGGCAATGACGAGCGTCGTCTCAATGCCCTTGATTGTTCCTGATCAGGTCATAGGCCCGGCGCACCAGCGGGTTGACGGTATTGGGCCGGATCCACAGGTGATAGGTCACATCCGGCAGCCGTGGCAAGCCATCGTTCTCACCCAGCACGCGCATGTCCGGGCCGAGCATTTCCATGCTGCGGGGCGTGACGCCCAGGCCGGCGCGGGTGGCCGCCTTGATGCCGATCAGGTTCGAGGCCAGGTAGGCCTGGCGCCATGGGATATTCGCGCGTTCGAGCGCTTCCAGGGCATAGCGCCGATAGATGCTCGGCTCATCCACCAGGATCAACGGCAGGGGTTCGCCGGGATTGTGGAGGTACTGCGCCGAACAGATCCACCACACCGGCGAGGTGCGCAACGCGAAGCCTTCCAGGTTCGGGTCCTGGCGTGTCGAGATGATCATGTCGACCTTGCCCCGGTGCAGGTCATCCATCAGGAACGGGCTGCGCCCAACGTCGATTTCAAGGCGCAGGCGCGGAGCCGAGCGGGCGATGTGGCTGAGAATCGGCGGCAGGATGGTGTCGGCGATGTCGTGGGGCGAGCCGATGCGCAACACGCCGCTCAGGCTGCTTTCACGCAGGGAATTGAGCGCATCGTCGTTGAGCGAAAGCATTTGTCGTGCGTGCCGTAGCAATTGCTGGCCCGCTTCGGTGAGCTGCTTGTGCCTGCCGCGTTTTTCGAACAGCGTGACCCCGACCTGCTGTTCCAGGCGTTGCATGTGCTGGGTCACCGACGATTGCGTACGGGCCAGTTGGGCGCCTGCTTCGGCAAAGCTGTGGTGATCGACCACGGCAATGAAGGTGCGCAGTAATTCGAGATCCAAGGTCGACATGGTCACCGCTTCACATCAAGGCTGAAAACCTAAACATTACAGATTTTTATGTGTTTGGTGGGCCGCTATCGCTCGATATGCTCTGCGACCCTAGGAAACCGTGGTTATTCGTTTTTCGTTTGGAGACCAAACCTGACGAGTTATAACGATATTAGATATTTGAATTTCCGTTGGCTCCGGGCGCTACCTAGGATGCCCACTCATCAGGCCGGGGGACGCCGGCCATCCATGAGGGGAATCCCATGTCACTTGAGCGCTCATCCGTAAAACGCTTGTTGCCTGTCCTGCTGGGCGCCTTGGTCTCGTTGTCGACCGTCCACCTTGCCCATGCCGATGCCACGCTGGACAAGATCGAGCAACGCCACGCGTTGGTAGTGGGCGTGTTGTTGTCCGGTGGCCCGTTCGGCGGTATCGATCCTGCTACCCAGAAACCTCGCGGCTTCAACGTCGATCTCGCCCAGGAACTGGGCCGGCAACTCGGCGCCGAGGTCCAGTTGGTGCCGGTGCTTCCCGCCAACCGCGTGCAGTTCTTGCAGCAGGGCAAGGTCGACCTGCTGATTGCCAACATGGAATGGACCGCCGAGCGCGGTGAAATCCTCGGCTTCGTGCCCACGCCGTTCTACCGCGTCGGCGGCACTGCGGCAGTGCTCAAGGACAGCAAGATCAGCCGCTGGGAAGACTTGAAGGATCAACCGGTATGCACCTCCCAGGGCAGCAGCTACATCAAGCCGCTCACCGAGCTGGGCGTCGAGATCAAGGCCTTCAAGAGTTCCTCGGAGTCGCTCCTGGCACTGCGGGGCAACAACTGCGTCGCCGCGGTGCATGACGCCACGCTGATCAATCCGTTGGTTGCCGAGAACCCCGAGTGGCAGGGCTACCGCGCCCTGAGTCCGGAGCTGAACCCGGCGCCCTCGGTGGTATGGACGCGCAAAGGTGAAAGCGATACCCAGGCCAGGCTCGACCCGATCATCCAGCAGTTGCACCGCAGCGGCTGGCTGATCGAGGCCCAGACCCGTCATCGCATCACCCCGGCGTCACCGGCCTTGGTGGAGTTGCAGAAACAGTTCCAGGCCAACGGCGCCTGAGATCGTCGTGCCTGCGTCTCTCTCGACCCATCCCGACGCTCAAGGTAATCGCCCATGACTCATTGGCTGGAGGCGTTCGTTCATTGGAGCGCCGGGTTTGGCCTCAACTACAACTTCCTGGTTGATGCCTATCAGCGCGGCACGTTGGAGCAGGGCGCGTTGACCACGCTGCTGCTGTGCCTGCTGACCATCGTCGGCAGCTTGCTGGCGGGCGTCGGCCTGGCGGCCATGTTGACCTCTGGCAAGCCCTGGCTGGCAGGACCTGCCCGGGTGTTTGTCGAAGTGACCCGCAATACGCCGACCTTGGTGCAACTGTATTGCGCGTTCCTCGTGCTGAACATGCTGCTGACCCAAGCCGTCGGCGCGGCCAACCCGCTGACACCTTTTGCCTGGGTAGTGATCGTCATCTCGCTGCACAAGGGCGCGTTCCACGCCGAGGCACTGCGGGCCGGCATCGAAGCCGTGCCCACGGTGACGATGGAGGCGGCCAGTTCGCTGGCGTTCAACAACCGCCAATTGTTGTGGAGCGTGCAACTGCCACTGGCCCTGCGTTTCGCCTTGCCGGCGCTGATCAATAACCTGATCGACCTGGTGAAGATGACTGCCGTGGCCTCGGCCATTGCCGTGGGTGACATCACCTACGCGGCGATCATGATCTGGACCCAGAGCGATAACGTGCTGGAACTGATGATCCTGATCCTGGGTTTTTTCGGCCTGCTGAGTTTCACCGTCAATTGCGTCGGGCGCTGGCTCGAAGCGCGCCTGAGGATGCCCGGCTATGGCCATTGATTCTTCCGTCGTTTTGCCCCGCGCCTGGCCGCGTCGCCATATCGGCAAGTTGCTGCTGGGGATGGGCGCGCTGTGCGGGCTGGTGTACTTCGCGCAGCACAGTCCGGTGCTCAAGGCGTTGCTGCAGTGGTCTCCCGCCTTGGCCGCCGGGTTCGGCCAGAACATTCTGATCAGCCTGCTGGCCATCGGGTCGGGCTCCGTGGCGGGGCTGCTGGTCGGTGCCATGGTCCTGTCGCCCCTGCGCCTGCTGGGCTGGCCGGCGCGGCTCTGGGTGCAGATCTTCCGCAACGCGCCTTGGCTGGTGCTGATCTATTTCACCACCTATGTGTTCCCGTTCGAGATTCGTATCGGCAGCACCTATGTCGCGTTTCCCGACTGGGTCAAGGTCACCCTCGGCCTGGCCTTGCCAGCCAGCGCCAATGTCGCGGAAATCTTCCGTGGCGCCATCGCCTCGATCCCCAGCACCCAATGGGAGGCGGCACGGTCCCTGGCATTCAGCCGTGGGCAGATTTTCCGCTCGATCATCCTGCCGCAGTGCTTCAAGCGCATGTTGCCGCCGTGGATGAACCTCTACGCAGTGATCACCATGGGCACTGCGCTGGCCTCCCTGGTGGGTGTGCACGACGTGATCGACACCGCGCAGATCGCCAGCAACACCGTGAACCAGACCGGCTTCACCGTGGTGATCTACCTGAGCCTGCTGGTGCTGTTCTTTGCCTATTGCTACCCGATTTCCCGCCTCACCCAATACTTGGAGCGACGTTATGCCTTCGACTGAACCCGTCGCAGAACCCCTGGTCAGCCTGCGCGACCTGCACCTTTCGTTCGGCGGCAACCCGGTGCTCAAGGGCATTGACCTGGACGTGCGCCGTGGCGAGGCCGTGTCGATCATCGGCCCGTCGGGCTCGGGCAAGTCGACCATCCTGCGGTGCATCACCGGCCTGTTGCAGCCTCAAAAGGGCAGCATTCGCGTCGGCGCCACCGAGGTCCACACCCTGGCCCATGAGGCCCAGCGCATCGAGCTGCGCAAGCGCGTGGGGTTCGTGTTCCAGCAGTACAACCTGTTCCCGCATCTGTCGGTGCTGGAGAACCTGGTGATCGCGCCGCGCAAGGTGCTGGGCCGCCACCGGGCCGACGCCGAGAAGGACGCCCGTGCCTTGCTCGCCAAGGTGCGCATGGAACACAAGGCCGATGCCTACCCGGGGCAGCTCTCCGGCGGCCAGCAACAACGGGTGGCTATCGCCCGTGCACTGGCGATGCGTCCGGAGCTGATTCTGTTCGATGAAGTGACCTCGGCCCTGGATCCGGAAACCGTCGGTGAGGTACTGGCGGTGATCCGCGAGCTGACGGAAGAGGGCATGACTTGCGTGCTGGTGACCCATGAAATGCGCTTCGCCGAGGAGATCAGCGATGTCGTCTATTTCACGGAGAACGGCGTGATCGTCGAGCACGGCAGCGCCGCCCGGATTTTCCAACACCCCACCAGCGAGCGCACTCGGGAGTTTTTGCGCCATGCCTTGGGTGACCCAGGGCGGCGACCGCCCATCGGCGCTGATCCTTATCTGCTGACCAACCTGAGCCGCTACAGCCTGTCCGTCTGACTTTCCGTTAAACAAGGAGCCCGCCCCATGAGTATTTTCAAGCGTCCCGACGTCATCGAAGACTTCCTGCAGAAAGTGCGTGTCATCCACCAGCGCGGTGTGGATCGCGCGGCCTTGGAGGACATCGTCGTGCTCCTGGAAGGCCTGGCCGAGCGCCGCGACCTGTTCAACTTCGAGGCCTTCCCCGCGCCGGTCCCGGGGCAGGGCAGCACTGCGTTCCGCTATCGCCTCAATGACGACGGCGACACCCCGACCCTCTACCTGAACTCGCTGTTGCCCGGCAAAAGCACGATCCCTCACAACCATGAGACGTGGGCGATCATCAGTGCCGTCGAAGGCCAGGAAATCAACTACGTCTATCGACGTGATGACGAAGGGCGCGAGCCGGGCTACACCACGTTGCACTTGGAAAAGGAAGTCGTCGTGCAGCCGGGGACGTCCATCGCGTTCCTGGGTGAGGACGTGCATGGAATCCGCGTGGCCGGGGAGCAACCGACCCTGCATTTCCATCTCTATGGTTTGCCGCTGGAATCGCTCAACGGCCGCTACGGCGTCGAGGCCGACGGGCGCATCCTCAATTACAACGCCTCGCAAATGGCACCGTCGATCAAGGCCTATGCCCACTGACGCCCCTTGAATTCAGTCATTCCATTTCTTCCGACGGGACCCCCATGAGCCAGATCGTAACCCCCCAGCAACTGCAGCAGTGGCTGTTCGACGGGCAGGAAATCGCCCTGTTTGATGTGCGCGAGCACGGCCAGTATGGCGAAGCCCATCTGTTTTTCGCGGTGAACCTGCCCTATAGCCGCCTGGAGCTGGACGCTCGGCGGCTGGCACCCAACCCCAAGGTCCGGTTGGTGATTCACGACCAGGATGGCACAGACCTCGCAGCGCGCGCGGCGCAACGCCTGCGGGCTTTGGATTACGTGAATGTGCACATCCTGGAGGGCGGCGCCGAAGGTTGGCAGGCTGCGGGCTATCAGCTGTTCGCCGGTGTGCATGTGCCCTCCAAGGCGTTTGGCGAGCAGGTGGAGGCGGTGCGTCACACCCCTCACGTCACTGCCCGTCAACTGGCGCAATGGCAAGCCGAGGGTGAACCGCTGGTGATCCTCGACGGCCGACCGCTGGAGGAGTATCGCAAGATGACCATTCCCGGTTCGATCTGTTGTCCGAATGGTGAGTTGGGTTATCGCGTGCACGACTTGGTACCGGACGAGCAAACCCCCATCGTGGTCAATTGCGCTGGTCGGACCCGCAGCATCATCGGTGCCCAGACGCTGATCGACCTGGGTCTGAAAAACCCGGTCTATGCCCTGGAGAACGGAACGCAAGGCTGGGACCTGGAAGATCTCCCACTGGAACACGGCAGCGAGCGTCGATATGCCAATGAGGTGTCACGCAGCGCGTTGCCAGGCCAGCGCTTGGCGGCGGCACGACTGGCCGCGCGGGCTGCAGTGCCTGTCGTCGAGGCTGCCCAGGTCGAGCAGTGGACAGCGGACGCCGGGCGCAGCCTTTTCCTCTGCGATGTGCGCACCGCCGAGGAGTTTGCCGCCGGCACGCTGCCGGGTGCGCAACACACACCGGGCGGGCAGTTGATCCAATCCACCGATCTGTATGTGGGGGTGCGCCAGGCGCGCGTGGTGCTGTTCGACAACGACGGCGTGCGTGCACCGATCATCGCCAGTTGGCTGCGGCAACTGGGGCACCAGGCTTTTGTATTGTCGGGCGGGTTGGGCAGTGGCGTGGCATTACCGGTTCCAGCCGCTTTCGCGCCGCAGGAACTGCCGCTGATCAGCGTGCGAGCCTTGGCCGATGCCCTCAAGGATGACGCCGTGGCATTGATCGACCTGCGTTCGAGCAGGGCCTATCGCAAAGGGCATATTGCCGGGGCGCGTTGGTCGATCCGGCCGTTATTGGCCAGTGCGCTGGCGGGTGAGCGGCGGCCAGTGGTGCTGGCGGCCGATGACCCTCGCCTGGCGGCCTTGGCGGCACTCGAGCTACCGCAAGCTGAAGTCCGCTTGCTGGAGGGCGGTCCTGATGCCTGGCGTGCGGCGGGCCTGGCGCTGGGAGAAGGCGTGGACACGCTGCCGGATGCGCAGTGTATCGATTTTCTGTTCTTTACCCATGACCGTCACGCGGGCAACAAGGATGCGGCGCGCCAATACCTGGCTTGGGAGATCGGCTTGCTGGCGCAAATGAGCGCCGAGGAAATCGCCAGCCTCAAGCCGTTGCACGAACCGGTTCAAGGCGCTGTGGGCGAGCGACTCCGCACCCGTCTGATCCATGGCGCGCGCACCGAAAAGGGCAGCGGTGCGAGAACCGTCAACGTACCGGTCAGCCGCTTGAGCACGGTGCTGTTCGACAACCTGGCACAGATGCGTGACGCCCGTTCCCGGCGTGACAGCGAGCGAGTCCTGACGTATGGCGCCCGCGGCAATCCGACGGCCTTCGCGCTGGAAGACTTGGTCACTGAGTTGGAGGGAGGCTACCGCGCCCGGCTGTTTGGCACCGGGTTGGCCGCCGTGGCGCAAACCTTCCTGGCCTACCTGCGACCTGGGGATCATGTGCTGATCACCGATGCGGTCTATGCCCCGGTACGGCGCGTGGCACGGGATTTCCTCGAAGCCTTCGGCGTAGCGGTCGAGTACTTCGCTCCCGATGGCTGCGACCTGCCCGGACGGCTGCGAGCCAACACCAAGATGGTCTACACCGAAGTGCCCGGCTCACTGTTGTACGAGCTATGCGACTTGCCAGCCATCGCCGCACTCTGCAAATCCCGCGGCATCTTGCTGGCCGTGGACAACACCTGGGGCTCGGGCGTTCTGTACCGGCCACTGGCGTTGGGCGCCGACATCTCGATCATGGCCCTGACCAAATACCTGGGCGGCCATAGCGACGTGGTGATGGGCAGCGTTTGCACACGGCAGGAGGCGTGGCCGGTACTCGCGGCCATGAGTGACACCTTCGGCAATACCGTCAGCCCGGATGACGCTTACCTGGTCCTGCGCGGCGCCCGTACCCTGGCTCCACGCCTGGAGACGCATGAGCGCCAGGCACTGGAGATCGCCCGTTGGTTGCAGGCGCAACCGCAGGTCAAGCGGGTCTTCCATCCGGCACTGCCCGAGCATCCCGGTCACAGGTTGTGGCAACGGGATTTCAAGGGCAGCAACGGGTTGCTGTCCTTCGAGCTTCGCGAGAAGGACGACGCTTACCTGGAACGCTTCATCGACGCTTTGCAGGTGTTCGGGTTGGGGGCGTCCTGGGGCGGGTTCGAGAGCCTGGTGACGGTTGCTGACACCCAGGATCGGAACAGTACCGAGGACCGGGCGCTGAATCCGGTGGTCCGGTTGCATGTCGGATTGGAAGACGTCGGGGTGTTGATTGAGGATTTGCAGCGGGGGTTTATCGCCGCCGGATGAGCTACGACACCTTTGGTTTTTCCAGGGAGGATTGCGTGAGGTTTACCGCAGAAAAACGCTGGGCCCAACGATGGGCTTCACGAAACTGCTCAACAGCTGAGTGATCACTTCGACTGCCAAGCGCTTCGACGGCGACCTTACGCAAATCAGCGTCTTCATCGACGATCCAGACCCCCGGCTCCCGATCGCGCAGGGCCATTTCACCGAAGCGGGTAGAGATGACCGGCAGGCCGAGGGCGCGGTATTCGTAGTATTTGACAGGGTCGACCGAGGCGGTGAGGCGGTTGAGCTTGAAAGGGATCAGCCCAACCGAAAACGTCGCCATGGCCGCGATCGCGCTGGCATGGGAGCACTCGGGAAGCAACTCGATATTGGCTGGCAATAGGCGAGGCACCGCAGTGAAAAGAGGGCCGATCAGCCGGATCTGGTTGCCGGGATTAGCCTGCGCCAGCGCGATGACCAGGTCCCAATCGAACCAGCGACCCAGCGTGCCGACGTAGCCGAGCACTTGCTGCTTGGGGCCCAGGTCGAGGCTGTCGACAGGCGCCAGCCGGTGCATGTCACAGGCATTGCGGGCCAGTTCGACCTGATCGGTCATGCCCAGCAGCTTGTCGCGAAGCGCGCTGGACGACGCCAATACTTTTGACACGCGTTGAATGATCTGTGCCTGGCGACGCTCCATGGACCTGCGCGACAGGCCCTGGTAAAAGGCCGGGAAATCATCCATGGCGTCGTAGACGGCATGGCTTGCGGGGATGAGCGCCAGCAGTTGCAAGGCCAGTTCGGAAGGTTTTCCGACGCACACCCTGCAGGAGCCTTCTGCGGAGAATGCGCTGGCCTCCTGGAACGTGTTGCGCCAGAGCTGCTTCAGGACCGTTGCCGAGCCCCAGAGCGGCTCGATGGGTAGGCTTCGGGGTTTGCAGACCTGCAGCCAGGAGGGAACGCTGACATTTTGTGGCTGGGCAACAGGCGCCTTGCGCCTGAAATCATTGAATGCAGGTAAGCGCGTCGGATACGGATCGATCCAGAGCACCGGCGCCCCGGTCTGGTGGTGATACCAGTCGACGAAGTGGTGGGGGCGTTGGCTGAAGTTGGCCCACGGCACCGGGGACAGATAGATCATGCGCATGACTGGAAGTACCGCTTCAAGACTTCGACGATGCGGGCTGCGGCCTTGCCATCGCCATAGGGCGATACCCCGCGGGCCATGGCTCGGTACGCCTGCGGGTCATCGAGCAGGCGCTGGGCCTGTTCGACGATGGTGTCCGGGTTGGCACCGACCAGCCTGACCACGCCGAGCTCGACCGCCTCCGGGCGTTCGGTTTCCTCCCGCAACACCAGCACGGGTTTGCCCAGGGCTGGCGCTTCTTCCTGCACCCCGCCGGAGTCACTGATGATCAGGTATGAGCGTTTCATCGCCGCGATAAACGCCGCGTAATCCAGCGGCGCGCAGAGAAGAATATTTGGGGTTTGGCCGAGCAGGCGATGCGCGACATCCTTGACGTTCGGGTTGGGATGGACGGGATAGAGAATCTGGATGCCTGGGTTTCGTTCGGCCAGTCGCTTGAGGGCCTGGCAGATATTGCGGAACGGTTCGCCGAAGTTCTCCCGTCGATGGGCGGTCACCAGCACCAGGCGTTTGCTGGCATCCAGCGGGGCAGCCAAGGCTGAGTCCTGTTCGGCGGTCATCAGCAAGGCGTCGATCACGGTATTGCCGGTCAGGCTGATATCGCTGTTGGCGACCCCTTCGCCCAACAGGTTGTCCACGGCGCGCTGGGTGGGCGCGAAATGCCAGCGGGTCAGCTTGCTGGCGATCACCCGATTGGCTTCTTCGGGAAACGGGTTGCAGAGGTCGCCGGTCCGCAGGCCGGCTTCGACATGGCCAAAGGGAATCCGCCGGTAGAAACACGTCAATGCGGCGCACATGACCGTGGTCGTGTCGCCCTGAGCCAGTACGACATCCGGTTTCTCCGATTGCAGTACGCCGTCGAGTTCAAGCGTCAAGCGTGAGGTCAGTGTGGCCAATGACTGGTCGGGACGCATGATGTCCAGGTCCAGGTCGGCTGTGATCGCGAACCCCTCCAGGATCTGGTCCAGCAGGCCTCGGTGCTGGGCGGTGGCGAGCACCCGGCACTCGATATTGTTTTCGGCCTGGAGCGCCTTGATCACGGGCGCCATCTTGATCGCCTCCGGGCGTGTGCCGACGATGCAGAGTACCTTGTGGGTCATGCCTTCTGATTTCCTATCGTGGTGGCAAGTGAGCGGGCTATCCGGTCCGCATTGGCCATGAGTGTCAGCGTGTGGGACTTTTCGGTCAGGCTGGGCAGGCAGGCGCCGTCGACGATGTGCACTCCGCCAAGGCCTGCGATCTCACCCAGGCGATCGGTCTGCCCGATCTTCGGCATCGAGCGCATCGGTAGGGTTCCCGCGTAATGGATATCCGCCCCGGGACGGCCGACGGTGAAACTCATGGGCATCAACAGCGCGCCCAACGTCCAATAGAACCGGCGCAGCTTCGTCTCGGCAGTCTGCATGAGTCCGGGGAGTTCGGGACGTACCTGGCCGTGGATGTGCAACGAACCATCGGCACGCAAGACCGCTGTGTTGTTGGACAACTGCCCGGGAAGGAAAATATTTCCGACGACGCAAGCGCTCAGCAGGTTCCTCAGCAGTTCGATGCTGTAGCGCTTGCTCAGGGGGATCCGGCTGACGAACTCGCTCATGGGTAAGCCTGTGGTACTGAACGTCGAGCCGAACGCGGTGGTGCTGGACGATAGCTGCAAGGCGAACGATAGCTGGCCCAGGCCAAATGTCGAGGTCCTGGGGGTGCCGAGCATTCTTGGCAGCCACAGCAGGAAGGCCGCCGTCGGCGATGACAGCAGCGGTATCGGGTCGCGATGGTTCAGGGCCTTGAGGGCGAGCCTGGTCGAGGCCAGGGTGCCGGCCGCCAACAGCAGGCGCGTAGCGCGCAAGCGACGGGCTGAACGACGATCGATGATTGCCCATGAACCCTCCTGTTCCAGCAAGTCCTCCACAAGAAAATCCTGGACGTGCTGGAAGCCGGGGTATTGCTTGAGTTTCTGCAGTTCTTGCGACGCGCTGTACAAGGCCTGGTTGTGGCAGCCCCACAAGCAGTTTCCAGATAGATCGCAGGCCTTGCGCTCGTCCATGGGCTGGCTCAGGACGGCAACCCTGGAGCGGCCCAGGCGAAACCCGTGCTCGTGAAATGCCGCGTGGCGGCGGGTGTACTGGTCGAGCAGGCGTTGATGCAAGGTGTCCAGCGGCAGGGGCGGTTGCGACCATTCATCGAGGCCGAAATAGCTCGACAGGTCATCGACGATCCGACCGCTGATACCGATTCGGCGGGCGACCGTTTCGTAGGATGCCTGCATCTGCGAATAATCGATGGGCAGCCCGGCGAAGTCGTTGGCCCCGAGTGCTGCCACGCCGCAGCCCCAGGCATTGGACAGGCCTCCGGTTGCCAGCGAGCCGACGCCGATGAAGTTGTCGGTCTCGATGCGATTACTGGCGCTGAACCCTTCGAAGACATGGGCATGGGTCGGCGTCTTCAGCTTGGGCGAGACCGCGTTCTGTTGATTCAACGCGTGGAAATTTTCGCCGACCATCCATTTCCACTGATGCTCGTCGTTGGCCCTGGCGTCGAGAAACGGACGGCTTGGCAGCACCGGTGAGGCCGTATTGGCCTGGGCATCGACCATGAGGACTTTCAGGCCCGCCTTGACCAGCGGATAGGCAGCCGAAGTCCCCGCCGGACCGCTGCCGACAATGATGACGTCGAATTCAGGCGCCACGCGGGGTTTCCCTTTCAAGTATCAGTTGGCGGGCAAAGGGACGGCACGCCAACGCCGCCAGCTTCCATACCAGCGCCTTGAGTGCGGTCAGTCCCAGCGCAACCACCGTGGCGACCAGGCTTCGCGGCTGCTGGTCGCCGAGAAACACGAGTGCACCCTGGCGGCTGGCTTCGGCGATACCCAGTGCGACGTGCAGGCGCCAGGCCAGCTCCCGGCCTTCAGGCTTGAGCAGGACGGCAGGGTTGTCCAGAAGCGCGAGCAATATTGGCCAGCGCGTCAGCAGGCGCGATTGGAGGACAGGATGCCGCTTGCCGGCTCGCTCCAGTGCCCGCGCATAGCGGCGGACTAGGTTTTTTGGTGGCGGGTGTTTGAGCAGGTAGGTCAAGACAACCGCAGCTTCCTGGAGAAGGCCTCGACGTTGACCATGGCCGGAACGATGCATGCCGTAGGCAAGGGGGCGCAGCGCGATGCCGATTCTTTGCAGGGAGCGCTCGCTGTCCATGGGCGGCAGTTGGATGAGGGAAAACATTCGCTCCAGGCCCACTTTCGTCCTCAACGACTGGCCGAGTGAGCGACGCAATAGCCTGAGCAATACCACGGGCACCGGGATCGGCAGGCGAGTGGTACGGGCCCGGTGCGTCGCGATCGACATGAGGAAACGGCCAAACGCGATGGGCTGCACGGCGCCCAGGTTGAGGATTTCGGCACGCATGTCGTCCCGCTCGACAACCGCCAGTATCGAGGCCGCGAGGTCATCGACATGGATGGGTTGCACGCAAGGCGCAGGCACGAGGATCGGAATGAACGGGCTTCGCCGGACCATCCCGGACAACAGGCCAAAGAGCCCGCGCTCGGGACCGCCATACACTTGGCCGGGACGGATCACGGCGCCGCCAGCGGCGAGCACTTGTTGTTCGATACGCCACTTGGTCCTGCCATAAACGCTCGGGGCCGTGGCTTCGGCGGTTTGGCTGGAGATGAAGATGAACTTGGCCGAGCCTTGGTGGGCGCGTTCGATCAGCGCCTGGGCTGCCCTGACTTCGTCGTCCGCGTCGCGGTGGGCAGTGTTGGAGGTATCGGCCGCCAAATGGATCAACGCCTGGGTGCCAACGGGGAAATCGGGGGCCGGGCCCCGCAGGTCATAGGGAAGCCAGGTGTAACGGGCGGGGCATGGCTGGCGCGTGGCGCAAATGACCTCGTGTCCGCTGGCTGCCGCGAGGGCGGCCAAACGTTGTCCGATGTAGCCGGTCGCGCCGGTAATCACCAGTTTCATCAAGCACCCTCCGCGCGGTCAGCGGGAGCGGGCGGGGGCGTGTTGGAGTGAAACACGAACAGTTTGCTGATCCAGTAGGTCAAGGCTACGCAGACCACGTCGCAGATCAATTTCACCGGGGCAGGGCTGTCGACGAAATACAGGCCCACGCTGAACAGTGCCGAAGCGACTGGGATGTTGATGGCGAGCAATGAAAAATAGCGCACCGCTTGGGCCTTGCCGCTGCCGTGGGTCGATTGGAACGTGAAGTGTCGATGCAGGAAAAATGCGAACACACCGGCGGTGACTTTGCCGGCGATGTTGGCCAGGACGGGGTGCCCCTCGAAAAACGTGATCAACAGCAAAAAGGCACCCATGTCCAACGTATAGGCCATGAGCTGGATGGCGCCGTATCGGATGAAGGTCAAGACGTCCTCCTGAGCACCACGATGTGATGCAGCGCCAATACCCGCCGCAACGGATGCAGCAATTTTTCGGTGACTTTGAGCACGGGGATCAGCGCATCAGGCAACAACTGGCGAAAGTTCAGGCCGCCGGAAATCAAGTAGCGCAGATAGTTGCCGCAGATCTCCTGATGGACGATTTCCAGGCCGGGGTGATTGCGCTCGAACGCCTCCCTGTCGCGCACGAAGACGATGTAGCTGAGGGCCTGGTTGGCACCGTTCATGGGGCCGGTCGAGGGCGTTTCCCAGGAGGGGAATTGCATGTCGAACCCTTCGGATTTGAACAAGCGCCTATAGAGAAACGCCGCAAACGGGCCGTGGAACGGCTCGATCAAAATGGCGCCGCCACCCACCTTGAGGGTTCTTTCCAGCTCTTTGAAAAAACGATCCGGGTGAGGAAAGTGGTGAAAACAGTTCTGGCCATAAAATGCCCGGACCGAACGATCGCCCAGGTTCATTGCTTCGGCATCGAGCGCCATGTCCAGTCGCTCGGTGCAGACAATGTCAGTCGCCAGCACTTGCGGGTATGAGTTGCGCATGGGCGCGATGCCGGCCCCCAGCTCCACTTCAAGGCCTTCCGCTGTGAAGTAGCGCGCTGCCAGGCGATGGAACGCGTGGTGGAACTCCACGAAGACTTCCCGCAGCATCCGTTTGCGCCCGAGCACTTTGTCGTGAAGTTCGAGGCGCTCGATGCCATCGACGTCCAACGCCTTGAGCGACGGGTCCGATAAAAAATCCCTTAATGCTTTGATGAGTTTTCTTCCCGTAACGACGTTGCTTTACTGCGCCTGGAGTGCCTGGGCCTGTTGGGCACCGAGGCGATGTCATAACCAAGGAACGCCATGATCAATTGCAACCCCATGAGCATGGGCAGTGCGCTGAGCATCACGGTTCCGGCTGGCGTCGCGACGCCATTCTGTGCCGATTCGAACCAGTGGTAGCTGCCGAAGAAGATGCCGAACAAGAACATCAGGACCCCGAGCGGCAGTTCGATCGAAGCCAGGGACATGTCGCGCAAGTAGTAGTTATAGAGCACGCGCTTGGTGAAGTTGCGCAGGTGTTTGAACAGGAACTCGCCAATGATTTTCGAGATCTTGAGGTGGCTGACTTCGTCGCCGTATCGGGCTTCCATCGGAACATCCACCACGACGGCGCGCACGGTGTTCAGTCGGAACAGAATGTCGGTCTCGAAAAAATAGCGTTGGCTGACCTTGTCCAGGGGCAGCAGCCGGGCAACGTCGCGGTGAATCGCCGTGTAGCCGTTGGTGGGGTCGAACAGGTCCCAGTAACCGGTCGACAGTTTGGCCATCAGCGACAATACGGCGTTGCCGAACAGGCGCAGCCGCGGCATCGATTGGACTTCTTCAAGATTGAAAAAACGGTTGCCCTTGGTGTAGTCGGCTTCACCGGCCAGGATCGGTTCGATGAACAGCGGGATCAGGGTCGGGTCCATCTGGCCGTCCCCGTCGATTTTGACGATGATGCTTGCACCGTCGGCCAGGGCTGCTCGATAGCCGGTCATGACCGCACCGCCCACGCCCTTGTTGACGTCGTGGGGCAGCACCTTGACCCGAGGATCGTTACAGGAGGCCAGCACATGCCCGCCCGAGCCATCCGGGCAGGCATCGTCGATGACGTAGATGCGCCAGACCTCCGGCCCTATGGCGTCTATGACATCGACGATGTGCGCGGTGACCCGATAGCTGGGGATGACCACGGCGACTCGCTGTTCATCCGTGAAAAGCTCGGTTTTTGAATTCATCGTGATCGCCCGCTATTGCCTGAATGAGAGTGACTTGAACTCCAGCGGAGTGTCGGTGTGGCCGGAGGCATAAATGATCGCGGAGGTGGCATTCGCGGGGGCGATGACGTTCATTTCGTGGGTCTCCCATTGCGTGGTGCAATCAAACGTTTCGATGCTGGCCGTGATGAAGGCGCCTTGGGCGTCCATCCAGTTGGCCTGGATTCTTCCCGTGGTGGGCGTCGTTGCGCAGCGTGCGGATACGCTGTTGATGTACGTCAGCCCCGGCGTCACCTCGACCCGTTGCGTCGCCGGGGCCTTGACGTTGACCGTGAGGGTTTTGCGCGATGGGTCGTAGCTCGAAGGTGTCGTCAGGCTCCAGCCGTCCAGGCTGGACAGCTGCGGATTGAGCAGATGCTCGTAGTGCGTGACGTTGAGTTTGCGCAGGTCCAGGTCACCCAGTCGGGCATAGGAGGTTGACACGTTGAGCAGCAGGTCCAGTCGCGCCTGGGGAAGGGACTTGAGGTCGATCACCAGCCAATTCACTTGGCGCTGGCGCAAGCGCCGGGCAAGCTCCGAAGATGAAGTCGCCGCGTCGACCTCGCCCTTCCACTTGAGGTTGTACCAGGAGGCGTAAAGGGCATCGCCGCGCAAGCCCGCCATCAAAGGCGACGCGAAGATCGCCACGGGCTGATGGCCGGTGTTCAACGCGTTGACGGTGTCGACCATTTTCCGCAGGGGCAGGCGCTCCAGCAGATAGCCCTCCCGACCGGCCTGGCTCAACAGCGCGGAGGGCTTGATGTCGCCATAGTAGGTGGCGGCCTGGATGAAACGAGTATTGGTCAGGATCAACAAGGCACCGGCGACCATGGCGAGGCTGCGCGGGAAGATCCTGCTGTCGGAAAACGGTAGGGCGAGGATCACCGAGAAGAGGGCGAAGGAGGGGAACACGTAACGCAGATAGGCCGTTGAGTGGAACGTCACGAACATCGCGCCGGCGCCGACCAGCAGGATCCACAGGGCTTTTCTGTTGCCACTCAACAGCGCGGCGACCGCAGCGGTCGGCAGCAACAACCATTGGAAGCCTGCCGCGCCGACTCGCCCTTCGATGAACTCGGGCGACTTGAAGACCATTCGATACAGCGTGTCCCAGCTCATCCCCGTACCGAAAGTGGCCGGCGGTTCGAAGTTGATGTCCGGCCAGAGCGGTGAATGGAAAATGGCGTTGAAAAACGGAAATACCGGATTGCCGGTCAGGTACCCGGCCGAGACGTAGGGGGGCGCACCGGCCAACATCAGGCCGGCGCTGCCCAGCAGCAGCGTCTTGACGACCCCTTGGATGGCCCAGGCCTTGTACTGAAACAAGAGAACCACCAACAGGACCGGCAGCACGCTCAAGGTCACGGCTTTGGTCGCCAGGGCGAAGCCCAGCAGGAGGCCGGCCAGCAGCAATTGTGACAAGCGCTCCCTGGGCTCCGGTGTAAAGCTGGAAACCTTCAGGATCGCCAGCGTCCCGGCCATCATGAAGGCCGTCCACGCCGACTCGATATGCAGGCTGCTGCTTTCAGCGAAGGCGAGGGGCGTCGAGAGAAAGATCAGGCTTGCCCAGCGGGCACTCGTGGCAGAGCCTCCGGCCCAGAGGGTCATGTTGTGGATCTGCCACGCCAGCAACAGGGTGAATGCGCTATTGGTCAAGCGTGATGCCGTTTCGCCGGCCAGCAGGTAGACGATGCTGTAGATCCAGTCGGCCAGCATGGGCATGACCGCCCACACGTACGTGCTCGCGTCGAACGACCACTGATGCCGCTGCGCCATGTGTGAAGGGATGAAGAGGTGCATGGCCAAGGCGTCGTGGCCGACCTCGGGCATGAAGGCGACCAGGACGTAAAGGCAGGCGAAGCCGCAAATCAGTACGTCGAGCCCCGTCTGGATAGGTGTTTGCGCCGAGCGGACAGCCCGGGTGTGCTCCAGCAGTTCGTGACCTAGCGAGATCACGTGTTTGCGCCCCAGTAGAAGTGGCAACGACAGCAGCGCGCCGTACAGCCAGGGGTAGTTGATCGGCAGGTACGCCGCCCAGCCTGTGAAGGTTCCGAGCGTGCCCGCTCCCACCAGCAGATGGACGCTCCAGTCGGCCGTGTTGTGTCGCTTGAGCATCCACTTGCCGAGCACAGTGGCAGACAGTGCCAACAACGCGACGACCATCACCGGCCACACCTGTGCGCAGACGATGGACAAGCAGGCCAGTAAACCCAGGCAGAGGATGTACGGTGTTCGGCGAGTGAAGACGGTGAGGACAGCCAGGCTTCCCAAGGACAGCAGTATCGTCCGGGCGCCGCTGTTCATGGACACCATTTCAAGCGTCGAAAACCCGTAGGCGCCGACCGCCACACTCGCCAGTAGAACCAATAACACCACTGCGTATTTCAGGCTGTATCTGGGCAAATTATCGTCTCGGCTGAAGGGACAGTGCTGTTCATTAAGGCAAACCAAAGATTCGTGGCGAGGGAGCTTGCTCCCGCTGGGCCGGTCCGACGCCTCGGGCGCAGCGGCCCCAAAAGGCAGAATGCAAGCAATCTGGCACGCTGCGGTGGCTGGGCTAAGGGCCGCTACGCAGCCCAGCGGGAGCAAGCTCCCTCGCCACACATTCATCTGCTCCCTTAAGTAAATAGCGTTGCATGCGAAGGACGTTCAGGCGTCTCGGTACGTATGCGGAACCCAGGATCCCCACTTGCTCTCGTAGATCGCCCGGTTCTTCTCGAAAAGTGCCTGCTTTTTCCGGGCCCCCAAGGCGTTGAACGAGGCGGACAGGTGATGGTGCACGAAGACATCCTCGGCACAGGCCGCGCGCATGCCGCGACGCTGTACGCGGCGGCAGTAATCGTCATCCTCGAAAAAACCCAGGCCGTATTCTTCGCAGAGGCCACCGATCTGCTCGTAGGTCGAGCGCGGGAACATCACGCAGAAAAACGCCAGGGTATTGATCTCGAACCATTCGCCCATGCGGGCGCGAGTCATTTGCGCGGCTTCGGCGGGCATGTCGTCTACCCGGTCATAGCGGGTGCCGACCTTGGCTTCATTGCCGATGTTGTTGGTGATCGGGCCGATGATGCCGATTTCCTTGTTGTCCCGTAGATGGCGAATCAAGCCCTTGATCCAGCCAGCGGTAACGATCGTGTCGTTGTTCAGGATAACCAGGTAGTCACCACTGGCTGCCGCGAGACCCACGTTGTTGCCCGCGGCGAAGCCCTTGTTGTCCGGGTTGAGGATGACGATCCGGTCCGGGTGCCCTTCGGCCCAGGCGCAGAGATACGCTGGGGTCTGGTCGCTGGAGTGGTTGTCAACGACGATGATTTCCAGATTGGGGTATTGGCTTTGGGTCAACAGGCTGTCGAGGCAGGCCTTGGTCAGTTCGAGGTTGTTATAGGTCAGCACCACCACGCTGACCTTGGGCAGTGGCAATGTCTCGATGGCCTGGCGCAGGCGGATGGCCCGATGCCGCCAGGTCTGGCCCCGAGCGAATGATTGACGCGCCTGTCGCAGGGCGCGGGCCTCCGGCAGCGCATCCAGGACATTGCGTATGGCCAAGATAAACTCATCCGGCTGTTCAACGGCCCAGACGAGTTTGCCGAACTGGCTTAACTCCGGCAGTTTCACCGAGACCACCGGTTTGCCCGCGCTCAGGTACTCATAGACCTTGACCGGGTTGGTGGCGAGGGTCAGCGGCATCACCTTGAATGGAAGCAGGCACACGTCCATGGCGTGCAGATAGTAGGGCAGGGAGGCGTACGGGACTTCGCCCTCCAGGACCACGTTCGGACAGCGCTTGAAATATTTCCTTGCCTGGACGGTGTCGCTGCCGATCAGCAGGATCAGGTGTTGCGGGAACGATCGAGCGACTTGCCTGACCAGGTCCAGATCGAACCATTCGGCAATGACACCGTAATAACCGATGATCTTTCTGTTGGCGGGGTCCTGATAGACCTTGCCTGGACGTTGGCTGAAGAAGCTGAACTCACAGGCGTTGCGGATCACCTCCACGTTGCGGTTTTCCCGCTTGCCGTGTTGTTCGATCCAGTCGGATGTCGCCACCAGCAGGTCCGCCCTGCGCATCAAGGCGATTTCAAGGTCGAGCAATTCCTGGGCGACATTGCCGAAGCCCTCATGATGATCCATGCAGTCATAGACCAGCGTGGAGTTGGGGACGCGCCTGGCCAGTGGGAACCAGTAGGCGTGCTGGACGATGCAATCCACGGCACCGACATTCGCTGACTCCAACAACATCGCCAAGCCTTGGCACAACTGGCGGATCGCGGCGGCTGACGGTGGGGCATGATAAATGGCTGGCGCGCCGCGTACCTTGAAACGAATCTGGAACAGCCGATGGGAACCCGCCAAGGGCTCGGCTTCAAAACCGGGGTCATCATCGTCGATAAAGTGGTTGGAGATATAAAAAGTCGTTTGTCCTGCCCTGGCCAATTCCTTGGCCAGGTTTTGCGGGCGCTGGATACGGAAGTGCCAGTCAATCACGCCGAACATCAGGATCATGGGTTGTCCGGCGTTGGACGGCACAGCCAGGTCCGGCGACGGTGGCAGGGACGGCAGCGGGGCGAGGCTTGCGGATGCCGCTGTTTCGCCTGGCTTTGCCTTGCGCTGCTTGAACCCGTTTCGAAGCCGGCGCGCCAGCTTGCTTTTCACCTGTGCGGTGAGGGGCAGCCACGCGTAGACCCAGCGTGACAGTCGATACGCCATCTTGCGTATCGAATAACGCAGCGGTGCGCGCTCGATGGCGTTGCCCCAGTCGCAGAGCTTGAACAGCTCAGCCTGCTTCGCCGCCAGTTGGGCACGCAGATCCACCGCCCAATCTGACAGCGCGACCGCCTCGCGCTGTTTCGTCTTGAGCAACGCCTCGGCGTTCTTGAGGCGCTGTTCAGCCAGCCGCAGCCGCTCGCGCAGCCGTCGGGCTTCATACTCTTGAAGTGACAGACGAGTGCCAAGCGCTTTGGAATCGAGGCGCAGCTGATTGATGAGCCGATCCCGATTCTCGATCTCCTTGACCAACTGCAAGGCTTCTATGGATCTGGATTGTGTCGAGCGAGTCAGCTGGTCAATGCGATCAACAAGACGGTTGATTGGGTCCATGCGTTCCTTCGGTCCTTTGGTCATTACGGCAACGCACCCCAAATGTTTCAGGATCGTTGTCGACTTCAATCACCAGGCAAGCACCGGCTCCAGCCGTGCCATGAATCATCATAGCGGGTGCTGCCCAGCGCGCCACGCCAACGGGCTCATATGACATCGGCAAAGCCTTTTCGGGTCCTCTGGAACCAGGCAAACCCGGCGCAGGCGACCAGCACGGCGATCGCCGAGTAGGTGGCCAATTGATCCCATTGCGGCGGTCTGCCCCAGAACAGCACATCGCGAACCATTTCCACCGGCAACGTCAGCGGGTTTGCCTGCAAGGCGGCCTGATAGCTGTGCGGAAGCGTCGAGCGTGGATAGAAAATCGGCGAGAGGAACAGCATCGCCGTGACAATGATGCCGATGAACTGGCCGATATCGCGAAGGTAGACGCTTATCGAGGCGAGGAACCAGGAGAGCCCCAGCGTCAGGAGCACCAATGGAAAAAGCACCAGCGGCAGGAGCAGGGCGGTTACCGGAGGAATGCCGAACAGGACGACATAAAAGACCAGCCAGGCCAGCACGCTGATGGCCATGTGGAACAGTGCTGCGCCGAGCGACACCAGGGGCAGGGTTTCCAGTGGGAATATGATTTTCTTGACGTAATTGGTATTGGCCAGCACCAGGCCCGGCGCACGATTCATGCATTCGGAAAACAGGTTGAAGACCAGCAGGCCAGCGAAGAGCACCAGGGCGAATTCGCTCTTGGACTCGCCGCCGCCCGACCAGCGGGCCTTGAACACGACACTGAACACGAATGTGTAGACCACCAGCATGAACAC
Organism: Pseudomonas sp. HB05; assembly: GCF_016756915.1. Taxonomy (NCBI): domain Bacteria; kingdom Pseudomonadati; phylum Pseudomonadota; class Gammaproteobacteria; order Pseudomonadales; family Pseudomonadaceae; genus Pseudomonas; species Pseudomonas sp. HB05. The sequence goes on from NZ_JAESPG010000002.1 coordinate 237,225, forward strand.
GGGTGTGAAGAACGACCACAAGATACCGAGCATCGAGCCTTTGTAACGACCGGCGACTTCCCTGCGGATCAACACGAAGATCAACAGGCGATTGATCAGGACACTCTTGACCATGGCGGCAGGGGACGTGTTGAACGACTGCATTGTTGCGTGATCCTTGAGGCGATATTCGGGGCTCCTTGAGTGGCTTCTTCATGGAGGTAGACCCAGTGTAGATTCATCCGGCGTTTTTTCCCGTTTCTGTGCTTAACTCATCCGCAGCGCCCGACAAAGGAACTGTTCAGCGGCGCCGTAATATGGGTCGTGTTTCATGGAAGGGTTTTGCCGATGTCGTTTGAAGTGGCCATCCGCGCCGAGAACCTGAGCAAGTGTTATCAGATTTACGATGCGCCCAAGGACCGTCTGTTGCAGATGCTGGTGCGCGGCAGGAAGCGTTTCTACCGTGAGTTCTGGGCCCTGGATGATGTTTCCCTGACCATCGCCAAGGGCGAGACCGTCGGAATCATCGGCCGTAACGGCAGCGGCAAGTCCACGTTGTTGCAACTGATCTGCGGAACGTTGATGCCGACCCGGGGCAGTGTCCAGGGACATGGCCGGATTGCCGCGCTGCTTGAGCTGGGGTCTGGTTTCAATCCAGAGTTCACCGGACGGGAAAATGTCTATGTGAACGCGGCAGTGCTGGGCTTGAGTCGCTCGGAAATCGACGCTCGCTTCGATGATATCCTCGCCTTCGCCAATATCGGCGACTTCATCGACCAACCCACCAAGATCTATTCCAGCGGGATGCTGGTGCGGTTGGCCTTCGCCGTTTCGGTGTGTGTGGAACCCGAGATCCTGATCGTCGATGAAGCTCTTTCGGTCGGCGATGCGTCCTTTCAATTCAAATGCCTGAACCGGCTGGAAGAACTGGCTGCGAAAGGTACGACGCTGCTGTTCGTTTCCCATGACATGAGCATGGTCAAGCGCTTTTGCCACCGAGTCATCTACCTGCGTGCAGGCCGGGTCGTGGCCAGCGGCTCGCCTGACGAAATGGCCGAGCTGCACTTGCTCGACATGCGTGATGAGCAACGTCGCTGGGCCAGCGGCGGGGTCATACCGGTGACACGCAAGTCGTTTATCGGCGGGCAGGAGGGGATAGCCTTCGGAACCGAAGAGGGGCATATCAGCGCTGCCTGCTTCACCAATACCGAGCAGCTTTGCTCCAGCTACCTGTATGGCGACGACATCGAGATTCGCGTCGAGGCGATGCTGCATGAGTCGATCACTCAACCCAACATCAGCTTTACTGTCCAGGAGGCCAGGCTGCTGGTGATTGGTGGTGGCAATTTCGCCCTGCAACCAGGCCCGGTCGAGAACGGCTGGCGGCGGGCGGCGATCACGGTGCGCTTCCCGGCCAACCTCGCCGAGGGCCGCTATCATGTCACCCTCAAGCTGTTGCACGGGGCGACGGAAGACACTTCGCAACTGATCGAGAAACAGGTTGCGCCGCTGGCGTTCGACATGTTGCCAAGCCCCAGGCAATTCCTGGGCATGGTCGACCTGGGACTGAAGAGAATCGATCCTCCATCGGTCCAGTCGCTTCCCAACACCTGCGGGGCTCAAGGAGAAACGGTTTTGGCGGGACACCAGGACGAGCGAGGGTGGCAGGTCGCCATATTCGGCACCTTCGACGTCGAAAACTACGGCGACCTGTTGTTTCCGATCATTGCCGAGGCGGAGCTGGTGCGGCGCTTGGGCCCAGTCGAACTGCATCGGTTTTCCTATCATGAAAAACGCCGCCCCGAATGGCCCTACGCAGTGACGTCGCTGACGGAACTGCCCGGTATGGCGGCCAGCCTGGATGGCGTCCTGATCGGCGGTGGATTTCTGATCCGCTTCGATAAAGTCGTGGCCCATGGCTATGGTCCGCCAGCTGTCGATATTCATCACCCGACCGGTTATTGGCTGACGCCTGCGCTGATCGCGTTGCAGCATGCTATCCCAGTGATATGGAATGCCCCCGGTATGCACTGCAACGATGTTCCCCCCTGGGCCAGGCCGCTATTGACGATGGCCCTCGAGCAAAGCCAGTACGTGCGAGTCCGTGATGCACTGACGCGCGATACGCTCGGCGCGCTCACCCAGCAAGCCGACATCGTCGTGCTGCCCGATACCGCGTTTGGCTTGCCGCACCTGATCGATGAGCAGCAGCCCTCCGCAGAATTCATTCGCCTGCGCGAGCACGCCGGGCTGACTGGGCCGTACATCGTGATCCACGCCATTCATGTCGTGGAGTCATTCATGAAACTGTTCGAAAACCACCCCGAGGCGTTCCAGGATTATCAGTTCCTGGTGGTCCCGATAGGCCCCGTGCTGGGCGACGATCCGTCGGTCATCGCCGGGCGTCTGCCCGGGGCCATCACGTTGTCGTTCTGGCCGGAACCGTTGCTGATGGCGGAAATCATCAGCCAGGCACAAGCGGTGATCGGCCACAGCTACCACCTGGCAATCACCGCCCTGGCGTTTGGTGTCCCGGTGTTTTGCTCGGCAGACCTGACCACCGGCAAGTACACGGCCCTGGCTGGGTTCGACTCGCTTCATGCGTTGCCGGACCCGGCGACAATCGACCCGCAATGGTTCGTCGCGCGGTTGGGCAAGACCCGCCCATCGCTGGCGGCGCAAGCAGCGGGGGATCAGTTGGTCGATCACTGGGATCGGGTCGCGGCGATTATTCGCCAGGGTAAAACCTCATCCCAGCCGGTTTTGGGAGCGTTCCTGCAACACCTGCCCAATCTGCTCGAGGCCGCGGCCGAGGGGGGGGAGCCAGCGCTGGCTGAATCGTCGATCAAGCCCGTCGTGCCGGAGCCAGGCACCCTCGAGCCGCCACCCAACCTTGCTCAGCAGCAACGGATTGTCCAGCTCAGCCAGCAACTGGCCCTCAGTGATGCCAGGATGCTTGAGTTGCAGAACTCCAACTCGTTCCGAATGACCGCGCCACTGCGCTCCATCGCCCGTGGTATCAGAAACCTCACAGTGAACAAGAACAGACAATGCTAGATCTCTCTCGTCTCACGCCTGCGGCGCTCAAGGCTCACCCGTTCTCATGGGCTGAAATCGGCGGCCTGTATTCGCCCGAGGATGCCGCCGCGTTGGCGGCCTCCTTTCCCCATGATCACTTCAAGACGGTGAGCGGTTACGGTGGAGAGAAAAACTATGACTATGAAGCCCGCGCCCTGGTGAGCATGGGCACCCATGCCATCGCGTTCCCCGAAGAACTGAGCGAGGCGTGGTTGGAACTGGCGCAGGACCTGGGCTCGGCGGGCTATCGAGAGGCCATGTCGGAGATGACCGGGATCGACCTGCGCAGCGTGCCGATGGAGGTCAACGTCTTTCATTACGGCCCCGGCGCGAGCCTGGGGGCCCATCCGGACCTGCCGGATAAACTGGTCACCCATATCCTTTATTTCAATGAGTCCTGGGATCGCAACGACGGCGGGTGCCTGAGCATCCTGCGCGGCAACGATCCCAGCGCCGTGGCGGCCGAGATCGAGCCCTTGGTGGGCAACTCGGCGATCCTGGTGCGTTCGGATAATTCCTGGCATGCGGTCACGCCCGTGGTGAGCGGCTGCCGTTCTTCCCGCCGAAGCCTGACGGCGACGTTCTATCGACCGGGTTCCCTCAGTTCGATGTGGCCGGCGGGCGACGACACCCCGTTGCATGGGTACCCACGTGCTTAAGATCGACAGCAGCCAGATCGACCGTGACGCCGCCTTGGCTCAAAGAGACGCGGCCATCAACGAGCGCGATATCGCCCTGGCACAAGTGGATTTCCTGCAGAACACCCGTTCGTGGCGTTTGACCCGGCCCCTGCGCGCGCTTTTCCGGATGATGCGTTATGGTTTTGGCGCCACGCATGAATTGCCCGAGCCGGTCGCCGCGACGGCCTACCCAACAGCGCCGCGGCCGTTGCCGAGTCCTGGTGTGGAAGCTGATTTCGTCACGAAAGGGCGCCTGGATATTCTCTGCTTCGCCAACATCGATTGGGCCGCACGCTTCCAGCGACCGCAGCAATTGATGGGGCAGTTCGCGAGCAATGGTCATCGGGTTTTTTATATCGTGCCCTCCAGCCTGCCGGAGGAGGGGCAGCTGTATCGATTGACGTTGGTAGCGCCGAATATCTTTGAAGTGGCCCTGCAACGCGAGGCGCAAGCGGCGTACTACGAAAAGGTGGTAACGCCTGAGAATCATCAGGCCTTGCTGCATGCCCTGGCTGCGTTGGTCGCCGATATGCAGATCAGAACCGCCCTCTCGGTGGTGCATATCGCTTACTGGAGCCCCGTGGCCCTCAGCCTGCGTGCCCTGCATGGCTGGCGCGTGCACTACGACTGCATGGATGACTGGGATGGTTTTCCAAACATCGGCGAACAATTGCTGAATGAGGAGAAAGCCCTGGTTGTGCAGGCGGATCTGGTCACCGTTTCCGCCGGGCTGCTTTACCAGAAGTGGTGCGCCCACAACCCCCGCTGCATGCTGGTCCGCAACGCGGTGGACTTCGATTTTTTCCGGCAGAACTGTTTCACCAATGATTTGCTGAATGGACTGGTCGGCCCGGTCATTGGCTACTACGGCGCCCTGGCGCAATGGCTCGATTATCCATTGCTGGCGGCGTTGGCGGACCGCCGACCCGAGTGGAACTTCATTCTGGTGGGGGACATTTTCGTCGACGATCTGGCGGGCCTCGAGCACAAGCCCAACGTGCAGTTGCTGGGCCGCAAGCCTTACGCGCAGATGCCACTTTATCTGGACCATTTCGACGCCTGCCTGATTCCCTTCAGGCTTTACAACGTGACGCATGCGGTCGATCCGGTGAAGTTCTACGAGTACATCAGTGCAGGAAAGCCGGTGATCTCCACGCCATTGGCGGAGATGAGCATTTATGAAGACTTGCTGTACTTTGCAACCGGAGTCGATGAGTTCATCGAGCAGATCGAGCGGGCCCTGGCCGAACACGACCTGGCCTTGTACAAGCGGCGCGTGGAGCTCGCCCGGGCCAATGATTGGAAGGATCGATTCAATAGCCTGCAACTGGCTATCGCCGGACTGTATGAAAAAGTCTCCATCGTGCTCGTGACGTACAACAATCTCAGTCTGACGATTCAATGCATCAATAGCATTCTTCGCAATACCACCTGGCCCAATTACCAGCTCCTTGTGATCGACAACGGCTCGCAGGACGGCACGGCGGATTACCTTGAGCGCCTGCGCAACGAGGTGCCGACCGCGAAGATCATCCTCAACCCGGACAACCGTGGCTTCGCGGCGGCCAACAACCAAGGGTTGCGAGAAGCCGATGGTGACATCCTGCTGTTGCTCAATAACGACACGATAGTGCCGGGCGGCTGGCTGGATCCGCTGGTCATGCATTTGAGAGAGCCCAGTATCGGCATGGTGGGGCCGGTCACGAATGCGGTCGGCAACGAAGCGAAAATCGAGGTTTCCTACACCGATATCCAACAGATGCAAGCGTTTGCAGACCGCTATACCGAATCCCGCAAGGGACGGTCATTCGATATTCCGATGCTCGCGATGTTTTGTGTTGCCTTTCGCCGAGGCATCCTCGAAGAAGTGGGGTATCTGGATGAGGCGTTCGGGATCGGCCTGTTCGAGGACGACGACTACAGCCGTCGCGTGCAGGCGGCCGGCTACCGGACGGTGTGTGCTGAAGATTCGTTTATCCATCACTATGGGCAGGCATCGTTCAGGACGTTGATCGCCAGCGGTGAGTACCAGGCGCTCTGGGATAAGAACCAGGCGTACTTCGAAAGTAAATGGGGCGCTTGGCAGGCCCATGTTCAACGGCAAATGCCTGGCGTGGAGAAGGGCTAAGTGGGAGGCAATGCAGGTTCGCGGAACCCCTTGGTGGGAGCGAGCCTGCTCGCGAAAAGGTCGGCACGCCCAGGCACTTCATCGACGGTGATGCCGTCTTCGCGAGCAGGCTCGCTCCCACAGGGGAAAATGCGTTAGCTATCGAAAGTCAATTCAGCGTTCAGGCAAGTCTTCGTTACCCAGGTGAAACTTCCTGGGAGCAAAGCCAAGCCGTTCGCTGGCTTGGGAGTGGTCGAATACCAGGTCCTGATTCATCCGCGTCACCAGCGCGCTTGAAAGATGCCGGTAGCGTGGCAGGCAGCGCAGGAGCGAAATGCCCTTGCTCAAGACGGTGGCGGGGAGGACCAATGTTCGCTGCGGGCGTCCCATGGCTTCGAATATCCGGCTCACCATCAGGTGATAGGGCAGGACTTCTCCCCCTGAGAGGTTATAGCCGCCACTGGGCAGGCCCGGTGTGCTCATGGCGGATAGACACGCCTGGATCACGTCATCACCATGCACCGGTTGGCGCAAACCAGTCGCGCCGCCGATGAGCGGAAAAATTCCGAAGCGTTGAATGAAACGCGCTATTTCCGAAATGTTCTTGTCGCGGCCAAAACCATAGACCAGGGTCGGTCGCAGGATCACCCATTCAACCTGCCGTTCGGTCGCCCATTGCTGGAGCTGTTCCTCTGCCTCGATCAAACGTTGTGCCACGTCCCTTTCCTGGGCATCGGGCGACGCGTGCTTGGCAAAGCGGCTCGTGGAGGAGAGGACGACCACGCGTCTGACCTGGGTGTTGGCAAGGCGCTCCAGATAGTCGGGCACCACCCAGAGGGGGGCAAACGACAGGAACGTGTCCAGCGTCAGTCCGTGCCAGTCATCTGCGTTTCGCCACGTTACACCGGGGCAAGATACGTTGGGCACGCCTCGGGTAAACGCGCTGGTCGAATGGCCGTTTTGTGCCAACAACGGCAGGACGCGCTCACCCAGGAGGCTGGAGCCACCTAATACTCCTATCCGCATTGAACGCTCTTTACCGCTGGTTCCATGAATGTCAGAGCCGGGAAGTCGCGTGGCGAACAACCATCAGGCCGAATCGAAACCACACTCCGATGACCACGCTGACCCACAGTACGGCTGGGTACTTGCGGCGGAAGAACTTACGATAGAAACGCAGGAATCCCAGGTGTTTGTGCCATTCGACGAAATAGGGTCGGTGCCGGCTGCAACCACCGAATACATGCATCACCCGGGCATCCGGCACGAACAGGACGCGCCAACCGGCCTGATGAAAGCGCATGCACCAGTCCAGGTCCTCGCAATGGAGGAAATAATCTTCGTCCCACAGCCCGACGCTCTCGATCGCTTCGCGCTTGACCAACATGCAAGCTCCGGAGATGGCCTCGACGACAACGGGGGTGCTGGGTAGCGGTTCCTTGTGCAGCAGGAAGTCCGACAGCATCGATGGAAAAAGAGCTGAGAGCCGCGAAAGTCCGAACGCTCGCATGAAGGCGCGCCTGGGTGTCGGAAATACCCGACGTCCACCGGGCTGCTCGCTGCCATCTGGATTGCACAGGAATCCACCGACCATGCCGATTCCGGGTGAGCTGCGCAGTGCTTGCAGCATGCGCTCCAAGGCATCGGCGGCCAGCTCGGTGTCAGGGTTGAGGAAAAGCACGTTGGGGGCCGCTGAGAGGTGGGCGCCTTGGTTGCACGCCACGGCAAAGCCGAGATTTGTGGCATTGCGAACGATTCGAAGCGAGTCGCCGTCGGCGTGGGTTCGCTCGAGCAACCTCAGGCTGTCGTCGTGGGAGTCGTTATCCACGACGATCACCCTGGAGGCGCCGGCGGCAAAGGCCGATCCGACACTCGCCAGCAATAGCTGACCAGCGTTGTAATTGACGATGACCACATCACACTCGCCATGGGGCGATGGCATGAGCCGTTCGTCAATAGCGAGCAGTTCCACTGCTTCCAACTTCACCCACTCCCTGTACAGACCTGGATACGTATGGGATCGCAACTACTCAGGTCTTTGATGAAGATAGCAGGTCCGTGCGCTTCGACCAGTTCCGCCGACGCTTTCCTCAAGTAAACAGGCTGATCGCCCCGGTCAGCAGCGACAACCCCGTCATCAAAAGCGAAAGCAACACCGCCCATTTGATCGTGCTCTTCTGGAAGTCGCCAAGGTCTCGATCGATCATGCCGACCAGCAATAACGTCGACGCCACCAGTGGGCTGATCTGATGCACGGGTTGGCCCAATACCGAGGCGCGGGCGATTTCCATCGGGCTGATCCCGTACGCTGCCGCGGCATTGGCAAGGATGGGCACGACACCGAAATAATAGGCATCGTTGGACAACAGGAACGTCAGCGGCATGCTGGTGATTGCCACCACCAGCGGAAACAGATGGCCCCAGGACGGCGGGATGGTATTGACCAGCAGTTGTGCGATTGCATCGACCATCTTGGTGCCGGAGAAAATACCCGCGAACACCCCGGCTGCGAACACCAGCAACACAACGACCATGGCATTGCCAGCATGGGCGAGCATCCGTTCTTTCTGCAGGTTCAGGTTCGGGTAGTTCATGACCAGGGCGATCACGAATCCCAGCAAGAAACTGATCACCGAATTCAGCAGCCCGGTGACCAGGCAGACCATCACCATCGATACCAGTATCAGGTTGGGCACCACGTTCTTCGGTTTTTTATGCTCCCCCTGGCCGACGATGGAATCGATGTAGCAGTCATCTCCACCGCTGGACAGGGTCACCACACCGATCCGCCGAACCTCGCGCCGGCCCAGTACATACGCGATGTAGAGCACCCCGGCGGCGCCGGTGGCCATGGTCGGCAACAGCGGAATGAAGAACTCGGCGGCGTCCAGCCCGAGCACCGCGATGACCCGAGTGGCCGGCCCGCCCCACGGTGTCATCCCGCCCATCACGCTCAATGAAAGCACGCAGATACTGGCAAGAATCATCGGGTTCATCTGGATGCGTTTATACAGCGGCAGCATCGCTGCGCAGGTGATCATGTAGGTGGTCGTGCCGTCACCATCCAGCGCGGTGGTCAACGAGAGAATGGCCGTGCCGACGGCAATCTTCACCGGATTGCCGTTCACCACACGGAGGATCGTCTTGATCATCGGGTCGAACAGTCCGGCGTCGAACAAGACGCCGAAGAACAGGATCGCGAACAGCAGCAACGCCGCCGAGGGGGCGACCATCTTGATGCCGTCGAGCATCATCTTGTCGGTGGTGAGCGCGAAGCCCGCGATGATCGAAAAGACCACCGGTACGACAATCAGCGCAACGATGGGCGAAAGTCGCTTCGCCATGATCAGGTAGGTAAATACCACGACCATCGATAAGCCAAGGAATGCCAACATGTCAGTTACTCTTGTTTTTATTGGAGAGGGCGCAGGACGTTTGCGTGGTCGTCAGCCGGGGACCGTGGCGCCCACGATGCCGTGGCGCTTGATGGCTTCGGCAACGAAGCCGCTGGCCTTGGCCCGATCGACAAATCGTCGCAAGCATTCGGCGGCGTCCTTGCCATAGGCATGGGGAACGCCCATGGCCTGGCGGATCTCCATGAAACGCCCCGGCAGAAGGCGCAGGCCGGGGAAGCGTGTGGTATCGAACTCAAGCTGTTGCTTCACGCCTGCCGCCACATCGGCCCCCTCGGCCAGGAAGGTATCGACCACGGTGGGTGAAGTCGGCGAGCGGATGATCGTGGCGTGCTTGAGCTCGCGCGTCAGGTACAGGTCATAAGCGCTGCCTTTGCCGACCACCAACGCCAGGCCTGGCTGGTCCACCTGATTGATGCTGCTCAAGTGCGAATCCTCCCTGACCAGGTAGCAGCCTTCGATCAGCACATAGGGTTCGGTGAAGGCCAATTGTTCGGCACGAAGCGGGTCGATCGCGAAGAAGCCGAAATCGGCCCGGCCCTCGGAAACCGCCGCGACGGATTCCCCCGCGCTTTTGAACACGCGCAGCTCAAGCGGCAGCCCCAGTTCCTCGGCGAAGGCAGCGGCCAGATCGACCGATACACCGACCGCGTTCCCGGCTTCGTCCAGCCGCGCGAGGATGGGATTGCCCACGTTGATCGACGCCCTCAGCACGCCAGTGGGGCTGAAGGCGGTCGCAAGGTTTTTGTGGGATGAAGTCATCTCAGGCCACCCGACTTGCGTATTGATCCAACAGCCGTCGGGTGGCGGCATCCACCGGCACGCCTTCATGCAAGTAGCGCCGCATCTTCTTCAGTTCGATCTCCCCCGGAACGATGACCGGCGACGCGGGTTCGATGGGGGGGCTTTGGTGAAGGATCGATGCGAAGTCGCGCATGCGTTCCTGCAGCCAGCCAGCGGAGCCAAGGCGTGCGGTATCGATGAGGATGAAAAAGTGCCCCAGGTTCTGCGGCTCATCCGGCGCATCGACCCAGGATTTCACGTGGGTCAGATAGGCCGCGTTCGAAAGCAACCCCGCCAGCAAATCAACCACCAGCGCCAGCCCGTAGCCCTTGTGACCGCCGATGGGTAACAGGAAGCCGTCCAGCGCCGCACGGGGATCGGTGGTGGGCCTGCCGCTGACGTCCGTTGCCCAGTTGTCCGGGATGCTTTCCTGGCGGGCGAGGGCGTTGCGGATCTTCGCCCGCGCGACGACGCTCATGGCCATGTCCAGCATGAAGTGATTGCCATCCGGATTCGGTACGCCGAATCCCAGGGGGCTGTTGCCCAGGCGTGCGTCGCTACCGCCCGAAGGTGCGATCGTAGTGGTCGCGTTGCTGCCGATGATGCTGGCAAAACCTTGCTCGGCCGCGATGTAGGAATAGGGCGAGACGGGGCCGAAATGATTGCTGCCGCGCGCCAGGACCAGGCCGATGCCGAACTGCCGGGCGATCTTCATTCCGGCCTCCAGCGCCGTCATGCCGACCAACGGCCCGACGGCATTGCGCCCATCAACCCGTGCGATGGCGGGGGCAAGCGCCTCTACAGTCGGCTCGGCTGCGGCACTGATGCCGCCGGACTCGAGGCGCTCGCCATAGGACTCGATGCGGCTCAGCCCGTGGGTGGTCAAGCCGAACAAGTCGGCAAGCACCAACACCTGGCAAACCTGTTCGGCGGCTTCTGGCGCAAGCCCCAAGCCCTGGAAGGCAAGACGCCCCAGTTCGCGCAGGTCTTCAAGGGCAACATCAGCGGATTCGTTTTTGTTGTGCATGGAAATGACTCATGGATTCGACTGAGTTGACAGGTTGCCGGGCGCTGATTAAAAAGAGAAATGCAAATAAAAGTTGGATCTATGAGGGAAACGCATGAATTTTGATCTCGCGGATTTACGCGGTTTTCTCGCCGTAGCGGATCTGGGTAGTTTCAGCGCGGCTGCCCAGGCGCTGCATTTGTCGCAATCCGCGCTGTCGCGTCGGGTCGACAAGCTTGAACTGGCCCTGGGCGTGCAGTTGTTCGAGCGCACCACCCGTCGAGTGGAACTCTCCACCATCGGCCGTGGTTTTCTTCCCCGCGCGCGGAATGTGCTGAACGAAGTGGAAAATGCGCTGATTGGTTTTCACGACCTGGCCTACCGGCTTTCCGGAGAAGTCACCATCGCCTGCGTACCCTCGGCGGTGGCGTATTTCCTTCCGGACGTCATCCGTCAATATCACGCCAAATACCCGGGAATCCGGGTACGGGTCATCGATGAGTCGTCGTCTGCGATCCTGACGGTGGTGGCCAGGGGGGAGGCGGATTTTGGCCTGACCTACATCGGCACCCAGGATGCCGATGTGGTGTTCCAGCCGTTGCTGGAGGAATCGTTTGTCGTCGCCTTGCAAGTCGGCCATCCACTGACCGAACGCGAGTCACTGACCTGGGACGACCTGACGACGGTGGACTACATCAGCCTCGCGCAGGGCAGCGGCAATCGTTTCCTCATCGACCAGGCGCTCGCCAACCGCGATATCCGGCCCCGGTCGTTCTGTGAGGTTAAGCATGTTCCGGCGCTGGTCAGCCTGGTAGAGGCGGGGCTGGGCGTGGGTGTGGTGCCCAAGCTGGCCATGCCGGCGGAAGGGCATGCGACCTTGGTCACGCGCCCGCTGACGAATCCCGCAATCAGCCGAACCCTGGGGCTGATATCACGCCGCGGGCGAACACTGTCCCCGGTCGCGCAATTGCTTTTCGACCTGTTGATGGGGATCGGGAAGTAACGACCGCCGCGTCCCTGGAACAGCCGCAGACCAGCGGAGTCAGTGCGTAGTCCACCCGTGGCGGCACTTCCTTGTAGTCGGTCCGTGCCAGGACGCGGTCGGCTTCCAGGTCTTTCAACTGCTGGATCAGCACTTTGTCGCTGACGCCTGGGATCAGCCGCTTGAGTTCGCCGTAGCGCTTCGGACCATTACGCAGAAAAAACAGGACCAGCGGTTTCCACTTGCCGATCATCCTGACCGGCTCCAGCGCCGGCACCACCGGCGCCCCGGGCATTCAGCGTCTACAGCGCGAGCAAGGCAGCCGTGCGCAACCTTGCACGGACCTGGGCGGAGGACTTGAAGGGCACCGGTATTCGGGTCAACGTGCTGTCGCCTGGGCCGACGGCGACCGAGCTGGCCAAGGAAGCGTTGGGCGAGGAGGGCATGAAGGTCTTCGCCTCGATGAACCCGCTCCAGCGCATGGCCGATCCGGCAGAAATCGGAGCCGTTGCCGCCTTCCTCGCCTCGGCAGACAGCAGCTTCATGACCGCCAGCGAAGTTGCCGTTGATGGCGGCCTGGCGCAAATCTGATTTTTCGCGCCCGGCCAGTCGCTCCATTCGAAATCCGGAGCCCGCAGGGCGCAGTGACCCGAGGAACCATCCATGAGCTACGCAATTATCGGCTTCGGCAAGATTGGCCAGGCGCTTGCCAAGGCATTCGCCCGAAGCGGCCGCGATCGGCCCGGGGCTCATTCCCAAACGGCTGGCGGAGGCGGTCAACGCGGACGTCCTTTTTTTGGCTGTTCGCTACGAGTCGCACCGGGATGTTGCGAAGGCGCTGCCGAGCTGGGAGGGCAAGACGATCATCGATGTGACCAATGCCTATGGCGTATCCCCTGAAGAACTCGGGGGCTTGCCTTCTTCCAAGGTGGTCGAGCAGGCCTTCACGGGGGGCGCGGCTGGTAAAGGGGTTCAACCATTTGATCGCCACTGTCCTCGAGCAGGATCCGACGGTACAGGGCGGCAGGAGAGTCGTGTTCCTGGCGAGCGACGATGAGCGCGCAGCGGAAGAGGTGGGTGCGCTTGCGGAGAACCTCGGGTTCGCCCCCATCAGGCTGGGTGGGCTTTCGGAAGGAGGAATGCTTGTGCAAGCGCGTGGAAACAGCTGGGGTAAGCTGATCTTCAAGGATTTGATCAAGTTCGACTGATAAGTCGGGCTGGCTGTTCCGATTCGATCAGGCTCAGGCGGACAAAGGACCGCCAGAGCCTGATCCTGGTAGCTCGTCAGACGCCGCTCATGCCGTACGACCACCGAGCACTTCAGCCACCCAGTCGGCAATGTACTGGCCGGCATTGATACTGTTGTCGAAGCTCGAATGCTGCACGCCGCCCTCGCGCTCGGTGAAGATTTTCAGTTCGCGTTTCGGGCTGTTGACCAATTGGTCGTAGGTACGATGTGCCCATTTCACCGGGATCTGTGAATCCTTCTCGCCGTGGGTGACCAGGAAGGGCACCTTGATGCGATCCAGGATGCCGTCCAGATGGACCTGCTCGGCGATGGCCATGAACTGGTCCGTGTCTTTGGCGCCCCAGACCCAGGACACATGGGACCAGTAATGCGGCACCGGGAAACTGCCTTCCTTTTCCAGGCGACGCTTCTGCACGTCGCGCCAGTCATGATTGGCGCCCCATACCACACCGCACGCAAAGCGCGGCTCGAAGGCCACGGCGCGCGGGCAGTAATAACCACCGAGCGACACGCCTTCCAGGCCAATGCGTCTGGCGTCGATATCGTCGCGGGTTTCCAGCCAGTCCACCACGCGACTGGCCCAATGTTCGCTGTCAAAACGTGCCGTCAGGTCATGCAGGCGCAGTGCTTCGCCCGTGCCGGGCTGGTCGATGATCAACGACGACACGCCACGTTTCGCCAGCCAGGCGGGGAGGCCGACGCGGTATTTCATTTCCTTGGTGGAATCCAGCCCATTGACCTGCACCAGGATTGGCGCGGGGCCGCTGACGCCTTCGGCACGGACCAGCAGGCCGGAAAGGTGTTTGCCCTCGTAGGGGATTTCCACGCGCTCACAGTTTTCCCGTGACAATTCGATGCCGCGCTGGAAGGTCTGTAGAAATCGCTGGTAAAGCTCCGTGCGGCCCGGCGCACCATGGGCCTGCAGGCGTTCGCAGCTCAGGTAATAAGTGGCGGCGCGGTTGTACTTTTCACCGGCGGATAACATCCGTCCCTTGCCTTCATCTTCTTCTGCCAAGCCGCACAGCTTGTCGGCCATGTTCGCCCAGGTTTCACGGAAAGCCTGGCTGCCGGCGGCATCCGGCTGCCTGGCGGCTTCTTGCAATGGCGCGCACATTTCCTCGATTTCGCCGATGCGGGCGCCCATTTCAATGGCCAGGTCGACGGAAAGGTTCCACACGTAGTTGGTTGGAAAGTAGCGAAACATGATTGTTGTTGTCCTTATGCAAGCAAATGCAGGCGGCCAGGACCGGAGCGAGGATCGCCAGGCCTGACAGTTCGAAGCAGGCTAAGGGGAGGCCAGTTGTTTGGCCAATCGCGAGTCGGGATGGGAGGTATTGCGAACGGCGATGGAGGGGGCGTGCACCATCGGTTTGGGGCCAGGGGCCGCACGCCAACAAAAAGCTCAAGCAGCGGGCGGTCGCTACTGCTCCAGTTCGTTGATGATCTGGCTGATTTTCGCCCGCAGCCAGCGGTGCATCGGATCGCCTTCCATCGTGCGGTGCCAGAGCATGAACTCACGCATCACCGGGATCTTTACCGGTGGTTGCACGATGCGCAGCGGCAGGTAGTTGGCGTAGAGCCTGGCCATTCGCTGGAGCATGGTCGCGATACGCTGGGTGCCGACGATCAGTTGTGGCAGGGTATTGAAGTCGTGGGTCACCACTTCCATGCGGCGGGTGAGGCCGTATTGGCTCATTAGCCATTCTTCGACGCTCAGTTGCCGGTTGCGGCCGAAAATCACGGAGACGTGGCCCATCTCGATGTATTGATCCAGCGTGATGCTGTCGCCCACCAGGGTATTGCCATCCCACACAACGCAAACGTGTTCTTCTTCGAACAGCAACTGCGACGGGTGGCCTTCGATGAGGTAGTGCTCGGGCACGATCATCATGTCCGCTTCGCCGCGCATCAGCAGCTCGGTGGAGGT
This sequence comes from Pseudomonas sp. HB05, assembly GCF_016756915.1. Classification (NCBI taxonomy): domain Bacteria; kingdom Pseudomonadati; phylum Pseudomonadota; class Gammaproteobacteria; order Pseudomonadales; family Pseudomonadaceae; genus Pseudomonas; species Pseudomonas sp. HB05. Next base: position 252,429 of record NZ_JAESPG010000002.1, read on the forward strand.
GTCACCGGGGCCCAGCAGCTCGAAGGTGATGTGCGGGGCTTCCAGGGAAATCTTCTGGATAACCCGGGCGAACAGTACACTGATCAGGTAGTCCGAGGTGATCAAGCGGAAGTGGCGCTTGCTGGTGGCTGGATCGAAGACCGGTTTGGCGGTAATCGAGGACTGGATCGTCAGCAATATTTCACGTACCGGCGCCGCCAGTTCCCGGGCATAGGGCGTGGGTTGCATCTTGCGCCCGACCTGCGCCAGCAGTTCATCTTCGAAATACAGGCGCAGCCTGCCCAGTACGCCGCTGGTGGCGGATTGAGTCATGTGCAGGCGTTCGGCGGCGCGGGTGATGTTCTGCTCTTCCAGCAACACATCAAGCGCCACCAGGAGATTGAGATCCAGGTGGTTGAAACGCATGGCGGTCTCGATTCTTGTATTTATTTTGTAAATACATTCCGACCTTCCTATCGCGGCGTCAAGTCCCGCAAGCGGGCGAATCGAGTATCGCCGATTCGATATTCCCCGCCGCTTGTGCGGCGCAGCCAGGTATCGCATTTGCCGATAGGTCGCATCCCGACAAGCGATTAGTCAGTGAATTCCTACCCCTTCAGTATCGGCCCACAGTCGGCCGACCGTGAGGCCTTGCCGACTCCAGGACCCGGCTCGGCAGCGCATAGCCTCCAGCCTTGAGAGCGGGTGCTGGCCTCATGCGAATAATTACAACGGAGTGGTAACCATGAACATCATCGGTCTTGATGCCTTGATTTTTGGCGTCGACGATATTGAAGCCTGTACGCATTGCCTGCGTGACTACGGTCTGCAACCTGTCGATGTCGACAGCGAGGGCGGTCGTTTCGAAGCGCTCGACGGCACGGCGGTGATTATCCGTCGGGCGGATGACGTCCGTTTGCCAGCGGCCATCGGGCCTGCACCCTCGATTCGTGAAACCGTCTATGGCGTGGCCGGCGTGGCGGATCTCGAGGCCATCGCCGATGAGTTGGGGCGCGACCGCCTGGTGACTCGCGGTGCCGATGGTTCCGTGCACAGTGTGGACGACATGGGTTTCGCCATTGGTTTCCAGGTCAGTGTGCGACGCCCGTACAGCGCGCCCGCCGACCTGACCAACGCACCGGGCCATGCTCCCCAGCGTCCGGTCAACCAGCCGGCAGTCAACCCGGACATGCAGGCCCTGCCACGCACATTGTCCCACGTGGTGTATTTCGTGCCGGATGCGGTCAAGGCCGAAGCCTTCTACAAGCGCCTGGGCTTCGTGACCACGGATGCTTTCGTTGGCGCGGGCCCGTTCATGCGTCCGGCCGGTTCCGATGACCATCACTGTCTGTTCATGATCCAGACCCCGCCGCACATGAAGGGCTGCGAGCACTTCACCTTTCACCTGGGCAGCGGCACGGAAGTGCTGCTGGCGGGCCGGCGTTTCGAACAGCAAGGCTGGACCAGTTTCTGGGGCCCGGGCCGCCACCTCTTCGGCTCCAACTGGTTCTGGTATTTCAACAGCCCACTGGGCTGCCATATCGAATATGACGCCGACATGGACAAGCACGACGACGACTGGCAAGCGCGCCACGCGTCGTTGTCGGCGGATAACTCGCAGCTGTTCCTGTTCACCTCCCGGGAAAAATGGTTCCCGAGCGGTCCGCCGCCGAAGCAGGCCTGAGTGCGGATTTCGTCCATGGGTCATGAAGCGATGGTGCTGTGCCGCCTGGATGAACTGGTCGAAGGGCAGTCCCGCGGGTTCGACCCTCTGGGCACCGGAAAGGACAGCGTATTTGCCCTGCGCCATGACGGCGAGGTGCGGGTTTATCGCAACCGTTGCCCGCATCTGGAGGTGCGCCTGGAGTACCGCAAGGACCGTTTTCTCAGCGTCGATGGCCGCCAGGTCATCTGTTACGCCCACGGTGCCAGGTTCCTTCCGGACACGGGTTTGTGCGTCTACGGGCCGTGCCTGGGCGAAAGCCTGAGTGCTCTGCAATGGCACGCGGAGGCTGATTGGCTGGTGCTCGAAGCCGGCCAACTGGAGGTGCCTGCGGGGTCATGAATGTATCGCGGTTTCTGATACATCGTATCCCTACATGCGATTAGTCAAACGCCTGCTTTGCCGAGAAAGTGAACACAACCCGGCAGCGAATGCGTGCAAAAACAGTCGGTAGGCCTGGCTGGATTGCGGCACGGTTTTACCAGAAGAACTGACATACAAAAAAAACAATAAGAGGGTTACTTCGATGGCTACTCGCAAGATCGCTGCGTCGCGGCGCGTCCCCTTTACCCTGACCCTTGCTGCGAGCCTGGGACTGGGCGCTTCGGCTGCCCAGGCCTTCCAGATCGACACCGGCAATCCCGACCTCAGCTTGCGTTGGGACAATACGCTGAAGTACAGCGCGGCCTGGCGGCTGAAGGATCCCAGCAGCAAACTCAGCGAGGGCCAGACGGCGCTGAACCAGAATGACGGCGACCATAACTTCGGCAAGGGGCTGATCTCCAATCGCCTGGACATTCTTTCCGAACTGGACATCGGTTTTCACAACTTCGGTGCCCGTCTGAGCGGCGCCGCCTGGTACGACACCGTGTACCAGGACCGCAACGACAACAACGACGCGGCCAGCGCCAACCAACGGTCGGTGGGCTTCGACGAATTCACCCACGACACCCAGCAATTGCACGGTGGCGACGGTGAACTGCTGGACGCCTTTGTCTACTGGAACGGTGAGCTGGCCGACCGTACGTTGTCGGTTCGCGCGGGGCGCCACGGCCTGATCTGGGGCGAGAGCCTGTTCTTCGGCGGCAACGGGATTGCCGGGGCCATGGCGCCGGTGGACGTGGTCAAGGCGCAGTCGGTGCCCAACACGCAGTTCAAGGAAATCACCCGGCCGGTCAACCAGCTCTCCACCGCGTACCAACTGACCGACGATGTGTCATTGGGTGCCTTCTACCAGTTGGAGTGGGAAGCCACCCGCTTGCCGGGCGCAGGCAGTTATTTCTCCACCAGCGACACCATCGGCGACGGCAATGAACGGCTGATCACGGGCGGGCCATTCCCGGATTTCCTGGGCGGCAATGCCAACAGCCCGGCGGCGTTTTTCCATGGCAAGGACAAGAAGGCCAGGAGCTCCGGCCAGGGCGGCCTGCAGCTCAAGTACAACACCGGGACGACGGATTACGGCCTGTACGCGCTGCAGTACCACGAGAAAACCCCGACGTTGTATTTGAAGCCGAATGCCACCGGGCCGAACTTCAGCACCGGGCAGGTCGGCGAATACTCCTGGGTCTACCCGGAAGATATCCGGGTCCTGGGGGCCAGCTTCGCGACGTCGGTGAACGAGTACAGCTTTGCCGGCGAAGCGTCGATGCGCTGGAACATGCCGCTGGTCTCCAACGCCCAGACCGTCCTGCCGGGCGTCGACGCGGACAACAACGATGACGCCCTCTACGCCGTCGGCCGCACGGCCCACGTCAACCTCAACGTCCTGGCCTCGCTGGGCCCTTCCTTTGTTTCCAATGAAGCCAGCCTGGTGGGCGAGGTCGCCTGGAACCGCCTGCTGGCCGTGACCAGGAATCGTGCCGCGCTGGACCCCAACGCCACCGATGACGGCCTGGGCTTGAAGCTGGTTTACACACCCACCTATCGCCAGTTCTTCCCAGGCGTGGATATCAGCGTGCCGGTGGGCATCAGCTATTTCCCCATGGGCAAGTCGGCGGTGATCAGTGGGTTCGGGCCGGATCGGGGAGGGGACATGAACATCGGCGTCTCCGCCACCTACCTGGACCAAGTGACCGTGGGGCTGACCTACACCCACTTCTACGGTCCCGAGGATACCAGCCTCAACGCCGCCAACCAGTTCAACTACAAGCAGTCGCTGAAGGACCGGGATTACCTGGCTTTCTCCGTCAAGACCACGTTTTAAGAGGATTCGCGCATGACCATTCAGTTCACTCTAAAGGCCTTGTGCTTAACCCTGCTGGCTGCCGCCGCGCCGATCGCCCTGGCCGCCAGCGCCGAACAAGCCGCCGCGCTGGGCAAGACCCTGACGCCCTTCGGTGCCGAGAAGGCTGGCAATGCCGACGGCAGCATCCCGGCCTGGGACGGTGGCTACACCAAGGTCGAGCCGGGCTATGTCCCGGGCGCCAAGCGCAGCGATCCGTTTGCCGCCGATAAACCCTTGTTCAGCATCACTGCACAGAACCTGACCAAGTACGCCGACAAGCTCAGCGACGGCACCAAGGAGCTGTTCAAGCGCTTCCCGGAGACCTATCGCATCGATGTCTACCCGACCCGGCGCACGGCGGCCGCGCCGCAATGGGTCTACGACAACACCTTCAAGAATGCGACTCGGGCCAAACTGATCAACAGCAGTGCCGGCCTGATTCCCGACGGTGCCTATGGCGGGATTCCGTTTCCGATTCCGCAGAACGGCACCGAAGCCATCTGGAACCACGTGTTGAACTGGCGCGGCACTTCGGTGGCGGGGCATTTTCGCCACTATCTGATGACCGCCGACGGCAACCAGGTGATGACCAGCGACGGCCTGCTGACCCAGGAAATGCCCTACTACTTCCAGGAGCGCGGTCCTGAAAACTACTCGGGCGACTACTGGCTGGTGCACTTCGTCAACCTCGGCCCGGCGATTCGTGCCGGCGAGCAGATCCTCGGGCGTGAAAACATCAACGGCGACAAATCCCAGGCCCATGTCTACCTGAGCGGCCAGCGCCGGGTGCGCACGCTGCCCAACGCCTGCTGTGATACGCCGACGCCTTCCACCGCCGGGGTCATGTCCTTCGATGAGTTGAGTGTGTGGGGCGGTCGTACGGACCGGTTCGACTGGAAACTGGTCGGCAAGCAGGAAATCTACGTTCCCTACAACACCAACAAGGTGCAGAACGCTGCCCAGCCGCAGGACCTGTTGGGCAAGCACCATCTGAACCCGGATTACGTGCGCTGGGAGTTGCACCGCGTCTGGGTGGTCGAGTCGACGGTGGCCGCCGGCAAGCGCCACCAGTTGCCCAAGGGCCGCTACTACCTCGACGAGGACACTTGGCAAGCCCTGCTCGGCGATCGTTGGGACGCCAGCGGTCAACTGGCCAAGACCCTCTGGTCGCTGCCTTCCGTATTGCCCGACCTGCCAGGCCTGGTGCAACTGTCATCCGGTTTCTACGACCTGACTTCCGGTGCGTGGTTTATCCAGAACCTCTATGCCGGGTTGCCGGAGCAGTATCGCGCGGTTGATCGCTACAAGGCCTCGGAGTTCTCGCCCGCGGCGATGGCGGGTCGCGGCGTGCGTTGATCGGGCCGAGAGCCAGGGGCGGGCCTGTCGGCCTGCCCTTGGGGGATGAATGTTTTTCCGAGGTGGGTTATGAACAGAATCAGTCAGGCGGGCGCGTTGCTCTTGGCCCTGTGCCTGCCCGTCGTCGCGGGCGAATGCCTGGCCGGGACGGCTGCCGTGGACGTGCCGCTGAATACTCCCGCCATGCAAGTGTCGGGTGCGCAGAAAGGCGTTTTGATCGACCTGGCGCGCGCCGGTACACGTCTCGTCGCCGTAGGTGAACGCGGGCTGGTGGTGTTTTCCGACGATAACGGGCAGAGCTGGCGCCAGGCTTCGGTGCCGGTGTCGGTCAGCCTGACGGCGGTGCAGTTTGTCGATGCGCAGCAGGGTTGGGCGGTCGGCCACGCAGGCGTGGTGCTGACGACGCACGATGGCGGCGAGCACTGGACGCTGCAGCTCGACGGCGTGCGCGTGGCACAGCTGGAACTGGAGGCCGCCAAGGCCGAGCAGGCCACGGCAGCCAACCCGGACGACGCCCTGACACGGGTACAAAGTGCCGAGCGTCTGGTCGCCGATGGGGCGGACAAGCCCTTCCTGGCGCTCCAGTTCATCGATGCACACCGTGGGTTGATCGTCGGGGCCTATGGCTTGGCGCTGCAGACCACCGATGGCGGCGCGACCTGGCATTCATTGATGGGGCGCATCGCCAACCCGAACGGCTTGCACTTGTACGCCATCAGTCGCCAGGGCCCGCGTTGGTTCCTGGCGGGCGAGCAGGGTTACCTGGCGCGCTCGGACGACGACGCGACGTCGTTCAGCCAGTTGGACAGCCCTTACGAAGGCAGTTTCTTCACCCTCCAGAGTCGTGCCGATGGCGCGCTGCTCGTCGCCGGCCTGAAGGGCAACGCCTTTGTTTCCAACGATGCCGGCACAAGCTTTCAGCGCCTGTCCGTTCCCGTGCCGATTTCCTTCAACGACGCCACCCGCCTGGCCGACGGTCAGGTGTTGCTGGTCAACCAGGCCGGCACGCTGTTTCGCAACGGCGGGCAGGTGCTGCTGCCATTTGGCAAGCCGTTGGGCAAGCCTGTTTCAAGTCTGATCGAGGCCGCCGATGGCAGCCTGGTCGTTGCCGGTTTCACCGGGCTGCAGCGTATTGCGCAGCCAGCCACTGCCGCTTCGGAGTGAGGTTATGACGTCCCCTGGTAAGTTCCCCCAATCCCCTGCGAATGCGTTCGACGATTTCGATCCGCGTTCCGGCTCGGTGCTCGAACGGGCATTGTTCAATCATCGCCTGTGGGTGTTGCTGCTGTGCCTGGCGACCACGCTGGTGTTGGGTTGGCAGTCCAGCCGCGTCGAGCTCAACGCCAGTTTCGAAAAAATGATTCCCACCCATCATCCCTACATTGCCAACTACCTTGAGCACCAGCAGGAGTTGAGCGGGCTGGGCAACGCCTTGCGCATCGCCGTGGTGAACAAGCGGGGCGAGATCTATGACGCTGACTACCTCAAGACCTTGCAGGCGTTGAGCGACAAGATCTACCTGCTGCCCGGTGTCGATCGCGCCTACATGAAATCGTTGTGGACGCCCGCCACGCGCTGGGTCGCCGTGACCGAAGCCGGCCTGGAAGGCGGGCCGGTGATCCCGGATAACTACGACGGTGGTTCCGCCAGCCTGGCGGCCTTGCGGCGAAATGTGCAGCTGTCCAACGAAATCGGCCAGCTGGTGGCATTCGACCAGGCCTCGAGCATCATCCAGGTCCCGCTGTTGCAGCGCACTCCCGACGGCCGGCCCTTGGACTACACCCGGTTGTCGCAACAACTGGAATCGCTGCGCAGCCAATACCAGAGCGACAGCGTTGATATCCATATCACCGGTTTCGCCAAGAAAGTCGGTGACCTGATCGCCGGCCTGCGGCAGATCCTGATCTTCTTCGCCGTGGCGATCCTGATCACCACCGTCGTGCTCTATTGGTACACCCGCTGCATTCGCAGCACCTTGCTGGTGGTGTTCTGCTCGCTGGTGGCGGTGGTCTGGCAGCTTGGCCTGCTGCCGCTGCTGGATTATCAGCTGGACCCCTATTCGGTGCTGGTGCCGTTCCTGGTGTTTGCCATTGGCATGAGCCATGGGGCGCAGAAGATGAACGGGATCATGCAGGACATCGGTCGCGGCATGCACCGCGTGGTCGCCGCGCGTTTCACCTTTCGCCGCCTGTTCCTCGCCGGGCTCACCGCGCTGCTCTGTGATGCGGTCGGTTTCGCGGTGCTGATGATCATCAAGATCCAGGTGATCCAGGACCTGGCGATGATCGCCAGCATCGGCGTCGCGGTACTGATCTTCACCAACTTGATCCTGCTGCCGATATTGCTTTCCTATATCGGGGTCAGCGGCCATGCGGCGCGACTGAGCCTGAAAAGCGAGCACGCCGAGCAAGCCGGCCAACATCGCCATGGATTCTGGCGCTTCCTCGATCTGTTCACCCAGCGTCGCTGGGCGGCATTGTGCATCGCCTTGAGCCTGGCGCTGGCGACGCTCGGCTTCGTGGTTAGCCTGCAATTGAAGGTGGGTGACCTGGATGCAGGCGCTCCCGAACTGCGTGCTGACTCGCGCTACAACCAGGACGATGCCTTCCTGACCCGGCATTACGGCGCGAGCAGCGATCTGTTCGCGGTGATGATCAAGACGCCTGCCAGCGCCTGTTCGCGCTATGACATCCTGAACAAGGTCGATGCCCTCGACTGGCAATTGCGTACCTTGCCGGGTGTCGACTCGACCAATTCCCTGGCGCTGCTCAACCGTCGAATGCTGGTGGGCCTCAGCGAAGGCAGCCCGAAGTGGTACGAGCTGCAGAACAACCAGGCGATGCTCAACATGATCACCGCCGGGGCGCCACGCGGGTTGTACAACGAAGACTGCAGCCTGCTGACGCTGTACACCTACCTTTCCGATCACAAGGCGCAAACTTTGACCCGCCTGGTGGAGCATGTCGAACAGTTCGCGGCGGCGAACAATACCAACGACGTCCAGTTCCTCCTGGCTGCCGGCAACGCCGGAATCGAGGCCGCGACCAATATCGTGGTCAAGCAGGCCAATCGGGAAATGCTGTTCTGGGTCTACGGTGCGGTGATCCTGCTCTGCCTGATCACCTTCCGCTCCTGGCGTGCCACGGTGTGCGCGGTGATTCCGCTGATGCTCACCTCGATCCTCTGCGAAGCGCTGATGGTCTGGCTGGACATCGGCGTCAAGGTCGCGACCCTGCCGGTCATCGCCCTCGGCGTGGGCATCGGCGTCGACTATGCGCTGTACGTGATGAGCATCCTGCTCGGTCACATGCGCCAGGGCACCAGCCTGTCGCAGGCGTATTACCGGGCACTGCTGTCCACCGGCAAGGTGGTGATGCTGACCGGTGTGACCCTGGCGATCGGCGTCGCCACCTGGATGTTTTCGCCGATCAAGTTCCAGGCCGACATGGGCGTGCTGCTGGCGTTCATGTTCGTCTGGAACATGGTCGGCGCCCTGGTCCTGTTGCCGGCCCTGGCGCACTTCCTGTTGCCGAGCGAACGGATCAGTCGGGAACAGACCTTGGCTGAACCCATCCCGCCGACCAGCTTGGCGCTCACGCCTGCCGTGGTCGAGGAGGGCGGTTGCCTGCAACAGGCCCTTTGTCCGCAAACCCCGGGACACGATCAACGCGCAACGCCCTGCGCCCAACCCATTGCGTCATGACAATAAGAAAGGATGTTCCCATGCCTCGCATCTATCAGCTCCAGCAGTATCTCTGGCTAGCGCTTCGAACCGGTCTGGTCGCTTTCGGGGTGGCGTTCTGCGCGACCCAACCGCCGGAGGTGCGTGATGAACGTTGAACGCCAGGCGCGGCTGCCGCAGTCCTTGTTGCTGTTGCTCGGCAGCTGCCTGCCGGTCCTCGGCGCGGTGCTGCTGGCCCCCGTCCTGCCGCGCATGCAGGAACACTTCGCCGACACCCCGGGCGTCGCGGTGCTGGTTCCCATCGCCCTGACGCTACCGGCGCTGATGATTGCCCTGTTGGCACCTTTCGCCGGGATCATTGCCGACCGACTCGGACGCAAGCCGTTGCTGATCGGCGCGATGTGCCTCTACACCGTCTGTGGGGTGCTGCCGCTCTGGCTGGATTCGTTGCAGGCGATCGTCGTCAGCCGCGCCGGCATCGGCCTGGCCGAGGCGGCGATCATGACGTGTTGCACCACGATGATGGGCGACTACTACAGCGGCGCGCGGCGTGAACGCATGTTCGCCCTGCAAATGGTCGCGACCTCGTTGTCGGCGGCGATTTTCATTGCCATCGGCGGCGTGCTGGGCGAGTACGGCTGGCGCACACCGTTTGCGCTGTATGGGTTGGGGCTGGTGCTGCTGCCGTTGATGGCCTGGCTGCTGTGGGAGCCGCATGGGCGTGACGTCGCGGCGAAAAAAGCCGCAGGCGCGACGTTTCCCTGGCGCGCCTTGGCACCGTTGTATGGCCTGGCATTCCTTGCCGGATTGAGCCTGTTCATCGTGCCGGTACAAGTTGGTTATCTGCTCAACCTGCTGCATGTCGAAGGGTCGCAGCAGATTGGCTTGACCATGGGCGCCAGCCAGCTCGGCGTACTGGTCGGCGCGTTGAGTTTCCGCCTGTTCAGTGGCGTGCCGGCGCACCGGCAGATGCTCCTGGCCTTCGTCGCCGCTGGCATCGGCGGTGGGTTGCTGGCGGTGGCCGACAGCCATGGATGGGTGGTGATCGCCGTACTGATCAATGGCCTGGGTATCGGCCTGATGATGCCGACCCTGCTCACCTGGATCATGGCCCAGGTCGACTTCCAGCAGCGCGGCCGCGCCGCCGGTGGTTTCACCTCGATGTTCTTCGCCGGGGAGTTTGTCAGCCCGCTGGTGGTGCTGGCGATCACCGGTGGGGTGACCAGCGCCTTGCCCGCCGCGCTGGGCATCGTTGCCGGCGTTCAACTCCTGGTGGCCGTGGCCTGTATTCGGTTGCGTGGCGGCGAGTCGGTTTTTCCCGCTGCGGTTGCGGCAAAGCCTGATCGCTGATTCCACATCCCAAAAAAACAAGAACAAGAACAAGAGGAGAACGATATGAGCTATTTGCTCAACACCTGGTACATCGCCGGGTGGGCGGACGAGTTGGCGCCAGGGGCGATGCTGGGCAGGACCATCGTCGAACAACCCATGGTCTTCTTTCGCGACAGCCGGGGCGCGATCCAAGCGCTCGCCGATCGTTGCCCGCACCGTTTTGCCCCGCTACACATGGGCACGATTGTTGGCGACAGCATCCAGTGCCCATACCACGGCTTGCGTTTCGACGGCAGTGGCCAATGCACGCACAACCCCCATGGCGAGGGAAACATCCCCAAGGCGGCCTGTGTCCGCGGGTTCGCGGTCGTTGAACGCCACGGCGCGATCTGGGTCTGGCTGGGTGAGCGTCACCTGGCCAGCGATGCGCTGATTCCTGACTTTTCCTTTTTCGAGCAGGCGCCCACCCATGCCAAGGGACACGGGTACCTGCCTACACGCGCGCATTACGAGCTGCTGTCCGACAACATCATGGACCTGAGCCATGTTGATTTCCTGCACCCGGATACGCTCGGTGGCGGAGCGTTGTCACGCACCCGCGCCGCCGTCGAGGAGCTGGCCAACGATCGCGTGCGCATCAGTTGGTGGGCCGCAGATGATGTTCCTCCGCCGGCGTTCGGCGCTCACCTTGAAGATCCGAGCCGGGCAGACGTCTGGGCCGAAGTCATCTGGCACGCGCCTGGCCTGATGCTGCTGGGCAGTGGCGCCACCGCGCCAGGGCGCCCCAGGGAAGAGGGACCGGTGACCTGGAACCTGCACCTGATGACCCCGCAGGATGCGACGAATACCCATTATTTCTTCGCCAACACGCGCAGTTTCGAGCAGGACAACGCGCAATTGAACGCCTTCGTCCAGGACATGTTGATCGGCATCTTCGCCGGTGAAGACAAACCCATGGTCGAGGCCCAGCAGCGCCAGATAGGTGAGGTTGACTTGCTGGGCCTCAACCCGGTGTTGCTGCCCGTCGATGCCGGGGCCGTGCGCTGTCGGCGGGTGCTGCGTCGGTTGATTGAAACCGAGCGCGCGGCGACGCACGCCAACCCGTCATCAAGCTTTGGAAAAGAGGTATTGCGATGAGCTTCCTACGCAACGTCTGGTACGCAGCCGCCTGGGGAACCGAGGTCAACGCCGGAGAGCTGTTCCAACGAACCCTGCTCAACGAACCCGTGGTGTTTTTTCGCGATACCCAGGGCACCGCCCAGGCCATTGCCGATCGCTGCCCCCACCGTTTCGCGCCCCTGGGCATGGGAACGCTTAAAGGCGATTCGGTGCGTTGCCCGTACCACGGCCTGGAATTCGATGGCAGCGGCACCTGCATGCATAACCCCCACGGCGATGGCGCCATTCCCAAGGCGGCGAAGGTCAAGGCTTACCCGCTGGTCGAGCGCCACAGCCTGTTGTGGATCTGGATGGGCGATGCAGGTCTGGCCGACGCGACGCTGATTCCGGATTTCAGTTGCATGGACGAAGACCTTTGGTATGTCGGCAAACGTTATTTGCACGCGCGAGCCAACTACGTGCTGGAAACCGACAACATCATGGACCTGAGTCATATCGAGTTCCTGCACCCGTCAACGTTGGGTGGTGATGGCGTCAAGAGCGCGTTGACCAGCGTGCAGGAGGAGGGCAACACCGTTTGGTCCAACCGCCAGACCGTCGCGGAAATCATGCCGGAATTTCTCTACGCCGCCTGGAACATTCCCCAGGGCACTCCGGTGGACCGTTGGATTGATGTGCGTTGGGATGCGCCTGCGAACATGTTGTTGTTTTCCGGTGCGGTGGCGACAGGGCTCCCCAGGGAACAGGGCGTTTCCACGCCGATTCCGCATCTGTTCACCCCGGAAACCGAGGCCACGACTCACTACTGGTTTTCAGTTTGTTTCCCCAAGGCAATGGGCGAGTTCGCCGAGCGATTCGCTGACGAGCAAGCGGCCGCGATCAACCAACCCTTTGCCGATGAAGACTTGCCGATGCTCGAGGCGCAGCAGCGCATGATGGGCGATGCGTCGTTCTGGGACTTGAAGCCGGTCCTGCTGATCGGTGATGCAGGCGCCATCCGCGCGCGGCGTGTACTCGATCGCTTGATCGCTGCCGAGCAGCCTGTGGGTGCCAAGGGATGATCGAAGTCATCGTCACTCGCAAGCGGCGCGAAGCCGAAGGCATCTACAGCTTCGAGCTGGCTCCGGCCGAAGAATCCGTGCTGCCTGCCTTCAGCGCCGGCTCGCATATCGACGTGCACCTGCCCAATGGCCTGGTGCGCCAGTACTCGCTGTGCAATCACCCGGAAGAACGCCACCGCTACCTGCTGGGGGTGTTGCTCGACCCGGCGTCGCGCGGTGGTTCGCAGGCCATGCACGAGCAGGTCCACGAAGGTAGCCGGCTGCGCATCAGCGAGCCGCGCAACCTGTTCCCGCTGGAATATGGGGCGGGGTACAGCGTGTTGTTCGCGGGCGGTATCGGCATCACGCCGATCCTTTGCATGGCCGAGCGCCTGGCGCGGATCGGCGCGCCTTTCGAGTTGCACTATTGCGGTCGTTCAGCCGGGCGGATGGCCTTCATCGAGTACATCCGCCATTCGGCGTTGGCTGACAACGTGCACATCCATGTTGACGACGGTGAGGATGCCCAGCGCCTCGACAGCGCTCGGGTTCTGTCCGCGCCGGCCAATGATCGCCACCTGTATGTCTGCGGCCCGAATGGCTTCATGGACCATGTGCTGGATACCGCACGCACGCAGGGCTGGGCCGAGGCGCAGCTGCACCGTGAGTACTTTACCGCTGCCGCTGCGCCGGCCAGCGAGGCGGGCGGGTTCGAGGTGCAACTGGCAAGCACCGGGCAATGCTTCCAGGTGCCTGCCGCGCTCAGCGTGGCCCAGGTGCTGCTGGAGGCCGGCATCGACATCCCGTTGTCCTGCGAGCAGGGCATCTGTGGCACTTGCCTGACACGGGTGCTGGAAGGCGAGCCGGAGCATCGCGATATGTTTCTGACCGATGCCGAGCGAGCACGCAACGACCAGTTCACGCCGTGCTGCTCGCGCGCCAGGAGCGCGCGGCTGGTGCTCGATCTTTAAGGCTTTCCCATGAATCCATTTTTACCCGCTGGCACGTTCCACCAACAGATCGAGGACTTGAACATGCAACAGCTTCCTGATTTCAAACGCGTGGTCACCGGGCACGATGCCCAGGGGCGGGCGGTGGTCGCGCTCAGCGGACCGACGCCGAACAGCTTCCCGCTCAAGGCCGTGCCCGGCACGGTCTTCCACGAGATCTGGAACAGCGGCGCCAGCCCGGCCGCGCTCGACAACGGCGACGACCCCACCCGCAAGCCGCTTCAATTGAGTCCGGCCCCTTTGGGCAGCGTCATCCGCGTGGTGGATATCCCGCCCGACAGCGTGCAGAACCAGGTCAGTGCCGAGGATGCCGCGGCAGCCTTCGCCGAAATTGGCCAGGCCCACGCCGGTACGGGCCAGGCGGACTCCACGCACAAACTGATGCACCGCACCGAAACGCTGGATTACGGCGTGGTGACGGAGGGCGAGGTCTGGCTGGTCCTCGATGGCGAAGAGGTGCACCTCAAGCGCGGTGACATCGTCGTGCAGCGCGGCACCAATCACGCTTGGAGCAATCGCACCGAGCAGATGGCACGCATGCTCTTCGTGCTGCTCGACGGTCGCTTCGCCCCCGAACTGCAAGGAGAACGGGCATGAAGCTCAGTACTCTCAAGGATCACAGCCGCGACGGTCGCCTGTTGGTGGTATCACGCGACTTGGCCTGGGCCGTGGATGCCAGTGATCTCGCGGCGACGCTGCAGGAGGCCATCGAGCATTGGCCGAGCGTCGAGGCCGCTTTGCGCGCTCGCTATGACGCCCTGAACGAAGGCGCGCTGGTCGGGGCCTTTGCCTTTGATCCGCAACAAGCCGCCGCACCCTTGCCGCGTGCCTGGCAGTGGCTGGATGCTTCATCGTTTCTCAGCCATGGCGAGCGGATGCAGAAAGCGTTTTCGCTGGATCCCATCGAAGGTGTCGAACACACGCCCCTGATGTACCAGGGTTGCGGCGATGACTTCCTCGGCGCCCACGATGACATCGTGCTGCCCAGTGAAACCCATGGCATCGACTTCGAAGGTGAATTCGCCGTGGTGGTCGATGAAGTTCCCATGGGCTGCTCGGCGCAAGAAGCCCTCGCCCATATCCGTCTCATCGTGCAAGTCAACGACGTCAGCTTGCGCGCACTTGCACCCCGGGAGATGAAGACCGGCTTCGGGTTTATCCAGGCCAAATCCTCATCAAGTTTTGCCCCCGTGGCAATCACCCCCGACGAGTTGGGCGAAGCCTGGAGCGACGGGCGCGTGCACTTGCCGCTGAAGGTTGAATGGAATGGCCAGTGGTTCGGGCATGCCCACGGTGGCGCGATGCATTTCGGCTTCCATCAGTTGATCGCCCATGCAGCGCTGACCCGGCGTCTCAGGGCCGGCTGCGTGATCGGTTCCGGCACGGTTTCCAATGCCGACCCCAGCGTTGGCGCGGCTTGCATCGCTGAACGTCGTGCCGTGGAGATGATTGAACAGGGCGCGCCCAAAACGTCCTTCATGCGCTTTGGCGACCGGGTGCGCATGGACGTCCTCGATGCGCAAGGGCAGTCGGTCTTTGGCGCGATAGACCAGCGTGTCGTCCGAGGAGACCGCCCATGCGCGTGATGATTACCGGTGCCAACGGCTTTGTCGGGCGGGCACTGGTGCAGCGCCTGCTCGACACGAATCAGCTGCGAGGCCAGCCAATCAGCGCGTTGATCCTGCTGGATAAGGAACTGGCGGGCTTTACTGACGACAAGCGCGTGCGCCGTCATTGTGGCAGCGTCACCGATGCCGCGTTGCTGCGTCGCGCCCTGGCCGATGGCATCGATGTGGTGTTCCACCTGGTGAGCGTGCCGGGCGGCGCGGCCGAGCAGCTGTATTCACTGGGCTATCAGGTCAACTTGCTGGCGAGCCTTGAGTTGCTCGATCAGTTGCGCGAACAGCCTGGCGTGCCGGTGCTGGTGTACGCCAGCAGCGTGGCGGTATACGGCGGCGACCTGTCGGCGCGCATGGATGAGCGTGCCGTGCCACACCCGCAAATAAGCTATGGCGCGCACAAGGTGATGGTGGAAACGGCCCTCAACGATCTGGCTCGGCGCGGCGAGGTGGACGGTCGTGCCGTGCGCCTGCCCGGCATCGTCGCGCGTCCACGTGAACCCAACGGCCTGCGTTCGGCATTCATGAGCGATCTGCTGCACGCGTTTGCCCAGGGCGAGCCGTATTGCTGCCCGGTGTCGCCGCAGGCGCAGGCGTGGTGGATGTCGGTGCGGTGCTGCGTCGATAACCTGCTGCGAGCCGCCGAGCTGCCGACCGCCGAACTCGGCGGCTCACGTGTCTGGCAACTGCCGTTGTTGCACCTGTCCATTGCCCAGGTCATCGATGCCCTGGCCGCTGCCTACGGCCAGGAACGCCGCGGACTGATCAGCTTCTTACCGGATGCCGGGCTGCAAGCCTTGTTCGGCAGTTTCCCGGCGATGAAAACCCCACTGGCCCGGGCCCTTGGCTTTCGCCATGACGGCTCGGCTGCCGCCTTGATACGTAACAGTTTGAAGCCTGCTGGCTCGGCGCGTCGTGCGCGGGGGCGGGTGGCGCTTGGAGTGACCGATCATGCAACCGACTAAACGCCGTCTGGTGGACCTGTCCGTGACCCTGGACAACAACCCTTACACTGATCCGCCGCCGTTGCTGCCGAAAATCGACTACATGGACCATCAACAAGGCTGGCCGGAGATGGCCGCGATGTTTCCCGGCCTGGCCAAGGCGCAACTGCCTGGCGACGAATCCTGGGCGGCGGAGCGCCTGCAAATCACCACCCACAGCGGTACGCACATGGACGCCCCTTGGCATTACGCCTCGACCACGGACGGCGGCAAGCCGGCGTTCGGCATCGACGAGTTGCCGCTGGACTGGTGCCTGCAACCGGGGGTGAAACTGGACTTTCGCCATATGCCTGACGGTCACGTGGTCAGCGCCGCCGAAGTACAGGCTGAGCTGGCGCGCATCGAACACGTGCTCCAGCCGTTGGACATCGTCCTGGTCAATACCCGCGCCGGTGCGCTGTTCGGCCAGCCAGGTTATCTGGATGCCGGGGTTGGCATTGGCCGCGAGGCCACGTTGTATCTGTTGGAGGGCGGCGTACGCGTGGTCGGCACCGATGCCTGGAGCTGGGACGCGCCGTTCAAGTACACGCGCGAACGCTTCGCCGCCACCGGCGACGCCTCGATCATCTGGGAAGGGCACAAGGCCGGACGCGACATCGGCTACGGCCAGATGGAGAAACTGGCGAACCTGGAATGCCTGCCCGCCCATGGCTTTCAGGTGTCCTGTTTCCCCTACAAAATCAGGCACGCCTCGGCCGGCTTCGTCCGCGCCGTGGCGATTTTCGAGGAATGACCGTGCGTGCGTCGGAAGGAAAAAAACGCGGCAGTCTTTCCCGAGGGCTTGAGGTGCTGCTTTCCGAGCACATCATCGAGGGGCGACTGCGTAGCGGAGAACAATTGCCCACCGAGTCGGCCCTCATGCTCGAACACAGGGTCAGCAGGACCGTGGTGCGCGAGGCGATGTCGCGTCTGCAGGCCGCCGGAATGGTCGAGACACGCCACGGCATCGGTACGTTTGTGCGCGATAGCACGCTGTCATTGAAGACCTTCATCGACCCGGCGACGATTGGTGTCATCGTCGATTCCCTGGCGATCATGGAGTTCCGGATTGGCCTGGAAGTCGAAGCCGCCGGGCTCGCCGCGCAACGCCGCCGCCCGGATCAGCTGGCCGGTTTGCGAGCGCTGCTCGATCAGCTCGGACAGCCGGCAGTCAGCCTCAATGATCGGGCGGCGCTGGATTTCCAGTTCCATCTGGGCATCGCCGAGGCGACCGGCAATCACTACATCGCCCACACGCTGCTCAACCTGGGCGTGGTCATCATTCCGCGCAGCCGATTGGATTCCGCGCGGCTGTTCCACGATGAGCCTTTGCACTACGAGCAGCGCATGCAAAGCGAGCATGAGCAGATCTACCAGGCGATCTTCAATCAAGACGCCGAATACGCACGCGCGGCCATGCGCCTGCACCTCCAGGACAGTCGCGAGTACCTGCATCAGGCCCGCAACGAGCTGCTGACATGACAACCATCCAGAACGCCCAGGTGCCGGAAACGACAACGCAGTACCCCGCCTCGGCGCTGACCATCATCGATCCGCGCTGGACCTTGTTTGTCCGTGTCGTGGCGGCGGGCAGCCTCAGCAAAGCGGCCGTATTGCTGGATATGCCGCAATCCATGGTCAGTCGCAATATCGCCTTGCTCGAGTCGCAATGTGGCGAACGCCTGTTCCATCGCACCGGACGAGGCGTGGTCCTGACCGAATTCGGTGAACAGCTGTTGCCATGTATATCCGGCCTTCTCGCGGATGCGGAGGGCCTTGCCGACGACATTCGCAACCTGCGTGGAAAACCGGTGGGCGAGGTGGTCGTGGGCATGTTGCCCTCAGCGGTGCGGCGGTTCGCGGGGACGCTGTTTTCCACGGTGCGGGCGCAGATGCCCGGGGTAAGGTTGCATTTGATCGAGGGCGCCAGTGCTCAACTCGAAGAGCAGTTGCACGACGGTCGCCTGGATATGGCGCTGGTGCTGCGCGAGAGCGAGGCGAGCATCGGGCAAGCGCATCTGCTGGCAAGGCTCCCACTGCATCTGGTGGGGCCTGCGGTCGATCCTCTTTTCGCCAGTCGAGACATTCCGTTGAAGCAGTTATCTGGATTGCCCCTGGTCGTACCCGGGCGGCCGCATCTGTTGAGGGCCAGGCTCGACCACTTGGCCGCCGATCAAGGTGTCGAATTATCCGTGGCCGTGGAAGCCGATTCCGTCCAGCTGCAGTACGAAGTCGTGGCGGCGGGGGGCGGCTATGCCATTGCGTCGGTGCTGCCGGGCTCGTTGGATCAGCGATTGGTGTCATCGCGAATCGTCGAGCCGGTCCTCGAGCGCTTCGTTGTCCTGGCGGAGTCGCCCCGGCGCCCGGTGACGCGTGCCTCCCGTGAGGTGCGCCGGTTGATCTGCAACCTGTCCATGCCATCGACTTAAGCGATAGCTGCTTTCGCTCCCCAGCAGTATTCGGTGCGGGGAGCGCCTCGTAGGGTGTCAGTCAACCAACGATTGATACCGATTGCGAGGTTCGCACCATGCATCACGCTCAAGAATCCCAAGTCATCGCCCCGACGCTTTTCCTCAGCGATGCCGATGTTGCCTCTCTCGCCGATTGGGGCACTGCCGTCGCCGCACTCGCCGAGGCGTATGCCCATCCGACGTCCGACGCGATGGTGCCGCCTCGTTCCATGGCGCGGGGCGACGGGCTCTGGCTGCGCAGCTTGACCGCCGTACCGCCCACGGGCGGCCAGATGGGCTGCAAATTGATCGCCGCTTCCATGCGGGCGCGCTGCGCCAGCTACCTGATCGCCTTGTTCAATCAGCAAACCATGGCCCTCAGTGCGCTGATCGACGGCAATCGGGTGACCGGTCTGCGTACCGCCGCCACCGCTGCGCTGGCGGTCGATTTGCTGGCGCCCAAGCGAGCGCTGCGGGTGGGTGTGATTGGCGCCGGGTTCGAGGCGCGGGGTGCGCTGGACTGCCTCAAGTCCGTGCGCGACGTGTCCCATGTCCGGGTGTTCAGTCCAACGCCCGCGAGCCGTGAGCGTTTTGCCGAAAGCTTCAGGCCCGGGCTGGATATCCAGGCGGTGAGCAGCGCCCAGGAGGCGGTGCGGGACGCTGACGTGGTGATCTGTGCCGCCCGCAGCCGTGACGAGTCTCCGGTGTTGCAAGGCGCGTGGCTTTGCCCGGGCGCCACGGTCGTGTCGTTGGGTTCCACCTTGCCTGAGCAACGGGAGGTTGATCCGGTCACGATGGAGCGAGCCGCCTGCATTGTCGCGGATATGCCGCAAGAGGTGCTCCACGATACCGGTGACGCCATCGCCGCGATCAGTGCCGGCGTGTATGTCGCCGACAAATTGGTGGCGCTGTCGGACCTGGTCGCGGGCCGTGTCACCCCGCGCCAGCAGGCAAGCGACATCGTTCTCTACAAATCGGTGGGCTCGGCGCTGCAGGACGTCGTCATCGCCCAAGCGCTGTACGAGCGCGCCCGGCAACAAGGCCTCGGCATCGAGCTGCCGGCCAGCATTGTCCCTGTCTCGAAATAACCCTCACTGTCCAAAGGAAATCATCATGGCCACATACAAGAAAGCGGACGCCCGTGCCTGGGCGCGGGAAAACCTGGTGGGCTGCTCGGCTGTCACCATCCCAAGCTTCAGTGCCGATCTGAAGCGACTCAACGAACGTGGCATTCGCCACGACATTGAACATACGGTCGGCCTGGGCTACAGCGCCACGTTGCTGTGCAGCGAACTGGCGATCTCTCCCCAGGAGAACGCGCAGTTCACGGCCTGGGCCCGTGAGTCGGGGAAAAACCTGATCCTGTTCTTCCACGCGGCTTTTGGGACGCTTGCCGAGAACATCGAGGCGGTGAAGCTCGCCGAGAATGCCGGTGCGGATATTGTCCTGCTGTCCTATCCACCGCAGTTCTGGCCGACCAACGAGCAGGAAATCTACGACTACACCAAGGCGTTCTGCGACGCGACGGACCTTGCCGTGATGCTGTTTCCGATTCCGTTGTGGGGTTTTGAACGGGTGCATCCGGCGGGTATGTCCCTGGAGTTGGTCCGTCGGCTGTTGGCTGATTGCCCGAACATCGCGGCGATCAAATCGGAGCAAGGGTTCCCACTGCCGGCGGGCATTTGCGAGATGTATTACCACTTCCGTGATCAGGTGGTGATCAGTTGCCCGATCGAAGGTGACGCGATCCCCTTGATGAGCCTGATGAAACTGCAGTTTTCTGGCACCAGCAACACCGCCTGGATGAGCGACTACTACCCGAAAGCGTTCGAACTGGCGCGCACGGGGCGCTTTGAAGAGGCGATGGAACTGTATTGGAAGGTCAATCCGGCCCGCAGTGCCAACGGCGCTGCCGCGCAGAGCTACGCCGGCGGTACCGGTGTGCTCAACCGGACGATGTGGAAATACCAGGACTGGCTCGCCGGCTTCAATGGCGGCCCGTTGCGTGCCCCGGCGATGCGCGTCCCGGATCGCTTCATGAAGTCGCTGCGCCAAGGCTTGGTTGCGTCGGGGTTGCCGGTGACTTCGGACCCGGACAGCGCCTTCATGATCGGGCGCCATCCGTGCTGATGGGGAGGATTGCACAGTGAAACATTTACTCAAGGATCCCACGCTGTGGCGTACTGACGCCTACATCGCTGGACAATGGCTGGCCGAGACGCCGCACGGTCGGTACACGTTGCGCAACCCGGTGGATCAGACGGTGCTGGCCGAGTTGCCGCGCTGTCGCGAAGCTGAAGTCCGGCAGGCTATCGATGCGGCGCACGACGCCTTCGGCCCGTGGCGTCGCTTGACGGCCAAGCGCCGTGGCGAGGTGTTGCGCCGTTGGTATGAGCTGATGGTCGAACATCGCGAGGACATTGCCACGCTGATTACCCTGGAGGAGGGCAAGCCACTGGAGGAGGCGCGCGGTGAAGTCGATTACGCGGCGTCTTTCGTGCGATGGTTTGGCGAAGAAGCCACACGGGTGCGCGGTGATCTGATTCCGGGGGTGAAGGACACTCAGCGCATCGTCGTACTGCGCGAGCCCATCGGCGTCTGCGCGGCGATAACGCCCTGGAATTTCCCGGCCGCGATGATCACGCGCAAGGCCGCTCCAGCCCTCGCGGCCGGTTGCACCATGGTGGTGAAACCGGCCAGCCAGACACCTTTGACCGCGTTGGCGCTCGCTGAACTGGCCCTGCGCGCGGGGGTGCCGGGCGGCGTTTTCAGTGTCATCACCGGTAATGACACTCGCGACATTGCCGGTGAGCTCACGGCCAACCCGTTGGTGCGCAAACTCACCTTCACGGGGTCCACCGAAGTGGGCCGGCTGTTGTTGGCGCAAGCGGCGCAGACGGTCAAGAAATGCTCCATGGAGCTGGGCGGCAACGCTCCGTTCATTGTCTTCGACGATGCGGATCTCGATGCGGCAGCCGACGGCGTGATGGTGGCCAAGTTTCGCAACGGCGGGCAATCCTGTATCGGCGCGAACCGGGTGCTGGTGCAGTCGGGGGTTCATGACGCATTGGCCGAGCGCATCGTTGAGCGGATGGCGCGCCTGAAGGTGGGCAATGGCCTGGAGCCTGGCGTGCAGGTCGGGCCGTTGATCGATGACGCGGCCGTACGAAAATCCCAGGCGCT
Organism: Pseudomonas sp. HB05; assembly: GCF_016756915.1. Lineage (NCBI taxonomy): Bacteria > Pseudomonadati > Pseudomonadota > Gammaproteobacteria > Pseudomonadales > Pseudomonadaceae > Pseudomonas > Pseudomonas sp. HB05. Next base: position 274,132 of record NZ_JAESPG010000002.1, read on the forward strand.
GGTGGATGATGCACTGGCGCAAGGTGCCCGGCTGCTGGCGGGTGGCAAACCTCATTCCCTCGGCGGGTGTTTTTTCCAGCCCACCTTGCTCACCGATGTGACCCACGGGATGCGGGTCGCTCGCGAGGAGATCTTCGGCCCGGTCATGCCGCTGGTGCGTTTCGACAACGATGACCAGGCCATCGCGATGGCCAATGACAGCGAGTTCGGTTTGGCGGCGTACCTGTTCAGCCGTGACGCGGCACGCATCTGGCGCAACGCCGCGCGCATCGAATCGGGCATGGTGGGCATCAACTGCGGCCTGATTTCAAATGAAGTCGCACCCTTTGGTGGCGTGAAACAGAGCGGTCTCGGGCGAGAGGGATCCCACCTGGGCATCGACGAGTTCCTTGAAGTGAAATACCTCTGCTGGGATGGCTTGGAAAGCGTGTGAAACCTGTGCCTGGTCCATGGATGCCTGGGCTTGCACCTTCTTGGCTGATGCACCGCCGAGCGCTTTTGTGGCGAGGGAGCTTGCTCCCGCTGGGCTGCGTAGCGGCCCTTTCTTGTGGGCGCTTCGCACCCAAGCGGGAGCAAGCTCCCTCGCCACGGGTTTGGGGTGGCTGGTCATCTGTGGACTGGCCAGACCCATCGCCGGCAGCGATACCTCGGATTGTGCAAAGCGATTTCAGCGCTGATTCCCGATTCGATAGTCTCGTGGCTGATCCGGCATTTTTCGTCGGCATTCTCATGATTCTGCGGCGTTGATTCGATGTCGTCGCAGAGCCTGTCGGTGCGCCAGGCAATGTCCGCCCGATTGAAATAAGAATAATTAGGAGAGCGCGATGATTGCAGCAGTCAATAAGGTCCTGGTGATCGGAGGCGGGTTTTCCGGTATGACCGCGGCTATCCAGCTCGCCCGCCAGGGCGTCGAAGTCGATCTGGTGGAAATAGACCCGCTGTGGTGTCCGCTGGGGGCGGGTATCACCCTCAGTGGGCCTACGTTGCGAGCGCTGGATACGATTGGAATCCTTGAGCGGGTGGCTGGGGAAGGGTACCTGTCGACCAACTTCGATGTGTTTTCACCGGCAGGCGAGCTGATCGTGCAATTGGCACTTCGACCTCCGGTCAGCGATAAACCGATCCCCTGTGGCGGCGGCATCCTGCGCCCGGTGCTGGCCCGGATCTTCGCCGAAAAAACCAGGGAAGTGGGCACCCGCGTGCGCCTCGGCATCAGCTACGACACCATCACCCAACAGGACGATGGCATTGAAGTGTCGTTCACCGACGGGACTGCTGGACGCTATGACCTGGTCATCGCCGCTGACGGTGTGCATTCGCGGATGCGCAAGGAATTTTTCCCGCAAGCACCGTCGCCAAAACCCATCCATCAGAGTGTCTGGCGCGCGGTGCTGAGGCGCCCGCCGGAAATCGTCCGCCCGACTCACTGGCTGGGGCGCACCAAGGTCGGTGTCAATCCGATTTCCGACACGCACATGTACATGTTCCTGATGGAGAACCGCGATTTTTCCGAGTGGATCGATCCGGCCACCTGGCCGGGTGAGATGGCCCGTCTGCTGGGCGAGTTCCCAGCCCCGATCCTGCAAGCGCTGGTGCCGCAGCTGTACGAGTCGGGCGCCAGTATCGACTATCGTCCGCTGGCCAATCTATTGGTGCCGTTACCCTGGCACCAAGGCCGCATCGTGATGATCGGGGATACCGTGCACGCCACCACGCCGCACTTGGCTTCCGGGGCTGGAATTGGCATCGAGAGCGCCATCGTGCTGGCTGAGGAACTGCTCGCCGAAAGTTATCTCCAGACAGCCCTGGCCCGATTCGAAGCGCGACGTTGGGAGCGGTGCCAACTGGTGGTGGAGAACTCCGCGCGTCTGTGCGAGCTGGAAAAGAATGGTGGTGATAAAGACGAGCATGCCCAGATCATGCGCGAGTCCACCGCGCTATTGGCCGAGCCTGTTTGAGCCCGGGCCGGCATAAATAAAAGGACGGCTTTGATAGTCGTCCTTTTTTATTCCGGGCCGGTCCTGATTTCACAATCGTCCGGCGGTAATGGCTGAAGGTCTATTGGCCCAGATCGAGAATGACGACTTCCTTCACGTAGACGAAAAACGATTCTGACGACAGCGCGATCCCTTCGTCGGAAAGCTGCTGGAACAACGACCTCTGGTACTGCCGAAAACCTTGAAGGTCCGCTTCGTTTTCGAACCACAGGCTGGAAACGCCTTCGTAGACGCCTATGTCCGGCCCGAAATAAGACGTCACCCGGTCACCTTCGGGCATATACCGGGCGCGAACGTGCCTGCGCAGGGCCTTCTGGAACGCCGGACATTCACTCGCTGCCGCAGCATGAGCGCGATCCCAGGCGCTGAAAAAAGCCTCGAGCTGCACCGCGGGGTTCTTTTTGAGGAAAAGCATGGCCTTCCAATTCGTGGGCAATGTGCCGGTTTCGGACAGTTCGACCTCATCCATCAGTTGCGCAACCTGTTTGGAAAGGTCAGCGAAGTTCTTGGCATCAGGTCCCGTGGTTTGCTGGGTATAGGGGTCGCTGAAGGTGGCGATCAGGTCCGACATGTTTTCAAAGAACAATTCCGTTATGGAATCCCTGTGAAATGTTTGCGTGTAGGCGTTATCGGAATCGACGCCAAAGGCTGCGTCGATGACGTGGTTCTGGACGTAGCGCTTGACGCCCAGGGGCTTGGCTTGGGCGATCTTTCCGTGCTGGTGCTCTATGTAGTCGAGGAATTCAACATGGGTCATGCCGGGTTTCCTGCGCACAGCGGCTAGCATCTTAATCATGAGCGGACTCTCGCTTTATTATCATCGACGGACTTTTTGACCCTGAAAATATAAGGCGAGGGTCGGGCGGCTAACCAATCGCTATTTCGGCTGCCAGGTATCGCGCAATGCCATGCCTGATCAACTCATTCCCGGGCTTTACCACGCTTCGAAAAAAAAACGCCGCCACGCTGTCGATTCGAGTCATCGCCATTCGACTACCCTGTAGAGCCGCCACACGGACGGCCTGATCCATTCATTCCCCAGGAGATATGAGCATGCGATTTATGGTGATCGTCAAGGCCAGTCCGGAGTCGGAAGCCGGAGAAATGCCCAGCGCGGAGCTGCTGGCTGCCATGGGTGCCTACAACGAAGAATTGGTCAAGGCGGGGGTGATGCTCGCCGGCGAAGGCCTGCATCCCAGTGCCCAGGGCGTGCGCGTACGGTTTTCCGGCAAGGACCGGACCGTCGTCGAGGGGCCATTCGCCCAGACAAGCGAGTTGATCGCCGGGTTCTGGATTTTCAAGGTCCGGTCACTGCAAGAGGCGATCGACTGGGTCAAGCGCTGTCCGAACCCGATGGTCAGCGACAGTGAGATCGAGATCCGCCAGATCTTCGAACTCGAGGAATTCGGCGAGAGTTTTACCCCTGAACTACAGGCACAGGAAGAACGCCTGCGGGCGCAGATATCCAGTCAGTCGTGAAACCGATGAAAGGAGAGCACACCATGAGAATCATTCCGTACCTGACCTTCGATGGCCGTTGCAAGGAAGCCTTTGCGTTGTACAAGGACGTGCTGGGCGGCGAGCTGTTTTCCATGTCCTTTGCCGAGGCGCCAGAAGATGTCGGCATGCCCAAGGACCCGAACCTGATCATGCACACCTGCCTGACCGTGGGCAACTTCAGCCTGATGGCGTCCGACTGCCCGCCAGGCCAGCCGTATCGCAAGCCGCAAGGCGTGTCGGTTTCCCTCAACGTCGACAGCGCGGAGGAGGCCGAGCGGCTCTTCAAGGGCTTGAGTGCGGGGGGCAGCGTGCACATGCCCTTGGCGAAGACGTTCTGGGCGGAACGCTTCGCCATGTTCGAAGACCGTTTCGGGATCGCCTGGATGGTCAACTACGAGGGGCGCCAATAGGCCGGGCGTAGCCAGGGTCGCCGGCCTGGAAGCGGCCGGCGACCTGAAAAGGACTTGATAGTTGCAGAACCCGGCTATCCTTTCGGTACTGCATTCTTGGCAAAGGGACGCCATGCCAGACTATGAACGCGCCACCGGCCCTGGATCCCGCCTCATTTGGGGTGATCGAACCTGTTTGATCGGGCCGTCGCTACGCTGGATGACGTCAATTGCGGTGTCCTGTTTCCTTGCGGCAACTTCCGGCTACGGCCAGGAGCAACCGAACGAGGCGGCTGCCACGGTGACGGTGGCCCAAGCCCAGGAAATCGTAGCCAAGGCCACCCTCGGGGCCGTCCGCTGGAGCGGTCCGCAGGCCGGTCCGCCAGCCCAGCGGGGCAAGAGTATTGCGCTGGTCGCAGAGGACTTGCGCAACGGTGGCATTGTCGGTGTCGCGCAGGGGGCCCGGGAGGCAGCCAGTGCGATGGGTTGGACGCTGAGGATATTCGATGGCGCAGGCTCCGCGTCCGGTCGCGCCAAGGCTTTTTCCGATGCCCTGGCGGCGAAGCCCGACGGTCTCATGCTGTGCGGCTCCGATGCCCTTGAGAACAACGCGGCGCTGATGCGCTTCGCCGACAAGGACATCCCGGTGGTCGGCTGGCACGCCGGGGCACACCCCGGGCCGATTGACGGTACGCCGGTGGCCATGAACGTCACGAGCGACCCGCTTGAAGTGGCACGGCTTACCGCCATGGCGGCGGTGGCGCAGTCAAACGGACAGGCCGGCGTGGTCATTCTCACTGACTCCAAGTACAGCATCGCCATGACCAAAGCCAAGGCCATGGAGGACGTCATTCGGGCCTGTCAGGGGTGTTCGATGCTGGAAGTGCGCGATGTCGCGATCTCCGAAAGCAGCGAGAAGATGCCTGCCGTGACCAGGGAACTGCTCCAGCGCTATGGCAAGCGCTGGACCCACACGCTGGCGATCAACGATATCTATTTCGACTATTCGATTGCCTCGTTGACCGGCGCCGCGATACCCAGCAATGGCATCAGTCTTTTGTCTGCCGGGGATGGCAGCGCTTCGGCTTTCCTGCGCATCCAGGCGAAAACCTACCAGACCGTTACCGTCGCCGAGCCGCTCAACCTGCATGGCTGGCAAGTAATGGACGAATTGAACCGGTTGTTTGCAGGCCAGCCGGTGAGCGGCTTCATCGCGCCGATCCACTTGGTCAACGCCGACAATGTCGCCTTCGATGGTGGAAAAAAATCCCAGTACGATCCGGATAACGGCTATCGAGACATCTATCGCCGCCAATGGAACCCCTGATGTTGGATATTTTTTCCCGGCTTGGACGCCAGCTCTGGCCACAATCACTCCGCGCCCAGTTTGCGCTGGCGTTTGTGGCGCTGGCGCTGTTGATTCTCGCGGGGGGAGCCACGGCGGTCTACGCGTTGCGCTCCTCGAACAACGCCACTCGCCAACTGACGGATGAGCGGTTGGTCCGCATGCAATATGGCCAGGACATGGTGCAGCGTACATTGCTGATCGAACGCCAGACTGACCAGCTCCTGACTACCCGTTCACCAGACGTCCTGCGATCAAGCTATGCCGCGACCGTCGAACAGCTTGGCGCCCTGGACCAACTGGTTCAGCAGTTGACCGCCGCGAACAGTGCCGTAGCGATACTCGATATGCATCAGTCGAGCCAGTTGTTCCGCAATACCGCCACCATCGTTGCACAGTTGCGTGAAAGCCTGCTGCAAACCGAGATTACGTTCGAGCAGGCCCTTGAGGATCGCACCGCCCGGTTAACGGCGGCCAGTACCCCGGCCAGCCTGGAGCGGGCGGTGTTGCTTTTCGATCTGTCGCAGACGGCTGACGGTGAGGCGGTGCAACGACTGCGGATGCGCTATGAACGTTTGTCACCCGAGGCAGCTTCCCTTGACGCTGACATGGGCAAGCCCGATCTGTTTTCCCTGCGCGGGACGCTCGTCGATCAGCACAACGTCATAAAGCGCTTCAACGAGGAGTTGCAGAATCAGGCCGGGGTGTTGGTCACCTTGGCCCGTGCGCAGTCGAATGCCTACACCGAGGACTATCGCGCAGCCGTGCAGCGGCTGGTGGAGGACTCGAACCGTAGCCAGCAATGGGTACTGATCATGTTGGGCGCCAGCCTGGTGCTCGCCTGGTTCGTGACCCGGGTCTTCATGGGCCGCCATGTGCTCGTGCGCCTGAATGAGATAAGCCGGCAGTTGCGCCAGGAGCATGCGGACAAAACGCATTTGATGATGGCGGACCATGGGAACGACGAGATCGGCAACATGGCGCGGGCGGTGAATCAGTTTCTTGAGGACCGGCTTCAGTTGGAAAAAAGAACCGCCCAATTGAGCATCGCCACTGAACGGCTCGCCGTGCAGAACAGCCGGCTGGAGCAGGAGGCGATCATTCGTGCCGGACAAGGCCATGTCCTGGAGCTGATCGCCAGGAGCACCGAGCTTGCCGAGGTGCTCGACAGCCTGGCTCACCTGGTCGAGTCCCAGCTGGAGGGCATGATGGTGTCGATCCTCTTGCTGGATGAGGAAGGCAAGCACCTGCACCACGGGGCCGCGCCCAGTTTGCCCAAAGCCTATAGCCAGATCATCGACGGGATCGAAATCGGTCCGAACGTCGGTTCATGTGGTACTTCGGCGTATCGCCGAGAACCGGTGATCGTCACGGATATCCAGCAGGATCCGCTGTGGGAGGCATACCGTTCAATCGCCGAGCCCTACGGGTTTCGTGCCTGCTGGTCGACGCCGATCCTGTCCCATGAGCGAAAGGTACTGGGGACATTTGCGTTGTATGCCAAGACCGTGCGCAGCCCCAGCCTGGCCGAGACGCAACTGATCGATCTGGCGACACCCCTCGCCGGGATTGCCATCGAACGCCAGTTGACGGAAAAGCGCATTCGCTTCATGGGCGATCATGACGTGCTGACCGGGCTGCCGAATCGCACGCTGCTCGAAGACCGTCTCAAGCAGGCCATGCTCTATGCCCAGCGCTATAACCGGCTGGTGACGGTGGTGTTTCTCGACCTGGACAAATTCAAACTGGTGAATGACAGCCTTGGGCACAGTGCCGGTGATGAACTGCTGAAGACGGTGGCCCAGCGCATGGTCGAGTGCGTCCGCCGGACCGACACCGTTGTGCGGTTGGGTGGCGACGAATTCGTGATCATCCTGTTCGACCAGCCCTCAGACCTCGACGGCGTGACGCCCGTCCTGCACAAGCTCCAGGAAGCGATCCTGCAACCGATCCACCTCAGCGGCCATAAACTCCACGTCACCTGCAGCATGGGGCTGGCGACTTACCCTGCCGACGGCGCAGACACCGATACGTTGATCAGCAATGCGGACGCCGCCATGTACCGGGCCAAGGAGCTGGGTCGCAACAGCTTCCAGTTCTACACGAGCGAGATGAACACCCAGGTACAGGGCAAGCTGGCCATGCAGGATGGGCTTCGAAACGCCCTCGACAATGACGAGTTCCTGCTGCTGTACCAGCCACAGGTGGACTTGCAGTCGGGCCAGATCATTGGCGTGGAAGCGTTGATTCGCTGGCAGCACCCCGAGCTTGGCATGGTGTCGCCCATCAAGTTCATTCCCCAGGCCGAAGAAACCGGCCTGATCGTGCCCATCGGCGACTGGGTGATCCACACCGCGTGCCGACAGAACAAGGCGTGGCAGGCGGCCGGCTTGCCGCCGATCACCGTGTCGGTGAACATCTCGGCGCGCCAGTTCGTCGAAAGGAACCTGATCGACCGGGTCAACCATGCCCTGCAGGAAACCGGGCTTGAGCCGATGTACCTTGAGCTGGAGCTGACCGAAAGCCTGATCATGCAAGACCTCCAGCAAGCCATCAGTAAAATGAAGGCGCTGCAGTCAATGGGCACCAGTCTCTCGATCGACGACTTCGGCACCGGTTATTCCAGCCTTGCAGCGTTGAAGAGCTTCCCGATTGCGAGGCTCAAGATCGACCAGTCTTTCGTGCGCGACCTGCCCGACAACGAAAACGACAAGGCTATCGCCACCGCGGTGATTTCGTTGGGGCACAAACTGAACCTCAAAGTGATCGCCGAAGGTGTCGAAACCGAAGAGCAACAAACGTTCCTGCGGGAAAACGGCTGCGATGAAATTCAAGGTCACTTTTTCAGCAAGGCCGTCAGCGCAGAGGAAATCAGCCTGTTGCTGCGTATGCCTCGATTGCCTCAGTCAAGCCGCACCCTGAATACGGATTCGACAGGACAGGCGCACGGTGTAAAACGCCCGGGCCGTCCAATGCCTGGGCGTTAGTTCGGCGTGTCATGGCGTCGATCCAGGCGTAGTCGTTTGCCTGGCAAACGCGTTACGATTTACCCGTTTGTACCGAGCGATACCCGAGCCAGCACATCCTGCCCGCATCTTCATCGAAGCCCATGAAAACGCCAATTGCCCCGGTTGGTGAAGCTCTGTCGAGAGACCCTACAGCGTGAAAAAAATCATTCGAGTCGATGACCTCCAGGTATTCGTGACCACCACCGACGTCGGCAGTTTTTCAGCGGCGGCACGGTTGCTGGACATTTCTCCTGCACTCGCGAGCGTCGCGGTGCAACGGCTCGAAGCCAGCCTGGGCGTGCGGTTGTTCGTGCGCTCCACGAGGCGGCTGCGTCTGTCGGATGACGGCGAGCGCTACCTGGCGCATGCGCGGCAGGCATTGGAAGCGTTGGGGGACGGCGAGCTTGCCCTGGCCCAGGGACGCGACGAAGTGGCCGGGACGCTGCGGCTGTCCATGCCTTCGGACATCGGGCGCAACCTGTTGCTGCCGTGGCTGGATGAGTTCCAGCAGTTGCACCCCAAGGTGCTGTTGCAGTTGCGCGTCAGCGACCAGGTGGCGGATCTGTTCAGCGAGCACCTCGACGCGAGCATCCGCTACGGCCAGTTGGCCGACTCGAGCCTCGTGTCCTTGGCGCTGGAGCCTTCCAACAGGCGGACCGTGTGCGCATCCCCGGACTACATCGCACGCCATGGCCGGCCACAGACGCCCGCCGAGTTGAGCCGGCACAATTGCCTTCGTTATGTGATGGGGGACCAGACGTTCGAACGCTGGAGTTTTCAGACGCCCAGAGGTGTGGAAACGGTCCAGGTTGCCGGAAATCGCATCAGCGATGATGCGGATATTGTCAGGCGCTGGGCGGTGTCGGGGCAGGGGATCGTCTACAAATCCAGGCTCGACGTCATGGACGACCTGCGCAGTGGCCGCCTGGTGGAAGTTTTCCCGCCGGACTATGGCCAGCCAGCACCGCTCCAATTGGTGTGCGCCCACCGAACTTCGCTGACGCCTGCGGTACAGATGTTGAGGGCCTTTCTGGCAGCGCGTTTCGAACGTTATCTCAGCGATTGAACGACAGCGGTGCCCATCACGCTGAAACTATCGGTCGTCCACCATGCCCGATTCATCAGCACGCAACGTCAATACCGAAAAACCGCAAGGCGTCACCGCCACGGTGTGTTCGAATTGCGCGGAAAGCGCCCCGTCCTTCGTGACCACGGTCCATCCGTCGGCCTCGGTCCTGACGTGCGGCGCACCCTGGTTGAGCATCGGTTCGATGGTGAAGACCATGCCTTCACGCAGGACGAGCCCGGTCCCCGGCCTGCCGAAGTGCAGCACCTGGGGTTCTTCGTGCATTTGCCGGCCGATGCCATGGCCGCAGTATTCACGGACCACCGAATATCCGTTGAGCGTGGCATGGCGTTGGATGGCTGAGCCGATGTCGCCCAGGCGCGCACCCGGGCGGACGCTGCGGATGCCTTTCCACATCGCTTCGTAGGTGACCCGGACCAGTTTCCTGGCAACTGGATCGACGTTGCCGATCAGGTACGTCTTGCTGGAGTCGGCGATATAGCCGTTCTTCTCCAAGGTGATGTCGAGATTGACGATGTCGCCGTCTTGGAGCACCTGCGAGCGCGACGGCACTCCGTGGCAGACCACCTCGTTGATCGAGCAGTTCAGCACGAAGCCATACCCGTACTGCCCTTTGCTGGCAGGGCGGGCCTGGAGGTCCCGGACAATCATATGCTCGACCATTTCATCGATCTGAAGCGTCGACAAGCCGATCAAAGAGGTCCGGTCCAGCCGCTCGAAGACTGACGCCAGCAGCCGGCCGGATTCAGCCATCAAGGCCACTTCCTCGGGTCGCTTGATCATTGATAGCTGGCCTCCAGTGGCTGCGCGGTGACACCGGCGTCACTGAGCTCGCGCTGGATGATCTCGTTGAAGCTGAGGGTCGGGCTGGTCTCGCACAGCATGCCGACCTTGATCCAGAAGGCCGCCTGCGCGTTGATCGAGCGGCAGGACACCTTGGTTGCCTTGCGCAGCTGATCGTGGAGTTCGTCGTCGATGTTGACAATGCCCATGTGTAGCTCCCATATGAAACGTAGGTGAAGCATATACGTTTCATATATTCATGGGCCAGCGTCTTTTTTCCTGCCGCTCCTCAAGGGACCGGTCAGGCCAGGTCCTCGACGCGTGGCAAGATCCCTCACGCGACGCGCTTCATCTCCACCACCGTCATGCTCCATTCATTGGCGACGAGCGTTGTCGCGCTGGCGATAGAACTCCGACCTGCGCCTGGCGTCGTCACGCTGGCTCTGCTCGTAATGCCTGCGTTTTTCCCGAGCCATTGCCTCCTGGGCCTTTTGGTGCGAATCGTTCTCCCGTTCGGTTTTTTCCGCTTCCCGCTGTTGTGCCCAATAACGCCGATATTGCTCCCGGGCCCGGTCGAGGTCTTCAGCATGGGTCTGCTGCGCCGTCACGCACATGATTGCAAAGGCGAAGGTGGTGAGGTGGCGCATGGGAAAACGTCTCCAGTGAGGCGGCAAGCACCGCGCATCCGGTAGACATCTGTTTCTGGAAAAGTTGCCTCTGGAGAATGCTCTGGCCCCTAGCGCATCAGGTGCACGGCCAAGCCCACCAGCGCACAACCGAGCAACACCTGGATCACGCCGCGCTTGAAGCGAAACAGCGCGATCGCCGCCGCCAGCGCAATCAGTGCCGAAGGCCAGTCGAGGCTTCCACTGAATCCGCTTGGCCAGAGCACGTGATAGCCAAAGAAACACGCGAGGTTGAGGATCACCCCGACCACCGCCGCGGTAATCGCGGTAAGTGGTGCGGTGAACTTGAGTTCGTTGTGGGTCGATTCCACCAGCGGGCCGCCCGCCAGGATGAACAGGAAGGAGGGCAGGAAGGTGAACCAGGTCACCAGGGCTGCCGCAACGGCACCCGCCAGGAACACCTGGTCGGCGCCAAACACCTGCGAGACATAGGCGCCGACAAACCCGACGAAAGCCACCACCATGATCAGCGGTCCGGGCGTGGTTTCGCCGAGCGCCAAGCCGTCGATCATTTGGGTCGGGGTCAACCAGCCGTAGTGGCCGACCGCGCCTTGATAGACATAAGGCAGCACTGCATAGGCGCCGCCGAAGGTCAGCAGGGCAGCTTTGGTGAAGAACCAGCCCATCTGCGTCAACGTGCCTTCCCAGCCGAACAGCGCGGTGAGCAAGCCCATCGGCAGGCTCCACAACAACACACCCAGCATCGCCAGGAAGGCGAGCCTCGGCCAACTGAAACGGGCGTGATCGGGGGTGGGCGTTTCGTCATCGATCAGGGCCGGGCCGAACGACTTTTTCGCGGCGCCATGCCCGCCGACCTGGAATTTCTCCGGTGCCAGGCGGCCACCAACGTAACCAATGCATGCGGCGCCCAGCACGATCAGGGGGAAGGGCACGTTGAACGCGAAGATCGCCGTGAACGAAGCCGCGGCGATGGCCCACAGCCAATTGTTCTTCAATGCCCGCGAACCGATTCGATGCGCCGCCTGAACGACGATCGCCGTGACAGCGGGCTTGATCCCATAGAACAGGCCGGCCACCACCGGGACTTCGCCGAAGGCGATGTACATCCAGGACAGCGCGATCAGGATGAAGAGCGAGGGCAGGACGAACAGGGCGCCGGCGACCACGCCGCCCCAGGAACGATGCATCAGCCAGCCGATGTAGGTCGCCAATTGCTGGGCCTCGGGCCCGGGCAGCAACATGCAGTAGTTGAGCGCGTGGAGGAAGCGTCGCTCGGAGATCCAGCGTCGCCGCTCGACCAGCTCCTGGTGCATGATCGAAATCTGCCCCGCAGGGCCGCCGAAGCTGATGAAACCCAGTTTCAGCCAGAACCAGAAGGCAACGCGCAAGCTGATGGGCTCAGGTCTCGGAAGATCGGTTTCGACGGCAGATTTGGCAAGCTCGGGATTCATGAGCGACAGCTCGGAAAAATGAGATGTCGCTACAGTATCGGTTCATCGAAAAATGGAAAGCTATTTGTCGGCCGAGGTGGGAAGCAATGGCTTCCCACCGGCAGAACACCACACCTGAGCATTCAGGCGTTGCCGACAGCCTCGCGAACGAACGCTTCATAGGTGCGCAGCGGCCGGCCGAGGATGGCTTGCAATCGCTCAACGGTACCTGCCTCGGCTTGCATGCCGAACCTTTGGATACCGGCCATCATCAGGCGCATGTCATAGGCCAGCCAGCCTGGGCCGAACGAGGCCATTTGCGCTTCGAAGGCGGCCACGTCGTCGCCGCCATAGGCGACCTCGCGACCCAGGGCTGAACGCCAGGCCTGCGCCACGGATGCACCGGTCAAGGCGCGCGGGCCGACCAGTTCCAGCGTGACACGTTCAAGCGCAGCAGGCGCCCGGTCACGTCGCAGCAACTCGGCGACGGCGATGTCGGCGATGTCGCGCACATCGACCATCGAGACGCCCGCCGAGCCGATCGGCATCGGGTAGACCCCGTAGTCCTGGATGGTCTGCTGGACCATGAGCTCGTTCTGCATGAAGTACGCCGGGCGCAAGACAGTCGCCGGAATGTCGAGACTGTCGATCATGCGCTCCACCGTGTGCTTGCCGGTGAAGTGCGGAACATTAGTGAATTTGTCGGCGTGTATGACCGACAGGTAGACAATGCGCTCGATGCCGGCCTCACGGGCCAGGTTCAGCGCGATCAATGCCTGTGTCACTTCGTCGGGCGTGACGGCATTGAGCAGGAACAGCGTGCGCACCGAGGCAAGGGCTGCGCGCATCGAGGTGACGTCCGTCAGGTCGCCGACGACTTCGGTGACGCCTGCCGGAAACTCCCGCTTGGCGGGCTGGCGCACCAGCGCTTTTACATCGGCGCCTTGCTCGGCGAGTCGTGCGGTGATGAGTGAACCAATGGTGCCGGTGGCGCCTGTGATCAAAATGCTCATGGATGAATCTCCTGTCGCGGCTATCAAGGGGGGATTTCGATTGCAGTGAGCAGACGATAGGCCGTTGCAGAGGTAAAACGAAGACGCCAGAATGCAGACACCTCGTTTCAAAAGTGGAACACCATGAACCTGAACGCGTTGATCGATTTTGCGCTGGTCGCCACCCATTCAGGATTGGGAAAGGCCAGCCGTGCCAGCGGCCGGTCGAAAGCTACGCTGTCGCGCCGCATCGCCGAGCTGGAAGAACAATTGGGCGTCAGGCTGATCGAGCGCAGTGCCCGGGGACTGAAGCTGACCGAAGCCGGCGAAATGCTGATCGCCCGGGCCGAAGGTCCGTTGGGCGAAGTCGTCGAAGCCATGACAGCGGCCCAGGAAGGCGTCTCGACGCCGCGTGGGCGTTTGCGAGTGGCGGCTCCGGTGTTGTTTTCGCAACTGGCGATGGGGCGCATCGGGGCGGAGTTCTGCGCGGCTTATCCGCAGGTGTCGATCGAAGTGCTGGCGGAGGATCGCCTGGTGGACTTGGTCGAGGAGCAATTTGACGTCGCCATCCGGATCAACCCACGCCCGGACAGCAATCTGGTCGGGCGCTGCTTCGCCAAGGACCGGTTGGTGGTCGTGGCCGCGCCTGGTGTCGCCAAGCCAGAACCCGGCGCAGTCAGCGCCGTTCCCGCTATCGTGTTCTCCAACTTCCAGCCGACCCAGTGGAACCTCGACGATGGGCGCCTGATCCTGGAGCCGATCCCCAGGCTCTGGTTTTCCTCGTTCCTGATGATTCGCGACGCCGCGGTGGCCGGTGGTGGAGCGGCACTTGTTCCGCAGTCCATTGCCTGGAGCCAACTGGCCCGTGGGGAATTGGTTCAGTGGGGGACAGTGTCGACGGTCGAAGCGCAGCTTTGGGTCCTGCACACGTCCAGGCGCCTGGCCGCTCCGAAAGTCCGGGCATTCGTCGATTTCATGTGCGCCCGGTACCCGGACATGTCGCTGGTACTGGAGGGATGACGCGAAGCGTTTGCGCCCAACTCAGGGTAGAGGCTGCTCCTTGACCTTGGTTGAAACGACCGCGTCGTAACTTCCAACGGGTTTCACTTCGTTGGAAACCCATAGCCGCTCGCTGCGGCACTTATATTTAACGCCTTTGCGCGGCGTTATGTCCTTGGCCGTTTCAATGCAGATTTCCCTGGATGCGTAGGTCGGCCCGGTTTTTCGCTCTTCCACACAGCCTTCCATGCCACTACAGATCGTCATGACAAGAAAATAGACAGTCATCATCCTAATGTTGCTCCATTGAGCGATGCGGTTATTACGTCCTGTGTCAGCGCGGTTTGGCGCCTGAACGCACAGCGATTTCCCGGCGGATGATGAGCCTGCCTTCAAACCTTCAGCAATGGGACGCCTGTGCCATCTGTCGGGAAAATGGCACCTTATTTAAAAGTTTTTACATGTGGGTGTTTGGTGACGGATTGTTGGCGCCATGAAGGGCGCTTTTATGCGATTTCAGGGCTGGATCCGGCTTTGGCACCGATTCAAAAAAATGCCCTGTCATATAAGAAAAACCCTTCCACGCCAACGCGTTTTATCTGCCATTCGACGGATCTTTGTGTTGGTCGATAGTTCCAGGGAAAGTTGCTTGGGAAAGTCCCTTTGATAAATACCTGATGGTGTTTTTTTAGGACTATGTGGACAAAATCTGTCCACTTGTCAACGTAATTACAACCCCTATTATTGGCCCACTGAGTCGCCAAGAAGAGGGTGTTATGGAGCAGTTATTTGAAGGTTGCGTAAAGGTAATCGTTCCCTGTGGTTCTTTGGGAGCAGGTGTTCGCGAAGAAGAAATTGAATACGGGTTGGCGGCAGGGGCCCAAGTCATTGCCACGGACGCAGGTTCCACGGACAGCGGTGCGGCCTATCTCGCACTTGGAAAGTCCAAGAACAATCGCGGTGCAGTCAAGCGCGACCTGACCATTCTAATGAAGGCGCAGGCCAAGTCCGGTGTACCGATTATTGTGGGGACCGCGGGGCAGGCGGGCGGCGATCTCAATCTTGATTGGACGCGGGATATTGCCGTGGAGATCGCTCGGGAGTTGGGCGTGTCGCCGAAGATTGCGCTCATTTATTGCGAGCAGGACAAGCAGACAATTAAACGCTTGAATGCGCAAGGTCGTATCAAGCCGCTCCCACCTCATACCGAGCTGGACGATGAGACGGTGGACAGTTGTGAGCACATTGTCGCGGCACTCGGCGTGGAGCCCTTTCTCGCTGCGCTGGATGCAGGCGCCGATATCATATTGGCCGGCCGCTCGACCGATACCGCAGTCATCGGCTGCTACCCCATCTGGAAAGGCGCGCCTTGGGGCCCGTCGTGGCACGCCGGCAAGACCGGGGAATGTGGCGTGCAGTGTGCCGTCAACCCGACGCTGGGGTCGGGCATCTTGTTGAGCGTCGACGCGAATGGCTTCGAAGTCGAGCCGCTGAGCCAGGACAACCAGTGCACGCCCCACAGTGTCTCGGCCCATATGTTGTACGAGAACAGCGACCCGTTTCGGTTGCTGGAGCCCGGCGGCATCTTGAATGTTGCCGATGCGCGCTACACCGATTTGAATGGCCGTGCTGTCCGGGTAGAAGGCTCGCGGTGGGAACCCATGCCGTACACCATGAAGTTGGAAGGCGCCGCGGCCGGTATGTATCAGACCATCATGTTGGTGGGCGTACAGGACCCCGACGTGCTCAAGGATATTGACGGTTTTCATGATCGTTTGCTGGACGCGCTCTATAAAAGAACCCGGCAATCCATTCCGTCCGAGGAGTTGGGTGAGTTTCATATTTCCCTGCGGATGTATGGATGGAATGCTGTTACCGGTGTAAAGCCCGTCGCTGGAACATTGCCGCCACCTGAAATAGGCATGTTATTTGTGGCAACCGCTGCCACTCAGGAAATGGCCAATACCATTGCTCACGCCTGTAATCCTTATTTCTTCCATTATCCAAGTGTCATGGGCAAGGAACTGCCGTCCTACGGGTTTGCCTTTACGCCGGCTGATATACCTCGCGGGCAGATATTTGAATTCAAATTGAATCATGTGGTGCAACTTGAAGATCCTTTGGAGTTGGTCCGCTTGGAGTGGATTGATTTATCGGATAGATCGATGGCTGTTAAGGAGCTTGCATAATGACCAAGTTGCGTGATGTCTGCCGACATGTGCGATCCAAACAGGCGGGACCGTTCTGGATCACGTTCGATGTCTTTTTCAACGGGCGCGAGAGTTTCGAGCGCTATAGCGACTGCGCGGCGCTGTCCCCGGCGCAATTCGCAAGTCTCTACGGAGCTGATCCCGAACGGGTCAAGCGCATCGCCGTGCCCGACCTGGAAATGGTCAAGATTTCCTATCCCCGTACAACGCCCCAAGGCGGAATGGTCGAGCGGGACATGCACGCCGGCCAGCAATATGTGCGCCTGCTCGATGTGGTGATCGACTGAGGCTGCGGTGCCCCGCGCTTTGACATAGTCGCCTCATGGACGAGGCCCATCCAATTCAACCCCCTGAGGTCATCATGACGGACTCGACCGTTGCGAGGCGGCTCGCGCGCTACGCCTGCGAATTCCGGGAGCAGCGACTGCCCGAAGACATCATCAAGCTGGTACGCCAGCGTTTTATCGATAGCCTGGCGTGCGTGCTGGGCGCCTACGGGGCTGATCCGGTCAAGGCAGCGTTGTGTTACGCCGCCGCGAATACGGCGCAATCCTCCAGCGTATTCGGCACCCGCCTCAGGACGACAGCCGAAATCGCCGCCTTCACCAACGGCCTGATGGTTCGTTTCCTGGACTACAACGATGGCTACATGGGCCTGGAGCCCGGCCACCCGAGCGACAACATCCCGGCCTGCCTGGCGCTGGCGCAAGCCGAAAACGCAACCGGCGCCGCGCTGGTCTCGGCCATCGTCCTGGCCTATGAAATCCAGATGCGCCTGCAGGATGCGGCCAGCTTGAACAAGCGTGGCTGGGACCACGTCAACTACATCAACGTCGCGATGGCCGCAGCGGCTTCCAACCTGATGAAGCTGGACGTGGTGCAAACCGAGCAAGCCATCAACATCGCCCTGAGTGGGCACCTGGCAATGCGCCAAGTGCGCAGCGGTTCGCTGTCCGATTGGAAGGGCTGTTCCGCAGCCAATGCGGCGCGCAACGCTATTTTCGCAGCGCAGTTGGCGCGTCATGGCATGACAGGGCCGTCGCCGGTGTTTGAAGGCGAGATGGGCTTCTTCAAACAGGTTTCGGGGCGATTCGAACTGGATGTTGATCGTTTCGGTACACCCGACAACGGCGACTACGCCATACGCCGCTCCCTGACCAAGACATTCCCAACCAATGGCGAACTGCACACCGCCGTCTGGGCGGCGCTGGATATCCGAAAGCGGATTGACGGTGTGAAAGACATTGCCGCGATTTCAATCGAAACGTCCGAATTCAACCGTCGAGTGCTCGCCGATACCCCTGAGAAATGGTTGCCGAGAACCCGCGAAACGGCTGACCACAGCTTGCCTTATAACGTCGCCCGGGCGTTGCTGGACGGTGACATCACGGTTGGCTCGTACGTTGCCGAGATGATCGCCGACCCTGCGGCGATTGCCTTGATGGAGAAGACCAGTGTCGTCGAGGATCCGGCGCTGACGGCGCTGTTCCCACGGCACCTTGCCAACCGTGTTCGCGTGACCCTGGTTTCCGGCGGGCACGTGGTGAGCGAGATGATCACTGGGCCCGGATCGGTGGAAACGCCGATGACCGATAGCGACTTCGAACGCAAGTTCCGGCGCATGGCGATGCCCCATATCGACGCATCGGCACAGGCCGCGGTGCTTGAATTCGTGGCGGGACTTGAAGATCAAACCGAGTTCGAGTCGTTGTTTATCGCCATGGCTGTTTCCTAGGGTTTGTACGAAAAGTGCCTGCGCTCCAATGGCATCGCCCAAAGGAGCGCCCGAGGCGGAATCAGCGGCGTCCGGTATGGGTCGCCGTTGGCAACATCCCGGTGTAGCGAGCGCGAGGCCGGCCCTCGTGGTGCTGGTTGTATTGCTCACTGGCGTGGGCAATCCAGCCGATGGAGCGTCCTACGCCTCCCAATGAAATTTCCTGCCCGTGCAATCCCAGTTTCCTACCGATGAAGCTCACCATGAGAATGAATTCCGGTGGGTACGCAACGAGCTCCGAGGCCACCGAAAAAGCCTTTTGCAGCTTGATGAACTCGCTGTCGCCATCGAAGGCGGCGGTCAGCGCGGCCAAGAGATTGCTGGCCCGCGGGTCGTTGATCGAGTGGACGTTGGGGCCGAATCCGACGATGTGTCCGTCCTGGTTGTAGCGCTGCAAGATCGGCCGCGTAGGGTCTACGGCGGTACAAATCTCTTCGATCATCCGGCTGGCTGCCTCATTCCTGCCATAGGCGACCTTATGGCCCCGTGCGGCGGCGAGTGCGGCGATAACGGCGTAGTACGGGGTGGCGCCGGTCGTGGCGGCGACGCGGACGCTGTGGGTGGTGTGGTCCAGCTCATGGTCGATACTGAGGATCAGCAGGCGACGAATCAGATCGGCATGGGCGGGCGGGGCACCGCAAGACCGGGTGATGAACTCGTGCAAGGGTTGCGTGCTCGGCTCGGTCGCCCCTACGACCAGCGCGGCAAACCATCTCACGACATCGGCGCCTGTACGGGCGTAGCTGTCGGGGGATAGGTCGAACGCCTTGGGGTTCTCTCGCTGAACCAGGGGGAAAAGCGCGATGGCTTTTTCCTGGGCGGACATATGCTCATAAATCTTCAGCAGTTGGACGCTGTCCTTCGGGGCCCGAGGCAGCGACTCGCCGAATGCCGAAGGCACCTGCCAGATCAATTCGGCCACCTCTTCGACCGTTGCGCGTTCAGCGAGCTCGACGACGTCATGGCCGCGATAAAAAAGCCCATCATCGGTGATCAGCGTAATTGCACTGTCCGACGGCGGCGAGCGTTTTGCCACGGGTTTCTCGGCCGCCGGGACTTTCACCAGCCGCTGGATATCCTCGGCCCAATAGCGACGTTTGGGCGTCCCGGCGATCTTGATGGAGCGAATATTCTTGCGGCTGACGTAGGCGTACAGCGTTGGCAGGCTGACCCGGAGCAGGGCGGCCGCCTCGTCTGCGGAGAGGTAAAGGCCTTCTTGTTCTGGCATGACGGGCCCACTCAAGTTGATTGAAAGGCGTACATGTTTATTAGATATGCCGTCATGTCGTCAATGTGTATTGGCGGAAAAATCCCAGTCTGGGTTTGTGAGGCGACTGACGGCTGATAAGCCCGATCCAGCCGGGATGTTGACGAAAAAAATCAAGATTTACAGGGTTTCACCCCCTATGTAGATTTCGGCTGCGCAAGAGATGTTCACATTGATTTCGATGCATCGATAAAAATAATAACGAAAAGGTGAAACGCATGGCTTGGTTAGGTTTCGCAATGGTCGTCACGTTTATGGCACTGATCATAAGCAAGCGGCTTTCTGCTGTGACGGCACTTATCCTGATTCCGGTTGCCTTCGGGCTGGCCAGTGGGGCAGGACCGGAACTGGGCGGGATGGTGATGAATGGCGTGAAGCAAGTAGCGCCCACTGCATTGATGCTGATGTTTGCAATCCTGTATTTCGCAATCATGTTCGACGCTGGGCTCTTCGAACCCGCCGTGCGACGCATTCTTCGCTACGTAGGCAATGACCCCCTTAGAGTGGTACTTGGCACTGCACTGCTGGCCACGGTTATTTCTTTTGATGGGGATGGCGCAACGACGGTCCTGATCGTAACGACCGCATTCCTGCCGCTTTACCTGCGCCTCGGAATGAACCCGCTTATTCTGGCGTTGATGCTCTTGCTGACAAACACGGTGGTCAACCTGATTCCGTGGGGAGGGCCGGTCGCCCGCGCCGCCAGTGCACTTCACCTCGATGTGGCGCAGATGTTCCTGGGGTTGGTGCCGGCAATGTTCGCCGGACTTGCCTACGCGTTTCTCGTGGCGTTCTGGATAGGCCGCAAGGAACGGCGCCGCTTGGGATGGACGCCCGGTACCCAGGACGCCGCACCGGAGGAGGCCGCGTTACCGACCGTGCAGAGTGAAACCCATCGACCGAAACTTTTCTGGATCAACCTGGCGCTTACCGCCGGCCTCATGTATTCGATGGCGACAGGGCTGGCACCTTTGCCGATGTTGATGATGGTAGGGTTTTCCCTGGCGCTGTTGATCAACTATCCGCGCCTGGCGGAGCAGAAGGCGAGAGTCGCGGCACACGCGGAAAGCGTGCTGATGGTGATCGCGCTTATATTTGCCTCAGGTGCCTTCACGGGGATTTTGTCAGGCACCGGGATGGTCGACGGCATGTCAGAGAAAATCGTCCAGCTGATTCCCGAGGGCGGTGGCCAATACTTCGGCATCATTACCGCACTGGTTGCCTTGCCGCTTAATTTCCTGCTGTCCAATGACGCGTTTTTCTTCGGTATCTTGCCGGTGCTCGGGGCGGCGGCTGCCGAATACGGCATCGACCCGATGCATATCGCGCGCGCGGCGGTGCTGGGGCAACCGGTCCATGCATTAAGCCCATTGGTTGCGGCGGTTTATCTCATTAGTGGAATCATCAAGCGTGACATGGGCGATATGCAACGCTATTGCCTGCTCTGGGCCATAGGCAGCAGTCTTGTCCTGATTATAACGGCCGCTATGACGCGGGCAATTATCTGATCAACTAGTTCACTGCGCCGAAGTTTCAAGGACGCCTGTTCGCGTCTGCTCACGTCAAAATAAAAATAATAGATGAGGTGGTCGATGAAATCGATTAACGCCGTCGCTATGACGTTGCTGTCGACATTGTGTGTGTCTGATGTTTGTCTTTCAGCAAGCATCAGTAATCCAGACAGGTTTCAGCATGAAGGCAAGTTGAATGCGTATCTTCGTTCGATGTATATCAATACGCGGATATCCAATGACTTGATTGAAGACCGTTTTGGAGGATTTCCCGACGGTGCCGAATTGGGAGGGACAGGGATCGGCGCGATCCTGGATTACAACTCCAGTTATTGGGCCGGGGTCGTCGGGTTTGACGCGTCGTTGTACGGCGTGGCGATGATCGATTCGAAAGATAACGGTCGAGACTTGTTTGACGACTCCGATGGTACTAACGGCGGCTTCGCCAAAGTCGGACAGGGTTATTTCAAACTGCGTTATGAAGGGGACGGTTGGAACGCCGACTCCCAGATAGGCCGGGGCCGGTTCGATGCGGGGACGTTGGTCACTCTCGATACTCGGATTGTGCCGGGTTCCTATCAGGGCGGCCGGGCCCACCTGAATTTCACCGACATGGGTATTGGCCCGCTACCCGGTACGCTGGGGTTCGAAACCGCGTATATCAACCGTACTTCGCCTCGGGACCGGGAAGAGTTCGAGCACCTGCTGAGCCAGACGGGGGAGGAAATAAAGGACCTGTATACCTACGGCATCAATTACGATTTGAAAGCCGTTGAATTGGGTTACGCCCATGGCGTGGCGCGGGATTTCAATGAAAACACCCGTTATGGGCTGACATTGAAAGCACCCCTCGGCGACAAGGCCGGTGTGGTATTGGACACTCAATATTACCAATTCAAAAAAGCCGGGCGAATCTGGGAGCGTGATTGGGAGGCCGGCGAGGCCGCTTATGATGATGACGCGAGCTGGTTGAATATCAACTTGGGTTTATTGCTCGATAAGTTGCGTCTGGGCGTTTCGTTTTCCGAGACAAATGCCAAGTTGAGCAATGGGCAACTGGGTTACGCCTATTTCGATCATGGCGACAATGTCGACGGCAGGATGGACGCCTGGACGCGCTCCGGTAATGACTTCAATAACCATGGCGAGCGCACTTGGCAACTGGGTGCCGAATATGACCTGGGCGGGCATTCGTTATTGGGAACATCGCTGGACGGTTTTAAAGTCATGGCCATCTATAAACAAGGCGCGTTTGACGCCACCGATCCTTTCAGTGGTCGCCGAACCGATGTGCATGAACGGCAGAACGAATACCGCCTCTATTATCGCTTCGACGAAAAGGAATACGCCGGACTTTCAGTGGGTTTGATTTATATCAACTACCGGATTGACCAGGACTTTGTCGCACTTGTCTCCGCGCAACCCGACAACGTCGTGAGCGGTTCTGAGGCGCGGGTCTATCTGGATTATGCATTTTGACCGTTGAACCTATATACCGAGAGACCGGTGATGCTTAAATCTCGTCATAACGTAGTGGTTACACAGCGATTCTTCGACTCAACGGCTGCTGATTTCCTGGACCACCATGGTTGTAATGTCGTGGTCGCGGACCTGCCGCCGGGACAAGCCGATGGCGACTTGAGCGAATCCCAACTGATCGGGCTCCTCGCCGACGCCGACGCTTGGATTGTCGGCCACGCGAATATCACCGCAAGTCTGTTGAGCAGGTTACCGCGCCTGCAAGTCATCGCCCGGCGTGGCGTGGGTTATGAACGGGTCGACACGGCAGCGGTGGAGGCGGCGGGGAAAGTGGCGACCATCGCGATCGGCGGTAACGACGCCAGCGTTGCCGACCACACCGTTGCGTTGATGCTCGCGGTGTGTCGCCAGCTCAAGCAATGCCAGAAGGGCTTGTCCGCCAATGATTGGTCGATCCCCCTGGGCGGTGATTTGTACCGCAAGACGGTTGGCATCGTCGGCTTGGGCCGGATCGGCCGGGGCGTGCTGCAGCGCTTGTCCGGGTTTGAGGTGAAACCGCTGATCCACACCTCCCGCCCCGACAGCGCCCAAGCCGAAGGTAGCGTTGTGGACCTGGAGACGCTGCTGAGGGAAAGCGACTTCGTCACGCTCCATGCGCCGCTCAATCCCGAGACCCAGGGGATGATCGATGAGCGGGCGCTGAACTGGATGAAGCCATCTGCGGTGTTGATTAACACCGCGAGGGGCGGGTTGGTGCGCGATGCGGAACTGCTCAAGGCCCTGACGGAAAAGCGACTGGCAGGGGCGGGGCTCGACGTCTTTGAAAGCGAGTCCAATCCCGCGCTGTCGCCCGTTACTGAACAACTCATCCAACTGCCGAACGTGGTCGTGACGCCCCATGTCGGGGCCTCGACGGTCGAGGGGCTCAACCGTACCAATCTGATTGCCGCCCAATGTGCTGTGGCTGTGCTGGAAGGGCGCAGCCCACCCGGCCATTGCGTTATCGCGGACGGGCGTCGAACCGTCGCACAGGGTGAACAGCCATGAGTCCTGGCGAAAACCTGTCAGCGGACTCACGCCCGCCGGTTCATCCTGACTTGCTGGCAGTGGCGGCGTCGTTGCGCGAGGCCGGCCTGCTGCCTGTGGTTCATGGCGATGTGCAAAGCGTCCGGGCGCAGTTGGAACGGATCAATGCCTGGGCGGCGCAACCCAGCGTCGCTCTGAGCTACGAGCGCACGTTGGGGTTTTCCGTCGACGGTCGGACGGTGCCGTGCAAGCTCTATTGGCCGGAGGGCGATGAGACGTCTTGCCTGATGTTCTACTGCCACGGCGGCGGATTTCGCCATGGCTCACTGGCCGGTTGGGATGCACCGCTGCGACAGTTGGTTCGCGACAGTGGCCTGGCGGTGCTCTCCATCGACTACGCGTTGTCGCCGGAGTATCGCTTTCCCGTGGCGTTCAACGAGGTGGTGGCAATCGTCAGCCGTGTCATCAAGCTGGGGACAATCACCGATTGCCCGGTGCGCGGCTACGCCATGGGCGGCGATTCGGCAGGCGCCAACCTGGCCTTGGGGGCTGCGATAGCGTTGCGCGATTCGGGGATTGATGCGCTGCGGCAGTTGTTATTGTTCTATGGCAGCTTCTCGCGGGACATGAGCTCCGTTTCGTGGCAGAGGCTGGGTGGGTACGGAGGACAGAACCTGTCGGTCGAGACCATGAGCGCCTACTGGGCAAGCTACCTGGCCAATGACGAGGACGACTGGCGGGTTCAGCCAATCATTGCTGATTTGACAGGGCTGCCGCCGGCACGGTTGGTGGTCGGCGAGCTGGACCCGTTGTTGGATGAAAATCGCGAACTGGCGCAGCGGTTGAGAGACGCGGGGGTGGCGACGACCCTGCGAGTCTTGCCGAACATGACTCACGGTTTTGTCCGTTTCAATGAAAGGGCGCCCGTCGCCCGCAGCGTCATTGCCGAGCAGGGCAGCGCCTTGCGTGCGGCGCTTTCCAGGGAGGCGAACCTCCCATGAAGCTTTTCCGAATCGTGGCCTTTGCCTGTGCCTGCCTAGGAGCGTCCGTTGCCATGGCCGCCGGCACGCTGCCGGTCGGGCCTGCCCCAGGGGATACCGAGCTGTCGGCCTTCTATCGCGGGCCTGAGGCAATGCCCGCGTTGCCCGGCGTACTGCTGAGAAGCGAGGGCATGCCAGTGCAGGCACAGATGCCTGCTGCCGCGCAGGCGTTGCGTCTGCTCTACAGCTCCACCGACGAGCGCTGGCATTCCGGTCTCGTTGCGGTCAGTGGCGCGTTGTACCTGCCGACGGGCAAGCCCCCCGCCGAAGGCTGGCCGCTGCTGGCCTGGGCCCACGGCACGCTGGGGATCGCCGACGCGTGCGCGCCTTCCTGGACGGGGCTGCGCGAGCGTGACGCAGCGTATATCAATCGCTGGCTGGCGCATGGCTTTGCTGTGGTCGTGACCGACTACCAAGGCCTGGGCGGGCCGGGACCGCATCCTTATACGTTCTGGCAAGCCGAGGGACGCTCCGTCCTCGACTCGATTCGCGCAGCCCGCGCCATCCGGCCAGGGCTGATTGCCAATCGCACGTTCCTCGCCGGTCAATCCCAGGGCGGCGGAGCGGCGCTGGGCGCGGCCATCCTTGCCGCGAGCTACGCGCCGGAGCTGCCTATCCTGGGCGCGCTGCTGACGGCGCCGAACAGCACCTTTCCCCAAGGCCCCATTTCGCTGCCACCGCGCCAGTCCAACACCGTGTTCCTGGCGCTGGCGTCCGGCGGATTACGCGACGACGGACCGCGAGTAGAAGACATCCTGACCGCCAAGGGTCTCCAATTGCTGGAGGCCGCCCGGCAGGGCTGTACCCGTGACATCGCGATCAAGTCCAAGGCATTGCAGATCAGTTCGTTTGCCGAGCTGTTGACCGTCACCCCAGAGACGCTGAGCGCCCTTCGTATCCCGACCACCGACATGCCGCAGGCATCCATCGCCTTCCCGCTGTTCATCGCCACCGGCCAGGCTGATCGGACGATTACCCCGGAGCGGCAGTACGCGGTCGCAGCGGCGTTGTGCGCCGCCGGCAACGCAGTCACTTGGCGCACGTATGAGGGCCTGGGGCACGACGGGGTACTGCATGGTTCGCTGGAAGATGCCTTCGCCTTCGTCGGGGCCCGACTGGACGGGCAGGGCTATGGCGCCAATTGCACGACCCTGCGAAGACCCGGTCCGCCCGGTGAAAGAGACCCTGATGCGCCGTTCAATGACGATTGAGACGTTCAGGCCTTCGCGTCGATGTCTGCGGAGAACGTCACGTGCCTGTATTTCTCCAGCGACCGGATTCGCTCGGCGAGTGCTTCGCTGATGGAGGAATAGGCTGTGCTGCCCAAGGTCAGGCGCAGCGGCGGATGGGTCATGTCTGCCGCGTTGATCAAGGCCTCGACGGTTTTGCCTGCGTCGCCCTTGACGGCGAAGGCACCCGTGGCCAATGCCCGGCGGACCTCTCCAGCCGGGGTGGCTTCATAACAGGCCATGGGCGTGGTGCGATCCAGCCCTTCGGCGAAATGGGTGGCGGTGGGGCCAGGCTCGATGATGACGAAATCGATCGCGAACGGCGCAACCTCCTTGGCCACGGACTCGACGAACCCTTCGATCCCCCATTTGGTCGCGTGATAAAGACTGAAGCCCGGATAAGCGATCTGGCCGCCCTCCGAGGACACCTGGACGATACGGCCACCCCCTTGGGCGCGCAGATGCGGCAGTACCGCGCGGATGAGGTGGATGGAGCCGGTGAGGTTCGTCGCGAGTTGGCGTTCGATCTGCTCGGGGCTGGCTTCTTCGGCGGCGCCGAACAGCCCGTAGCCGGCATTGCTCACGATCACGTCAATCCGTCCGGCTGCTTCGAACGCTTGTGAGACAACCGCAATGATCGCCGCTGTGTCGGTGACGTCGAGTGTCAGTATCTGCAAGCGATCGCCGTGCAGCGCCAGCAAGTCGTCCAGCGCACCTTGCTTGCGCAGCGTGGCGATGACACGGTCGCCGCGTTCGAGCAACTGCTCGCAGAGAAGACGACCGAGGCCGGTGGATGTACCTGTAATCAACCACGTTTTCATCGTGCACTCTCCTTGGACATACCCTGTGGGAGCGAGCCTGCTCGCGAATGCGGTGGGTCAGGCATGAGGTGTGGTCAGAAAGGACCTCTTCGCGAGCAGGCTCGCTCCCACATTTGTCCAGGGGAGGCCTTTCAGAGTTCACGCCGAACAGACCGTCCGGCGAATGACAACCGCCCCCTGCCTCAATGCAACGAATGCCGGGTCGAGGCCTCTGATGACTAACGAGCCGCAGCTTTGGAAACCAGGACTGCTGCGTTTTTTTATCTCGACAGGTGATTGTTTTCATGACGATGGCTGAGAAAAACCATATTGACTGGCTGGTCGAACAATCGATGCTCAAGGCTGCGAGGCAGCGGGCCAAGCTCTATTCGGGGCAGGGACGTCTATGGCAACAGCCCTTCGCGCACACCCGGCCCCGCGACGCCTCGGCGCTATCCTCCGTGTGGTTCACCGCGTACCCGGCTTCCATCGTCACCCGGGAAGAGGGCACGGTGCTGGAAGCGCTGGGGGATGAAACCTTGTGGCATGCGCTGTCGAAAATCGGTATCCAGGGCATCCACAACGGCCCGCTGAAGCAATCGGGCGGCCTGCGCGGCGCCGAATACACGCCGACCATCGACGGCAACTTCGACCGCATCAGCTTCGACATCGACCCGGAATTGGGCACAGAGGCCCAGCTACAGGCATTGACGCGCATGGCCGCCGCCCACAACGCGGTGGTCATCGACGATGTCATCCCGTCCCATACCGGCAAGGGCGCGGACTTTCGCCTGGCGGAAATGGCCTATGAAGATTATCCGGGGCTCTACCATATGGTGGAGATCCGCGAGGAAGACTGGCCGCTGCTCCCGGAGGTCGAGGAGGGGCGTGATGCGCAGAACCTCACCGCGCAACAGGTGGATGCCCTGCGCGACAAACACTACATTGTCGGCCAGTTGCAGCGGGTGATTTTCTTCGAGCCCGGCGTCAAGGAAACCGACTGGAGTGCGACTCCTGTCGTCATAGGCGTCGATGGCAAGCCGCGGCGTTGGGTCTACCTGCATTATTTCAAGGAAGGCCAGCCGTCGTTGAACTGGCTCGACCCAAGCTTTGCCGCGCAACAGATGATCATCGGCGATGCGCTGCACGCCATCGATTGCATGGGCGCGAAGATCCTGCGCCTGGACGCCAACGGTTTCCTTGGCGTGGAACGCAAGCTCGACGGTACCGCCTGGTCCGAGAGCCATCCGTTGTCGATCACCGGCAACCAGTTGCTCGGCGGTGCGATTCGCAAGGCCGGCGGTTTCAGTTTCCAGGAACTGAACCTGACCCTCGATGACATCGCCGCCATGTCCCACGGCGGGGCGGACCTGTCCTATGACTTCATCACGCGCCCGGCCTACCAACACGCGTTGCTGATGGGCGACACCGAATTCCTGCGGTTGATGCTGCGCCAGATGCACGCCTTCGGCATCGATCCAGGGTCGCTGATCCACGCGTTGCAGAACCACGACGAATTGACCCTGGAGCTGGTGCATTTCTGGACGCTGCACGCCCACGACACGTACCTGTACCAAGGCCAGACGTTCCCCGGCAGCATCTTGCGCGAGCACATTCGCGAGCAGATGTACGAGCGCCTGTCAGGGGAACACGCACCTTACAACCTGAGGTTTGTGACCAACGGCGTGTCCTGCACCACGGCCAGTATCATCACCGCCGCGTTGGGCATTCGCGATCTCGATGCGATCACCACCGCCGATATCCAGCAGATTCGCCAGGTCCATCTGTTGCTGGTGATGTTCAACGCCATGCAGCCGGGCGTGTTCGCCTTGTCGGGCTGGGATCTGGTGGGAGCGTTGCCGTTGCCGGCGGAGCAGGTCGAACACCTGATGCGCGACGGCGACACGCGCTGGATTCATCGCGGTGCCTATGACTTGGTGGACCTCAATCCGGAGGCGCCGTTGTCGGCTGGGCAGATGCCCCGGGCCAGGACGTTGTACGGCAGCCTGCCAAGTCAATTGAAGGATCCGGATTCGTTCGCCTCGCAACTGCGCAGGATCCTGGCCGCACGCCGGGCCTACGACATCGCGGCGAGCCGGCAGATACTGATTCCGGACGTCGAGCATCCGGGGTTGCTGATCATGGTCCACGAGCTGCCGGCCGGCAAAGGCACGCAGATCACCGCGCTGAACTTCGGCTCGACGCCGATCACTGAAACCCTGCACCTGCCAGGTATCGCACCGGGACCGGTGGTGGACATTATCAATGAGCGGGTCGAAGGGGATCTCACGGACGAGGGCGAGTTCACCATTACCCTGGATGCGTTCGAAGGGCTGGCGCTGCGGGTGGTGAGCAGTTCGCCGATGATCTAGGACGGACGATGAGCGCGATGGGGTGAAATCTCAGTGGGGATCCGACCAGTACCGGGTAACGCCACCCTCGCTGCCTAGCACCGGATCCCGATCAGGAAACGGCAGCGTGTCGATGGCCGCGAGCTGCGCCTCGCTCGGCGCTTCGCGGCGGATGTCGGCCTCCTGGCCGGGTGGGTACGCCCCGACCACCAGGAAGTCGTCGCTGGCGCCCAGGTTGCAATGGCCGGTGCCGACAGGCAGCAGCAATACATCGCCAGCCTTGACCTCGACGACCTGCCCATCGGGCCCGCCGAGCATCAGGCGCGCCTGGCCGCTGGCGACGCCCAGGGCTTCGTGGCCCTGGGTGTGGTAGTGATGGAAGTCGTAGATCCCGTAGCGCCATTGCGGCGGCCAGCCGTTGGCGCGAAAGACCTCTTCGATGCGGGTGGCCAGGTCGCCTGCCTGGCTGGCTATCGCATCCCGATAAATGATCACGGGCAGGCGCGGGTTGTTGGGCACCCAGTCGTTGCGCTCCAGCATCAGCGTCTGTATGGCATTCGGCATCGTGTTCAGCGCGCTCATCGAAAGTCTCCACCGCAGGTAGCAAAACCCGGCCTGTGGGAGCGAGCCTGCTCGCGAAATCGGTGTGTCAGCCCCCGTCGATGTCGAATGGGCCGACGTCTTCGCTAGCAGGCTCACTCCCACTGGCATGTGAAGGTCTGGACGGGTTTTCGATAGCAGAGTTCAACGCCGCTGACCGCTGTCGCCCGTCAGCGTTTTTCCTTCATGATGCGCTCCACCTCGCCCGAAGCCTTGAGTTGCTCGAACGCGCGTTGGGCCTTGGCGACGGTTTCGTCCGGCGTGTTCAGGCTGAACGCCAGGTAGACCCGGTGGGGTTGTTCATCCAATGCGTAGACTTCCTCCAGCAGGTTGAAATCCATCTGGGCATCCTGGCTCATCAGGCGTGCGGTGTTCTCGGGCATCGGCACCAGTTGCACCTGATGATTGAGCAGCTTCTGAAAGTTATCGTGGTTGTCCGCCGACACGACCAATCTCTTGAAGCCGCGATCCTGCAGGTAGATCTGCTTGGCGTCGTTGCGCACCACGCCGATGCTGTACTGCTTGGCCTCTTCGAGATTACCGATCCTGATGGGTTCGGCGTCTCGCAGTTTGTAGAGCCGGCTGGTGGAACGATGGATTTCACCGACCCATTTGAACAGTTGCTCCCGGGCCGGCGTGCGGTCGAGGGGGAAAATCAGCACGTTGGGCTCGCGCAGGGCCATTTCGTAGGCCCGTGCCCAGGGATACAAAGCCATGTGGTAGTCGCCGAGGTCGGCGTTTTTCAAGGTGTCGGAGGTAATGTGAATGCCGGGGCCGACCAGTTTGTCGTCGAGCAGGTAGGCGTACAGCGAGTCTTCGGTGACGACTTCGATGGTATCGGCCTGGCTTTTGACGGTGACCAGGGCCAGCAATACGAACGCGTAGAGCATCAGGTGGTGGCGCATACAAACCTCGTGGCTGGCGTTGTGTTCAGAGGGAAACGCGGTTGCGCCCCTGGTGCTTGGCCCGGTACAGCGCCTGGTCGGCGCGTTGCATCAGTTGATCGAAATGGTCCATGGCTTCGGGGTCCAGTTGGGCGACGCCGATGCTCAAGGTGACGAAAGGGGAGACCGATGAGCCGCTGTGGGGCAATTGGCGTTCCGCCAGTGCGGCGCGCAGCCGTTGGGCCGCATCGCAGGCCTGCTGCGTGTCCACGTTGGGCAGCACCACGACGAACTCCTCGCCACCGATCCGCGCGGTCAATTCGCCGGAGCGCCCATACACCTCACGCAGGGTGTCGGCGATCTGTTGCAGGCATTGGTCGCCGTTCACGTGGCCGTAGGTGTCGTTGTAGATCTTGAAGAAATCCACGTCGCACATGAGCAGGGCCAGGGGCGTCCGATGGCGGATGGCGCGGTTGAATTCAACTTCCTTCAACTCGTCGAAATGACGACGGTTGGCCAAACCCGTCAAGGCATCGTGGCGCGACAAGGTTTCAAGGGCGTCGTTGGCGGCCTTGAGCTCTGCGGTACGCGCCTCGACCAGCTCCACCAATTGGTCGCGGCTGGCGGCAATCGCCAGTTCGTCCGTGCGCTGGCGCTCCAGGTGTGCGCGGAGGTTGTCCTGCAGTTCGTTGACCTGGGATTCCAGCAGGCTCAGTTCATCCTGGCGATTGACCGAGCGCTGCAGCTTGAGGTGACGCTGGAGCGTCTGCGGCGCGAGCGCGCCCAGATGCCTGGCGATGTGCACCACATGAATGGTCACCAGGCGATTGAACATCGTCATTACCAACCCGGCCAGCAGCATGGATTGGATGATCTGGGTAATGACTATGCTGCGTGCTTCTCCCCAAAGACGCTCCCACAGGAGTCGGTTGTCGCCTTCGATGGTCAGCTCGCCGACTTTTTCATAGGCGCCCAGGTAGGGTTCGGCGACAAGCTCGCGATGCAGTACCGGCGCCGCACCCGATGCAGCACCGGAAGCGTAGCGATTGAGCTCGATGATCTCCGGTGATCGACCGGGCCGCAGGATGTTCAGCACCACGCGTCCGACGGGCGCGGCGCTCGCGACACTGGTGAGTTGCTTGTCCAGGGATTCGCGATCCATTTCCCAGATCGCATGGGCCAAGGTGTCCCGGAACACCTGGTCGATCAGTCCCAGCTCGGAGTTCATCTCCGCCAGGTTGTTCTCCCACGCCAGCCAGGTCCGCCATGTCACCATTGCCAGGGTGAACAGCAGGCAGAACAACAAGGTCGCGAGCACCAGCCTCCGCCCGAGCGAGCTGAGTGCCTTGGCCTGTGGTTGCACGGACGGAGACGGGCGGGATCTACCGTCCATTTCACAACCACTTGCGCGCGATGGCATCGTAGACGCCGTTGCGACGAATGGCCTCCAGGCCGGCGCGGAATTTTTCCACGGTCTGCGGCGGCGTCTTGCGGCTGAACGCCATGTTCAGGCCGTCGGCGCTGCTGAGTTCGGGCAGGGGCAGCGACTGGATCAGGACTTTGTCCGGGTCTTCGCCATTCTGGCGGGTCAGGTACAGCGCGTTGAGTTCGTTGGAAATCCACAGCTCTACGTGATCGACCTTGAGCTTGCGGTAGTTGTGTTCGTACTTGGTGCTGGATTGCAGTTCCTCGCCGATGCGAAAGCCCTTCGAGACCAGGAATTGCTCGCCCACGTCCTGATTGACGGTCGCGATCTGGTGCCCGTGGGCGTCGGCCAGGGAGTTGAGTTTCACCGGCCGGTCGGCCAGCGAGTAGATGTACCACTTGGTCGGAGCGATGGCGCCGATCCACTGGAACAGCGATTCGCGCTCAGGCGTGCGCACGATCGAATAAATCAGGACGTTGCTTTCATTGAGCGCCAGTTCGTAGGCCCGCGCCCAGGGCATAGGCTGGATCGATGCCGTCATGCCGACTTCCTTGAGCACGGCCTCGACCACCTCGGTGCTCATGCCGGTCACGCGCCCGTCCTGCGTCATGTTGTAGGGCGGCAATTCCTCGGTGACGATGCGCAGCGGCGGCTCTGCCGCGATGGCCAACGCCGATCCACCTGCAACCAGGAGCATCAGGACGCCGAACATCAGTACGCGGTTAAGCTGCAAAGCCATTGATCATCACCCTATGCAACCAGCAAAGCCTGGCGAGGCCTGAGGGCCTTCGTCACTGAGGTTATCGGCTGGGCGAAGGGCTGCTTGAGGGCCGTGGTCAAATTCGTGGGGCGGGCCGTTCCACCACGCTCCAATAGGACGACGTATCGATCAGGCTCAACACCCGGCTGTGTTCCATGTCCTGGTTCAAGGTGTCGCGGATCAGATCGCCGGCCAGCCAGCTCGACGTGTTGGCGGCAAGCACCCGGCCCTCGGCGTTGAGCAGCAGCGCTTCATTGCTGATCCGCATGAGGCTGCGCACCAGCAAGGGCTCCAGGGAATGCAGGGAGATATCGGCGGCGGCGACGCCGATGAAGCGATCATCGAAGAAGATCGGCAGCGAAAACGCCACGATGTACTGCTCGGTGCCATACAAATCGACAAAAGGCCCTTCGATGGACGGCCGGCGAGTTTGCTGGGGACGGGTGTACCACGGCATGTGCAGGTAGTCGTAGAAGCGATCGCTGCGGCTGTTGAGGTTCAGCTTCAGCGGCTGTATCGCTTCCTGCTGGGTGCGACACCACCATTGCAGGTGCATCTCGCAATCCTTCAGTTCCCCCGGCGCAAAGACCACGCCGGCGCCGTGGAACTTGAGGCTTTCGGAGTCGAGGATCCGCCGGACGACCGCCAGCAGCGGCTTGAGATCGCCTTGGTCGGGTTGCTTCGCCTTGCACCGTTGCTGTTCCCAAATGCTCGATACCTGGGCACCCAGTGCCTCGAGGCCTTTGAAGACGTTACTAATCGAAGCGTTGATCAGCGCTGCGCATTGGGTCAGTTCGTGTGCCGACATTTCATTGGCCATGGCTCTACCTCATGACTCGGAGGGTATGCTGCGGGAGGCAGGCGACGCGGGCTGGACGTCGAGCTGCAGGGCGAGTCATTCGTTCAGCAAGTTCTGTTCCAGTCATCCGGCGTCCTGCGCCATCTGTTGCAACCGCACGCTGCTCAAGCGGCGGATGCCGCGGGCCACATGGGCTTCGGCAAGGGCGCCGGCCAGGTTGCTGTCGTTGGCAATGATGGCTTCGAGGATGGCCCGGTGTTCGCGTTCAATGGCTTGGGGATCCGGCTGGCCGGCGAACGGCAGCCACAGCAGTTCGCCCAGTTCGGCTTGCAAGCGCGCCTCGCTGTGGGTCAGGCGCACGGACTGCGCCGCCACCGCAATCTCGATATGAAACCGGGCATCGGCGCGTCGCCGCTCTCGACGCTCCTTGGCGTTTGCCAAGGCCTCGATGAAGCCGTCCAGCCGCGCATGCTGCTCCGGGCCGGCACGCTGGGCCGCCAACCGAGCGGCAGCACCTGAAATTGCACAGTGTTCATCGGCCAGGTCGCGCAACTGCAAAGTGCTGATTTCCCGCAACTGGTCGAACAGCGCCTCCTCCGAAGTCACGGGCGCGGCGCAGATGAAACTCCCGCCGTTGCGACCGCGCCGGGTTTCGATCACCCCGCGCTCGCGCAGCGCCGCCAGGGCATCGCGCAGCGTGACCGTAGCAACGCCGAGCTGGGTGGACAGGCTGTTTTCGCTGGGCAGCTGTTCGCCCTCGACGAGCAGCCCGAGGTCGATCATTTCAATCAGGCGACGGGTGACGGATTCCGTTTTCCCTTCCTGGTTGACGCGTATGAGGCTCGATGTGGGGCTCATGGTCGATTCATTCATAAACGGGGTCATTGACACCTGTGGCAAGCGTCCGATGTGGCGTCAAGCGCGAACGGTTCCGCGTGTGCTTAAAAATTCTATTTCAGTTTTTAATCCGCTTTCGTCTCTCGGACGCCTGGGGATTCTAGGGATCCTGGGCACTGCAAGTCAAAGAATCGTACCTTTATTCGTATCGGCGGGGGTTCTCAGGGTCTAAAAGATATGGTTCCATATGTTTAAGCGAGCCCAGATCGCATCATCGAACCCAGGAGCACCCTTCACCATGAGTCACATGAGCCGAGCAGAGTGGGAAACCCGAGCCAACGCGCTGGACATCGAAGGACGTGCCTTTGTCGACGGACGCTATGTGCCGGCCTGTTCAGGGGCGACCTTCGATTGCATAAGCCCAATCGATGGGCGTTTGTTGGGCGCGGTTGCCAGTTGCGATGGGGCAGATGCCGACCTGGCGGTCGCCAATGCCCGGTCGGCCTTCGATTCGGGCGTCTGGTCGCGCCTGGCACCGGCGAAGCGCAAGGCGGTCATGCTGCGTTTTGCCGATCTGTTGGAGGCCCATTCCGAGGAATTGGCGTTGCTGGAAACCCTGGACATGGGCAAGCCGATCAGCGATGCGCTGGCGGTGGACCTGCCCGGTTCCATCGACAGTATTCGCTGGTGTGGCGAGGCCATCGACAAGATCTACGATGAGGTCGCCGCCACGGCGCCTGACCAACTCGGCCTCGTGACCCGCGAACCGGTTGGCGTGGTGGCGGTCATCGTGCCGTGGAATTTCCCGCTGATGATGGCGTCGTGGAAACTGGGACCGGCGCTGGCGACCGGCAACTCGGTCATCCTGAAGCCCTCGGAGCGTTCGCCGCTGACCGCCATCCGTATCGCCCAGTTGGCCCTCGAGGCGGGTTTGCCGGCGGGTGTGCTCAATGTTCTTCCGGGTTACGGCGGCACCGTCGGCAAGGCGCTGGCCCTGCACCGTGACGTCGACACCCTGGCGTTCACCGGTTCGACCCAAGTGGCCAAGCAGCTCTTGGTGTACGCCGGCGAATCGAACATGAAGCGGGTCTGGCTCGAGGCCGGCGGTAAAAGCCCGAACATCGTGTTCGCCGACGCGCCCGACCTGCAGGTCGCTGCCGAAGCGGCGGCCGCCGCCATCGCCTTCAATCAGGGCGAAGTCTGCACCGCCGGTTCACGTTTGCTGGTCCAGGCGTCCATCAAGGCACGGTTCGTGCCGATGGTCATCGAGGCGCTGAAGGCGTGGAAGCCGGGCCATCCACTCGATCCCGATACCAATGTCGGCGCGCTGGTGGACAGCCGTCACCTGGAAGGGGTGTTGCAACGTATCCAGGGCGGGCAGGAGGAGGGCGCGCGGTTATTGCTGGGCGGGCGCGTGGCGTTGGAGGAGAGCGGTGGCAGCTACGTCGAGCCGACGCTGTTCGACAATGTCAGCAATGGGATGAAGATCGCTCGGGAGGAGATCTTCGGGCCTGTTCTCTCGGTGATCGAATTCGACGATGCCGAGGAGGCGGTGCGTATCGCCAATGACACGCCCTATGGGCTGGCGGCTGCGGTCTGGACGGCTGACCTGTCCCGTGCCCACAACGTCGCCCGTGCGCTCAGGGCCGGAAGTGTCTGGGTCAACCTGTACGACGGCGGCGACATGATGGCGCCGTTCGGTGGCTACAAGCAGTCCGGCAACGGCCGCGACAAGTCCTTGCATGCCTTCGACAAATACACCGAGATCAAGGCCACCTGGATACAGCTCTAAGCGCTGGGATGCGGCCTGTTCGACGCTTACAACAACAATTTTCCTGCTGAAGGATGGTGAAATGAACAGCTCGATGAATGCCTCGGTGGCGGTGGACCAGGATGCGGAGCAACTCCGTGCGCTGGGATACACCTCGAATTTTGAACGCAGCATGAGCCTGTGGCAGAACTTTGCCCTCGGCTTCACTTATCTGTCGCCGGTGGTCGGCGTCTACACCTTGTTTGGTTTGTGCCTGGCGGCCGGCGGGCCGCCGATGTTCTGGTCCTACCTGTTGGTGGGGTTCGGCCAGATGCTGGTGTGCCTGATTTTTTGCGAAGTCGTGTCCCAGTATCCGATTTCCGGTGGCGTCTACCCGTGGGCCCGGCGCCTGGTGGGCAAGAAGTGGGCGTGGATGGTCGGATGGATCTACGCCATTTCGCTGTGCGTCACCATTGCGGCGGTGGCGCTGGGGGCCGGTCCCTATATCGCCAGCCTGCTGGGTTTCGAACCTTCGCCGGTCACCAACACCCTGGTGGCCCTGGTGCTGACCGCCGCCGCGACGGTCTTGAACCTCAGCGGCACCAAGCTGCTGGCACGGGTGGCAATGTTCGGCTTTCTCTGTGAGTTGGTCGGTGCCCTGGTGATCGGCGGCTACCTGTTGATTTTCGAGCGTCACCAGCCCTTGAGCGTGCTGTTCGATACGTTTGATATTTCCATCGACGGGGCCTACTGGCCGGCGTTCCTCGCGGCTTCCTTGGCGGGGATGTTCCTCTACTACGGTTTCGAAGCCTGTGGCGACGTTGCCGAAGAAACACCGAACCCCAGCCGCCAGGTGCCCAAGGCGATGCGCATGACCATCTGGATCGGCGGCGCCGCTTCGATCTTCGCTGCGCTCGCCTTGATCCTCGCGGTGCCTGATATCGCCGCAGTGATTTCCGGACAGGACAAGGACCCGATGTCGACGATTTTCGGCGCGGCGTTCGGCCCGGTGATGTCCCGGGTGGTGATGGGCGTGATCACCGTCTCGTTCGTTTCCTGCGTGCTGAGCCTGCAGGCCTCGGCCAGTCGTCTGCTCTACGCCTACGCCCGGGATGAAATGCTCATGGGCAGCGCGACGCTGAAAAAACTCTCGCCCAAGACCCACGTGCCGACAGCGGCGTTGCTGGTCTGCGGTGTGCTGCCGGCGATCATCGTGTGCGTTGGCTTCTACTTGCAGAACGCCGTCGCGATGGTGGTGAGTTTTGCCGCCATCGGCATCTACCTGGCCTTCCAGATGATTGTCAGCGGTGTGCTGTATGCCCGCCTGCGTGGCTGGAAACCCCAGGGCCAATTCACCCTCGGACGTTGGGGCTGGATCGTGAACATTGCCGCGCTCTGCTACGGCGTGTTCGCCATCGTCAACATGTCGTGGCCACGCACACCCGATGCGCCCTGGTACGTGAACTACGGCATCGTGCTGGTGGGCGCCATCGTGATTCTTGCCGGCCTCGTCTACATGGCGCTGTTCCGTCCCTACGAGAAGGGCACGGCCCCCGCTTCAGATGCCTGGAAGCAACGCTAGACGCACTCGAACGCCTGTCGTTTCCGACGGCAGGCGACACCTCTTGGAAAAGGCTGGACGCTATGACCTCTCGAATCCAATCAATGCTGCTTGGCCTGCTCCTGATCCTCGCCAGCCATGGTGTCCTGGCGGCTGGCCAGGAACAGACGCTGGATATCATCCACGGCTACATGAAGGCCTGGAATGCCCACGACGCCCAAGCGGCGGCCCAGTTCTTCGCCCCGGATGTCGAGTTCCTCGACGCCTCGGTGGGCGTGCCTCAGGTGGGGCGTGAAAATGCCAAGAGCCAGGTGGTCGAGGTGTTCATGCGGGCGGTGCCCGACCTGCAATGGAAAATGCTTGGCGACCCGATTCTCAAAGGCGAAGGGATTGCCTTCGAATGGGAGTTCAAGGGCAACAATACCGGGCCATGGAGCACTGAAACCCCGGCCACGGGACGCCCCTTGAGCTTCAAGGGCGTCAGTTTCATACGGCTCAGGGACGGCAAGATCCTCACCCAGCACGACTACTACGACGCCCTTGGTTTCAACAAGCAGCTGGGTTGGTAACGCAATGCCGGGGTTGCCCTCTGGATGAACCTTACGGCAATACAGCGCTCACTTGTTAGGCTCTGTACGAAATGTATCCGCACTCGCCCATACTGCGTTGAAACGAGGCTCGGAATGCTCATGTACTCCAGTACACTCCGCTTCCTCGCCCCGTTTCGCCTTGTCTGGCCTTCGCGCGAACACATTTCGTACAGAGCCTAGGTCGTCACCTCAGGTGACCGTGCTGTTTTTGCCGATAAGGAATTCGCATGGATCAAACCTCGACCCCGCACGTCCACGCTGTAGAGCGTGAATTCAGCCCGCGCGCGGTGATCACCGGGATCGTGCTCGGTACCCTCCTGACGCCCTCCAATGTCTACGCGGGATTGAAGATCGGCTGGTCGTTCAACATGTCGATCATTGCCTTGCTGGTCGGCTACGGTGTCTGGCAAGGCCTGGCCAAGCGCTCGGCTGCCGCGTTGCCCTGGACGCTGCATGAAAGCAACATCAACCAGACCGTGGCGTCCGCCGCGGCATCGATCATCTCCGGCGGGCTGGTGGCGCCGATCCCGGCGTATACCTTGCTGACCGGCCAGCAACTCGACGCTTTGCCAATGGTCGCCTGGGTGTTTTCAGTGAGTTTCCTGGGCATCTGGATCGCCTGGTACCTGCGACCCTCGCTGCTCAACGACAAGGCCCTGAGGTTTCCCGAGGGCATGGCGACCCTGGAAACCCTGCTGCATATCTACAACCATGGCCATGAAGCGGCGACGCGCCTCAAGGTGTTGCTGGGTGCGACGCTGCTGTCCGGGCTGGCGAAGTGGGTCGACACGTTCGTTTGGGCCATCCCACGCTGGTCGCCGAGCGCCCAGCTGGAACGGCTCACATTCACCGCCGACCCTTCGCTGTTGCTGGTGGGATTCGGCGGCATCATCGGCATCCGTGTCGGCCTGACCCTATTGCTCGGCGCACTGCTGGCGTGGGGCGGGTTGGCGCCGTGGTTGTTGGAAAATGGCCTGGTGCAAATGCCGCCCGGCAGCAGCGGCCCACAATTCGCGGTGCTGGTGGAATGGTTGCTGTGGCCGGGCGTGAGCCTGATGGTCTGCTCGACCCTGGCTTCCCTGGCGATCCGCCTGTGGACGCTGCACGCGTCCACCAAGGCCAGCGGCGGGACAACCTGGGCGATCCCCAAGGCCGGGCCCGCGATTGGGTTTTTGCTGGCGATCGTTCTGGTGGTCAGCCTGCAAGCGGTGTTGTTTGGCATCAATCCGTGGATGGCGTTGCTGACCATTCCCCTGGCCATCTGCCTGGCGGCGGTGGCGGCCCGGGTGGTGGGCGCCACGGGTATCCCGCCCATCGGCGCCATCGGGCAGTTGTCCCAATTGAGCTTCGGCATCGTCGCGCCGGGGCAGGTGCCGATCAACCTGATGAGCGCCAACACGGCCGGCGGTTCGGCCGGGCAATGCACGGACTTGATGAACGACTTCAAGGTCGGCCGGGCAATCGGCGCGACGCCGCGCAAGCAACTGCTGGCCCAGACGCTGGGGATTTTCATCGGCAGTATCGTCGGCGTGCTGGCCTACCTGGCGTTGATCCCCGACCCGCAAGCCATGCTACTCACCGAAGAATGGCCAGCCCCGGCAGTCGCCACCTGGAAGGCCGTGGCGCAAACGTTGACCCATGGCCTGGACTCGTTGTCGGCGAGCATTCGCTGGGCGATCTTCATCGGTGGTTT
Source organism: Pseudomonas sp. HB05 (assembly GCF_016756915.1). Taxonomy (NCBI): domain Bacteria; kingdom Pseudomonadati; phylum Pseudomonadota; class Gammaproteobacteria; order Pseudomonadales; family Pseudomonadaceae; genus Pseudomonas; species Pseudomonas sp. HB05. The sequence continues at coordinate 313,896 of NZ_JAESPG010000002.1, forward strand.
CGCCGGTTTGCTGCTGGGCATTCTCGACAGCCTGCTGCCGGCCCATCGCGCCCGCTACCTGCCCAGCACCGCAGCCTTGGGCCTGGCATTTGTGCTGCCGGCCTCGGTCTCGCTGATGATGGCCCTCGGCGCCGTGCTCACCTGGCTGGTGAGCTGCCGCTGGCCGAGCCTCACCGAACGCTTCGCGATTACCGCGGCGGCGGGGTTGATCGCCGGGGAGAGCATCACAGGGGTGGGTGCGTCGTTGTGGGAAATGCTCGGGAACCTCTGAGCACGGCAAGCGCCGCTCATGTCCACCGAAGGCCCGGCAACGTGCAGTCGGGCGCGACGCCTATTCATATGAATTCTGGCAACAGTGTTTGTCCCGGCGCTCCATTTTTAGCCCGTGCCGCAGTTCTTATCATCGTCTCCAGGCCGCCAGCAATCAGGCTGAAGCGGTCCCCTCAACTTGACGGCCTTGCGCGCGCCGCGATCAGCCTCATGTGCGGCCGGGCAGCCTGATGCCAGGCCTCGAAGACATCCTCGCGGAAAATCTGGCGGTGGTGTTTTGCGGTATCAACCCTGGCCTGATGGCGGCGGCCCAGGGGCATCATTTTGCCGGTCGAGGCAATCGGTTCTGGCCCACGCTTCACCTCGCCGGGTTCACCCCGCAACGCTTACTGCCGGAGGACGATCGGTCAATCCTGCAATACCGTTGTGGCTTGACCATCGTGGTCGAGCGACCGACGGCGCGGGCGGATCAACTGTCCTTCACTGAGTTCACCTCGGTGGCGGCGAGCTTCGAACAGAAGATCATCCGCCATGCACCCCGCTGCCTGGCGTTCCTCGGTAAGTCTGCCTACGCCGGGTTGGTGCGAAAAAAGGACGTGGCATGGGGGCGCCAGGCGCAAGCGTTCGGCGGCGCCGAGGTCTGGGTCTTGCCCAACCCCAGCGGACGCAACCGGGCGTTCACGCTGGGGCAGTTGGTGGCGGCGTATCGGGTGCTGTACCAGGCGATGCAATACCAGACTCCGTCATGATTAGATCGCGTCAGTTGCTTTTCTGCCGTGGCGGATTGTCTTGGCGGTAAGTGTGATCAGGATCGATAACCAGTTGCTTGACCTGATTGTCGAGTTCTTTGCTGTGATAAAGATCGAGGCATTTGAGCAGCTCGAAGCGGACCCCCGGACGTTCCGATTCCACCACAGGATTGCGATAATCACGGGCCAGGAATTGATCGATCAACGGTTTGCCGACCTGGGGCGCTTGCTCAAGGTCGAAATACGTCCAGTCCATCAGCGCACTGGCGCTGCTACCGGCATCCTGGGCCGCGTCAGGTTCACCTTTGTAGGCTGTCGCGATGCAGTCCGCCAGTACCATGTCCTTGTAGTTTTGCGCGTAGGTGCGTCCGCCTGCCTGGGGGGAATCGCTCGGTCCATCCTTGGCCCAATTCACGCCAGGCGCGATTGCCCAGGCCGATAACAGGAGTGCGGTGAAGGCTTTCATCACGGCAAGCTCCAGAAGTTCGCCTGGTCGGTTTTATAGTTCACGCCCGGTTCATTGAAATAGCAGTGGTCATAACACATCCTGCCGTCAAACAACGTGGCGTGGCCCTTGGCGTCCTCCCAACCGGAGATCTCGAACAGGATAAGCCCCTTCTTCCCTGCGAGGGTGCCGCCATCCGCAGCCGGATACTTGACCGTCTCGGCACGTCCCCACTGCTGTTCCAGGTATGAAATCAAATCCTTGACGAGGTGGAAATACCAACGCTTGTCGGCACCCGACACGGTTTTTCCCCGTATATGTGGGATAAGTGAGCCGGAGTAATTGAGGATGTAGCTCATGCGAACCGCACAAGTGTTGACCCACCTGGCGGTCGGGTGACTGCTGTTGATGTTCAGGGCCACGTTACCCCCGATAATTGTCGCAACTTTTTCAGATGGATTGATGGGGTCGTAGATCCGTTGCGAGGCCGCCCACGCGCTGGAAAAGGAGGGTCGAATCATGATTCATCCTTGATTTCAGGCAGCATACGGCTGCGGTTGGTTCTTTGCTGAAACGAAAGATAGCTTCAAATAGCCGGATCATCAAAGGCCGCTGTCCATGACTTCATCTGGTTGCGGAAGGACAGCGTGCCTGTTCACCAAGATCAATGAGAATGCCGCGGCTCCCCGCTGCGAGCGATCACCCTCAAGTGCAACGTGGCTGGTTCCAGGCAGCCCCCGGTGGACAGCTGCCCGACCAGTTGCCGGTACAGCTCCTGCCAAGGCGTTTGCGAAGGCGGGATGTTCGGCGTCCATGCGAGGCGCCGTCGCTCCATTTCGGCCTCGTCCACCAGCAGGTTCACGGTGCGGGTATTCAGGTCGACTCTCAGCCGGTCGTTGGTCTGTAGCAGCGCCAGGCCACCGCCGACGGCGGCTTCCGGGGACATGTTGAGGATCGACGGGCTCGCCGAGGTGCCGCTCTGGCGGCCATCGCCCAGGCAGGGCAGGGAGTCGATGCCGCGCTTGATCAGCGCCGCTGGCGGGGCCATGTTCACCACTTCGGCGCTGCCGGGATAGCCGACGGTGCCGGCGCCGCGAATCACCAGGATGCAGCGCTCGTCGATGTCCAGTGCCGGGTCGTCGATGCGCGCGTGGTAGTCCTCCGGCCCTTCGAAGACGATGGCCCGCGCTTCGAAGCTGTTCTCGGCGCCGGGTTCGGACAGGTAGGTCTTGCGGAACGCTTCGCCCACCACCGACATTTTCATGATCGCGCTGTCGAAGAAATTGCCGCTGAGCACGATGAAGCCGGCGCGGTGTTTGAGCGGGGTCTCGAAGGGGTGGATGACATCGGCGTCGCAGGTCAGGCTGCCGGTGACGATCTCACCGATGGTCTTGCCGCTGACGGTGGCGCAGTGTTCGTGCAGGCGTCCGGCCTTTTGCAGTTCATGCATGACCGCCGGGACGCCGCCGGCACGGTGGAAACCTTCGCCCAGGTATTTGCCGGCGGGCATGCAGTTGACCAACAGCGGCACGTCCTCGCCGATTTGTTGCCAGTCGTCCAGGCTCAATTCGACGCCCATGTGCCGGGCGATGGCGATCAGGTGCGGCGGGCAGTTGCTCGATGCGCCCAATGCCGAAGCGACAGCGATGGCGTTCTCGAACGCTTCGCGGGTCATGATCTGCGAGGGGCGCACGTCCTGGCGCACCAGTTCACAGATGCGCTTGCCGGTGGCGTAGGCCATCTGTCCGCGCTCGCGGTAAGGCGCCGGGATGCTTGCGCAACCTGGCAACGACATGCCAAGGGCTTCGGCCAGTGCGTTCATCGACAGGGCGGTGCCCATGGTGTTGCAGTGGCCGACGGAGGGCGAGGCCGCCGTGGTCATTTCCATGAAGCCTTCGTAGTTGATCTCGCCAGCGGCCATCAGGTTGCGTGCGTGCCAGAGCACTGTGCCGGAGCCGATCAGCTCGCCCTTGTGGCGGCCGTCGAGCATCGGCCCGCCGGACAACACGATCGACGGCAGGTCGGTGGTCGCCGCCGCCATCAGGCAGGCGGGGGTGGTCTTGTCGCAACCGGTGGTGAGCACCACGCCGTCCAGCGGATAACCGTGGAGGATTTCCACCAGGCCCAGATAAGCCAGGTTACGGTCCAGCGCCGCCGTGGGCCGGCGAGACTGTTCGGCGATGGGGTGAACCGGGAATTCCATTGGAATGCCACCGGCATCACGGATACCGGCCTTGACCCGTTGCGCCAGTTCCAGGTGATGGCGGTTGCAGGGCGTCAGGTCGCTGCCGGTCTGGGCAATGCCGATGATTGGCCGTCCCGATTGCAGCTCCTCGCGGGTCATCCCATAGTTCATGTAGCGTTCGACATACAGCGCGGTCATGTCCGCGTGGGCCGGGTCGTTGAACCATTGCTCGCTGCGCAGGCGGCGTTTTGGCGTGTCACTCATGATTCATTTCTCTCTTGTAATTGGATGAATCGACGATCGGTCGGGCTCAGCGGTCGAGCAGTCCCCGTGCGGCAAGATTACGCAACAGGGCGCCTACGCCGAAGGTCCACGGCGCGGCGTTGCAGCTGTGGGTCACCTGATTATGCAGGCCGCCCAGCAACGGGCTGCTGATGCTGACCCGGTCACCGAGTTTATGGGTGAAACCGCCGCCGGCATGATCACGGTCCTCGGTGGGGGCGAAAAGGGTACCGAGAAACAGCAGGAAGCCATCCGGGTATTGATGGTTGGCGTTGAGTGTCTGGCTGGCCAAGTCCTGCGGATCGCGGCTGATCTGGCTCATGGAACTGCAGCCGTGCAGGCGGTAGCCGTCTTCGCCGTGTACTTGCAGGTCGACTTCGCAAGCGCGCACGTCGTCCAGGCTGAACTGCTCGTCGAACAGGCGAATGAACGGCCCGATGGCGCACGAGGCGTTGTTGTCCTTGGCCTTGCTCAGCAACAGCGCACTGCGGCCCTCGATGTCCCTCAGGTTGACGTCGTTGCCCAGGGTCGCGCCGTGGATCCGGCCCCGGCTGTCCACCGCCAGCACCACTTCGGGCTCCGGGTTGTTCCATTGCGAGGCCGGATGAATGCCGATCTGGCTGCCGCTGCCCACGGCGGCGAGGACCGGCGCCTTGGTGAAGATTTCCGCGTCCGGGCCGATGCCGACTTCCAGGTATTGCGACCACATGCCTTGCTCGATGAGGTACGCCTTGAGGCGCATGGCTTGCTCGGAACCCGGCACGATCGAGCGCAGGTTGTCGCCGATCACGCCGTGGACCGTGGCGCGCACGGCTTCGGCCCGGGCCGCGTCGCCGCCGGCCTGTTCCTCGATCACCCGTTCGATCATGCTCGCGGCGAAGGTCACGCCGGCGGCCTTGATCACTTGCAGATCCAGCGGCGGCAACAGGAACGGCTTGGCCGGATCAGCGTGTGGGCCGGTGTTGGCCAACAGGTCTTCGACGCTGGCGAGGAAGGTGCCCGGCGCCTGTCGCGCCGACGCGAGGGGTGAGGGCGTTTCCAGCAGATCGCTCAAGGTCGCGAAATGCTCCGAGAGGTCGAACACGCCGTCACTGCGCAGCACGATCGGCGAAGGCCCGGCGATCCGCCCCGGGACCCAGGCGCGACCGATCAGGGTACCGGCCACGCCATCGACCGGCAGAGTGTTCTCGGGAGTAAGCAATAGCGACATGGACAGGCTTCCTGGTTCGTAAAGCCTTCACGCTAGGGCGCGTTGTCGATGAACTCCAATGAGATATATTCAGTATCCGATAACGCCTGGTTATTGCGCCGCCGAGGAACGTCCATGTCAGATCTGTCCTTCTCCAGCTTTTGCGGCTGGCTCAAATTCCGCCATCTGCTGCTCATCGACACCCTCGGACGTACCTGCAACATGCATCTGGCGGCCGAGCAGATGAACCTCAGCCAGCCGGCCGTGAGCAAGATGCTCAAGGAAATCGAAAACCTGCTCGGCTTCGCCCTGTTCGAGCGCCGACCGCGCAGCATGCCGCCCACCGCCCTGGGTGAGCACGTGCTGCGCTATGCGCAAATCGCCCTGAATGACGCCCGTTCGTTCGTCGAACAGATCAGCAGCCTGCGCGAGGGCGGCCACGGTTACCTCAAGGTCGGCGGTATTTTCGCCGCGACGGCGGTGGCGCTGCCCGAGGCGATCCTGCAGATCAAGCAGCGCTGGCCCCTGCTGTCCATCGAGGTGGTGGAGCAGACCAGCAATCACCTGATGAAGATGCTTGAAGAAAAGAAGCTCGACCTTGCCGTTGCGCGGTTTACCGATCAGAGCCAGCAGCAGCGCTATGACTTCCAACCCCTGGCCCCCGAACCGTTCTGCATCGTGGTCAATGATCGCCATCCGCTCGCCGATGCCGGGCCGACGTCGTTGCAGCAACTGGTGGATCTGCCGTGGATTCTCTACCCGGTCGGCACGCCGATTCGCGCGCGCATGGAACTGGCCTTCGCCGAAGCCGGGGTGGGCATGCCGCGCAACACCATCGACACGATTTCCATGCAGACCTTCCTCCAGGTGCTGCAACGCGGGCCCATGATCGGCATGTTGCCCAATGCGATGGTCGACCCACTGCTCGAAAGCGGCCAGCTCAAGACCCTCGACACACCGCTGCACCTGGTGCCGCAGGACTACGGCATCCTCACCCGCAAGGACGAGCCGCTGGTGGGCGCGGCGCTGGAGTTTGCCGAGATCCTCAAGGACAACGCCCGGCCGAGCCGTTGAATGTGCTGCCGCTATCGCGAGCAAGCTCGCTCCCACAGTTGTTTAGTGTTGACTAGAAGTCCGCGACACGCCCGCCCCCCTGTGGGAGCGAGCTTGCTCGCGATGGCGGCGGGTCTGTCTACATCGATCCTATACCGATTCTCAATACTGATAACACTGGGTTATCAACTAATCCAAAAATGCCATTGGGAAAGAATCGCTTCCCGACAGTAGAGTCCTCGTTCAATCGCCGGATGACTCGCTCATTCGACGTGACCCAATAAAAACAATCAGGGGTTACCTCATGCAAACCATCTCCGAGCATTTGCCCGCCCAGGCGCAAGCCGGCGAACTCGATTTCGAGGACCGGACCTACCGCAAGGTGATCTGGCGAATCCTGCCGGTCCTGCTGTTGTGCTACATGGCGGCCTACCTCGACCGGGTGAACATCGGTTTCGCCAAGCTCGACATGCTCAACGAGCTGCAATTCAGCAACACCGTGTACGCGCTGGGCGCCAGCATGTTTTTCTGGGGTTATTTCCTGTTCGAAGTGCCCAGCAACCTGTTGCTGCATCGCTTTGGCGCGCGGTTCTGGATCGCCCGGATCATGCTCAGTTGGGCGGTGATTTCCATGGCGGTGGCCTACACCGTGCCGCTGGCAGCGTTCTTCCACATCGAATCGAGCACGATGTTCTACGTGCTGCGTTTCCTGCTGGGGATCTGCGAAGCGGGCTTTTTTCCTGGCGTGATCCTTTACCTCAACTACTGGTTCCCGACCCACCGGCAGAGCCGGGTGATGTCCGGGTTCCTGCTGGCATTGCCGGTCAGCCTGACGCTCGGCGGCATATTGTCCGGCTGGCTGATGAACAGCATGCAGGGTGTGCACGGCCTGTCCGGCTGGCAGTGGATGTTGCTGATCGAAGGCATTCCCTCGATCATCATGGCGGTTGTGGTGGTGGTCTGCCTGGCGGACAACATCGACAAGGCCAAGTGGCTTTCGGCGGCGGAAAAAGCCATGCTCAAGGCCAATCTTCAAACCGACAACCACGGCAAGGCCACACGCTTGAGCGAGGTGTTCTTCAACCCTCGGGTGTGGTTGCTGGTGCTGATCCTGCTGACGTTCAACACCGGTTTCTATGGCCTGGCCTTCTGGATGCCGTCGATCATCAAGAGCACCGGCATCACCAACAGCCTGCACATCGGTTTGCTCACCGCCATTCCCTACTCGGTGGCGGTGGTGGCGATGCTGCTCAACGCCCGGCATTCCAATCGCACCGGCGAGCGCCGCCTGCACGCGGCGATTCCCGCCTTCATCGGTGGCGCGGGGCTGATCCTCAGTGCTTACTTCGCCGATAACCTGGTGCTGTCAGTGCTGTTCCTCAGCGTCTCCGCCTCGGGGATCCTCAGCCTGATGCCGATCTTCTGGACCTTGCCCGGCACCGTACTGTCAGGCGTCGCTGCCGCAGCGGGGATTGGCATGATCAACGCCATCGGCAACCTGTCGGGGTTCACCGGATCGATGATCACCGCCGTGGCCGAGACGCTCACGGGCAATATCAACAACGGTACCTATGTCCTGGCGCTGTGCCTGTTGGTCAGTGGCGGGTTGATCCTGGCCATCCCGGCCTCGATGCTCGGCCGGACACCGAAAAGCGCGGCCCCGGCGGCGCAATTGGAGACAGCATGAGCCTGCAGAACAAACGGGTGCTGGTGACGGCGGCCGGACAGGGCATCGGCCTGGCCAGCGCGGTTGCCTTCGCCCAGGCCGGCGCCGAGGTGTTCGCCAGTGACATTGATATTCGCGCGCTGGCGGGTATCGATGGGGTCAAGCCGATGATCCTGGATGTCACTTCGACCAGCGCCATCGACGCGGCCTGCGAGCGAATCGGTGGATTGGACGTGTTGTTCAACTGCGCAGGCGTCGTGCACAGCGGCAACATCCTCGACTGCGACGAAGCGGCCTGGGCGCGCTCGATGGACCTGAATGTCACGGCCATGTACCGCATGATCCGCGCCTTCCTGCCGGGCATGCTGGCCCGTGGCGGCGGCTCGATCATAAATATGTCGTCGGTGGCTTCCAGTGTCAAAGGCGTGCCCAATCGTTTCGCCTATGCTGCCAGCAAGGCCGCGGTGGTGGGGCTGACCAAATCCGTCGCCATCGACTTCGTCAGCCAGGGCATTCGCTGCAACGCGATCTGCCCCGGCACCGTGGATTCTCCATCGCTGCGCCAGCGCATCGCCGACCAGGCCGCGCAGCAGGGTGTCGAGGAGCAACAGGTCTACCGGCAGTTTCTCGACCGTCAGCCCATGGGACGAATTGGCAATACCGAAGAAATCGCGCAACTGGCGCTCTACCTGGGCAGTGACGCGTCCGGCTATACCACGGGCGCCGTGCACGTGATCGATGGCGGCATGAGCCTTTGAGTTTTCACTTGAACAGGAGCACTTCATGAAACTGTTGCGTTACGGCGAGAAAGGTTCGGAAAAGCCCGGGCTGCTGGATGACGACCATCAGATCCGCGACCTGTCGGGCCATGTGCCGGACATCGCCGGAAATGTCATTGGGCCGGAAGGCCTGGCAAAACTCGCCGCCCTCGACCCGCGCAGCCTGCCGGTCGTGGCCGGCCAACCGCGGATCGGCCCGTGCGTCGGCCAGGTCGGCAAGTTCATCTGCATCGGCCTGAACTACGCCGACCATGCCGCCGAGTCGAACATGGAGGTGCCGAAGGAACCGATCATCTTCAACAAATGGACCAGCGCCATCTGCGGGCCGAACGATGACATCCAGATCCCCCGTGGCTCGCTCAAGACCGATTGGGAAGTCGAGCTGGGCGTGGTCATCGGCAAAGGCGGGGGCTACATCGACGAAGCGAACGCCCTGGAGCATGTCGCCGGTTATTGCGTGATCAACGATGTGTCGGAGCGCGAGTGGCAGCTCGAACGCGGCGGCACATGGGACAAAGGCAAGGGCTTCGACACCTTCGGCCCCCTTGGACCCTGGCTGGTGACCAAGGATGAAATCCCCGACCCGCATGCGCTGGACCTGTGGCTGGAAGTCGACGGGCATCGCTATCAGGACGGCAACACCCGGACGCTGATCTTCAGCGTGCCGCAACTGATCGCCTACCTGAGCCGGTGCATGAGCCTGCAACCGGGCGACGTCATTTCCACCGGCACGCCACCGGGCGTTGGGCTGGGCATCAAGCCCAACCCGGTGTTCCTGCGCCCGGGGCAGACCATGCGCCTTGGTATCGAGGGCTTGGGCGAGCAGCGTCAGGTGACCGTGCAGGCGGATTGATCGCTGGTTTCGCTGCCGCTATCGCGAGCAAGCTCGCTCCCACAGGAGATCTCTAGGGTGCAGATAACCGTGTGGGAGCGAGCTTGCTCGCGATGGCGGTAGTTCTGTTGCCGAAGATATAGGCACTGTCCTCGCCACGAAAAATCCTCGAAGATGCGCGCCTGATTCGAGAGAACGATTCGACCCATGAGCGACGACTCCCACGCACGGTTTTCCCGTTTTCAAACCCCGGATCCCAGCATCCCTCCGCGCGAGCAATCACCGATGCTCCCGCAGGAGTTGGCCTGGGCGCGCGAGCGTGCCTTCATGCACCGCTTCAGTTGGTTCGTGGTGCTGCTTCCGCCGTTGAGCATGGGCCTCGTGCTGCCAGGCTTGGCGTACTTGACGATCCTGGGCCTGACCCAGAAGTTATTCGCCCCGGAGCTGGATGTCGACCGGATCGTCGGTGATTCCCTGGGCTGGCTGGCGCTGGTGACCATGCTTTTCGTCGCCGGCTGGGCATTGTCCAATTACCTGCGCGACTCACGGGACCCTACCAAGCGCTACTGGCAATCGTTGCCGGACCAAGGATTGGTCGAGCTTGAGCGTCATACATTGGTCTCGGGCATCAGCCTTTGGGCCAACGACTTTGACCCGGACTGCAACAGCCTCACCCTGTGGAAGAACGACAAGCTGGTGAGCGTGCAAAGCTCCGGCGTGTCGCAGTGGATCCTCGCCATGACCGCGGCCGGCCACTGGCTGGTGCTCAAGGACGAGTTCCCCGGTGACTTCTGCTATGGGCGAGAAGGGCGGATGCCCGAGAAGGGCAAGCAGCTGCAACCCCGCCAGCACTTGGCGATTGCCTTCGCACCCGGAACCCAGCTGATGCTGGGCCTGCGCTTTGAGGGTGCGCCTGTGCCATTGGTGGAAACGCCTTATTGGATGTCCGCCGATGAGATCAAGCGCCTGACCGAAGCCGCCCATCACTGGATTTTCTTCCCGCCGGACCGTTACGCCGTGGTCAATACCGAGGACGCCCGCTGGGTGCAACGATTGGTGGACAGGGCACAAGCCAGTGTCGGGCCTCAGCATGAGTGACGAACTCTACAAGCAAATGATCAGCTTCGAGACGCCTGATCCAACCATCGGCCCTCGCGAGCAATCACCCATGCTCCCAGAGGAGTCAGCCAGGGCGCGCGAGCGTGCATCCATGCACCGCTTCAGCTGGGTCATGGTGCTGGCGGCGCCGGTGAGCGTTGGCCTGATGCTGCCAAGCCTGGCGTTCGTGATTGGCCTGGGCCTCGTCGAGAAATGGTTCGTCCCCGGCCTGGATGTCGACCGGATCATCGATGGATCCTGGGGCTGGCAGGTGCTGGCGACTGTGCTTTTCATCGCCGGTTGGGCCTCGTCCAATTACCGGCGCGATTCACGCGACCCGACCAAGCGCTACTGGCGCTCGATGCCGGATGAAGGGGTGGTCGAGCTTGAGCGTCATACGCTGGTCTCGGGCATCAGCCTGTGGTCCTGCGATGATAATCCCGAGGCCCTCAGCCTCACGCTCTGGCAAGACGACAAGCTGGTGCGCGTGCAAAGCTGCGGCGTGTCGCAATGGATCCTGGCCATGACCTCGGCCGGGCACTGGCTGGTGCTCACGGAGGAAATTCCCGGCGTCTTCCGCCATGGACAGGCCAGGCGAATGCCTGCGTCCGACCTGCGGATGAAGCCCCAGCAGCAATTGGCGATTGCCTTTGCCCCTGGGACCCAGTTGATGCTGGGCCAGCGCTTTGACGGTGCGCCTTTGCCGCTGACGGAATCCTCGTACTGGCTGTCCGCCGATGAGTTCAGCCGCCTCGCCGAAGCATCCCATCGCTGGGGCTTTTTCCCGCCGGACCGTTACGCCGTGGTCAACGACCGGGACGCCGGTTGGGTGCAGCGACTGGTGGACAAGGCGCTGGCGGACAAGGCGCGCGGCAACACTGGTCCACAGCCTCAGCGAACGGCTGTCATGGCGGAGCGTCCGCCAACGTGACGCGGGTATCTCGGGGCGCGAGGGCGCTGGTGGCGGTCGCCGCGAGGGCGAGCAGTGCACCGACGGTGGCGAGCCCGATCCAGCCGCTCCGGTGGACCCCGTAGTTACCCAAGGCCGCGCCGAGTGCACCGCCCAGGAAATACGAACCCATGAACACCGTGTTCAATCGGCTGCGGGCCTCGGCGCGCAGGGTCTGGACGCGTGCCTGATTGGCCACCAGCCCGACCCGGTTGCCGAAGTCCAACAGCACCATGCCGACAATCAGCCAGCCCAGGTGCTGTCCGCCGGCCCCGATGAAGACGAAACCGACGACCAGCACCGTCGTACCCGCGACGGTCAGCGTCCGGGCGCCCAGGCGATCGACTAACGTGCCGATGCGGGGCGATGCGACGATGCCCAACACTGTCACCAGGCCGAACAGGCCAATGGTGGTCGAGCCGAACGTGTACGGCGGCTGGGTCAGCAGCGCGGCCAGCGTGGCCCATAAGGCACTGAAGGCGGCGAAAATCAGGAAGCCGCTCGCGGCGCAGAAGCGCAGTACCGGCTCCTCGCGCAACAGGCTGCCGAGGGAACGCATCAGCGCGCCATAGCGCATGGGAGAAAGGCTCGTCAGAGCGGGTAGATTTCCAGCAACGATCAACAACAGCACCCCATCGATGAGCGAGGCCACCCAGAACACCGATCGCCAACCGCAGTGCTCGCCGAGCAGGCCACCGAAGGTCCGCGCCAACAGCAATCCGGCGGACAATCCGCTCAGCAACGCCCCTACCACCCGGCCGCGTTCCGCGGGCGCGGCCAGACCCGACAGGGCGGGGATGATCAGCTGTGCGGTAATCGCCGTCACCCCAACCAGGAAACTGCCGACGCACAGCAGCGCGAAACTCGGCGCCGCGGCGCAGGCGAGCAGCGCGACGGCATTTGCCCCGATGGCCCGCAATGCAACGCGGCGGGGTTGTCGGCAATCGGCGAGGGGCACGATGAGCAGCAGGCCCGTCCCATACCCGAGTTGCGTCAGCGTGGCGATCAGCCCGGCTTGGGTCGAGGTCAGGCCGAACGACGCGGCCATCATCGGCAGCAACGGTTGATGGTAGTAAAGGGTCGACACGGCCAGGGCGCAACACACGGCCATCACGCCGACCAGGCGCGCGGGGATCACGTTCGACGCGGGCATGGCGCGGTCCTTCAGTGCGGTTGCAAGGTCGAAATGAGCGTGCCTGTATCGACGATGCTGTGGGCGAATGTCGGACCGTTCAGTTCATGGGCCGCGTGCATCATTTCCGGACTGAACGCGGCGGTTGCGTCGCGCACCAGCGTCACGTGGTAACCCAATTCCATGGCGAAACGCGCGGTGGACTCGATGCAAGTGTTCGCCAGCAAACCCATGACAATCACGTGGGTGATGCCTTGTTGCTTGAGCTGGAAATCGAGGTCGGTATTGGCGAACCCGCTCTGGCCCCAATGCTCCTGGACGATGATGTCGCCGTCCTGCGGCACGAAGTCCGGGTGCCATTCGCCGCCCCAGGTGCCTTTTGCGAACGTATGGCGTTGCTGGATCAGGCGTTGGGTCGGATTGGGGTGGTTCCAGTTGTCGTAGTCGCCGGGTTGCCAGCGACGATGGGGCACGTAGAACACCTGGATGCCTTGTTGCCGTGCGGCTGCCACAGCGGTGCGCAGGTTGTCGAGGAGGTGAACGTCCTGGGCAACCTTTTCCAGCAAGGGAAAGAGCTTGCCGCCCTCGGACAGGAAGTCGTTATAAGGGTCGACCAGCAGCAGGCCGGTTCGGGACGGGGAGTACACAGGCTGGGTCATGTCTTCGATGCTCCGGTTGGGAAAGGCACGCTCAATACTAACTATGAAAATCATATAGTCAATGATCTAGCGGTGTACATCGCATTTTTTACCGCCGAATCGTATCTGCAATCGCCGTGTTACTATGAAAAAAATAGTGGCTTTGCGGATTCTGGAAAAGTGATGAACAAGCACGACGAGACAAACGAGACGGTGTGCCCGGTGGCGCGTTCGGTTGGGGTGGTCGGTGATAAGTGGACGATCCTGGTGTTGCGTGAGTTGTACATGGGCACGACACGCTTCGAGGAGATCCAGATCCAGGCCGGCGCCACGCCGCAAATGCTCACCTCGCGCCTCAAGGCATTGGAAGCCGACGGCCTGGTGGAGCGTCGTCCCTACAACGAAAAACCCCTGCGCTACGAGTACCAGCTGACCGCCAAGGGATGGGATTTCTATCCGGTGATCTACGCGTTGCGCGCCTGGGGCGAAACGTGGTGCAAGGGCGAGGATGAAGGGTTGGCGATGCACTTTGTGCATCGCGCCTGTGGTCACGACGTGGGGGTGGCGAGTGTTTGCCCCAATTGCGGAGTACCGGTGGAACGCAAGGACTTGCAACCGTCGATCAGCGAACGCTTCCTCGCCGAGCGCACGGCCCGTCGGGAAGCGTTCAAGGGCAGGTAGCGCCGCCAACCCTCAATCGGATTTGCGACGCGTGACGCGCTTCATCACCACCACGAAGAACACCGGGACAAACACCACCGCCAGGGTGGCGCTGATCATGCCGCCGATCACGCCTGTGCCAATGGCTTGCTGGCTCGCCGAGCTGGCCCCCGTGGCGATCGCCAGCGGGACCACGCCGAGGATGAACGCCAACGAGGTCATGATGATCGGCCGCAAGCGCAGGCGCGCGGCCTGGAGCGTGGCGTCGACCAGGTCGTGGCCTTCGTCGTACAGGCTTTTGGCGAACTCGATGATCAGGATCGCGTTTTTTGCCGACAGGCCGATGATGGTGATCAGGCCGATCTTGAAGAACACGTCGTTGGGCATGCCGCGCAACGACACCGCCAGTACCGCGCCGAGCACGCCCAGCGGGACCACCAGCAACACCGAGGTCGGGATCGACCAACTCTCGTACAGCGCCGCCAGGCACAGGAACACCACCAGCAGCGACAGGCCCAGCAGGATGGGCGCCTGGCTGCCGGACAAGCGTTCCTGCAACGACAGGCCGGTCCATTCCTGGCCCATGCCTTTTGGTCCCTGGGCGACCAACCGTTCGATTTCGGCCATGGCTTGCCCGGTGCTGTAGCCCGGTGCCGGCTCGCCGGAAATGCTCACCGCCGGGTAACCGTTGTAGCGGGTCAGTTGCGCCGGCCCCTGGGTCCAGCGGGCCTGGACGAACGCCGACAGCGGCACCATTTGTCCATTGCTGTTGCGCACGTGGATCTTCAGCAGATCCTCCACTTGGCTGCGCTGGTCGCCTTCGGCCTGGACCACCACGCGCTGCATGCGCCCCTGGTTCGGGAAGTCGTTGATGTAGGCCGAGCCCACCGCCGTGGACAGCACGCCGCCGACATCGGCAAAGGAAATCCCCAAGGCATTCGCCTGCTTGCGATCGACCTCCAGTTGCACCTGCGGCGCTTCCGCCAGGGCACTTTCGCGCACGTTCATCAGCACCGGGCTTTTTTCGGCGGCGGCGAGCAGTTCGCTGCGGGCCTGCATCAGCGTGGCATGGCCGAGGCCGCCGCGGTCCTGCAAGCGAAACTCGAAACCGCTGGAAGTACCGAGGCCGTCCACCGGCGGCGGCAGCACCGAGAACACCATGGCGTCCTTGATCGCGCCGAAGGCCTGGTTGGCGCGATCGGCGATGGACGCCGCCGAATCATCGCCGCCGCGCTGCGACCAATCCTTCAGCGTGGTGAACGCCAGGGCCGCGTTCTGCCCGCTGCCGGAGAAGCTGAAGCCGAGGATCACCGTGCTGTCGCCAACGCCGGGCTCGCCGGCATTGTGCGCCTCGATCTGTTCGACGACCTGTACCGTGCGGTTCTTGCTCGCGCCCGGCGGCAACTGGATGTCGGTGATGGTGTAGCCCTGGTCTTCCACCGGCAGGAACGAGGAGGGCAGGCGACTGAACAGCAGGCCCATGCCCAGCAGCAGCACGCCGTAGATCAACAGATAACGGCCGCTGCGTCTCACTGCGTAGGCCACCCAACTGTGGTAGCGGTCGCCGAATCGATCGAAGCCGCGGTTGAACGCACCGAAGAACCCGCGTTTGGCGTGGTGATCGCCTGGCGCGATCGGCTTGAGCAAGGTCGCGCATAGCGCCGGGGTCAAGGTCAGGGCGAGAAACGCCGAGAACAGGATCGACGTTGCCATGGACAGCGAGAACTGCTGGTAGATCACCCCCACCGAGCCCTGCATGAACGCCATTGGAATGAACACCGCCACCAGCACCAGGGTGATGCCGATGATCGCCCCGGTGATCTGGGCCATGGCCTTGCGCGTCGCGTCCTTGGGAGAGAGGCCTTCCTGGGCCATGATCCGCTCGACGTTCTCCACCACCACGATGGCATCGTCCACCAGGATGCCGATGGCCAGCACCATGCCGAACATGGTCAATACGTTGATCGAGAAACCCAGGGCGAGCATCGTCGCGAAGGTGCCCATCAGCGCCACCGGCACTACCAGCGTCGGGATCAGCGTGTAGCGGATGTTCTGCAGGAACAGGTACATCACCGCGAACACCAGCAGCATCGCCTCGCCGAGGGTATAGACCACCTTGGTGATCGAGACTTTGACGAACGGCGATGTGTCGTAGGGAATCTTGTATTCCACGCCGGCCGGGAAGTAGCGCGCCAGCTCATCCATCTTCGCCCGTACGAGGGTGGCGGTGTTCAACGCATTGGCGCCCGGCGACAACTGCACCGCCACGGCAGTCGACGGCTTGCCGTTCAGGCGCGTGGAGAACTGGTATTCCTGGCTGCCGATTTCCACCCGCGCGACATCGGCGATGCGCACCGTCGAACCGTCGGGGTTGGCCTTGAGCACAATGTCGGCGAATTCCTGCGGCGTCGAGAGCTGGCCCTTGACGACGATGGTCGCGGTGATTTCCTGGGTGCTGCGGCTCGGCAGGTCGCCGAGGCTGCCGGCCGAGACCTGGGCGTTCTGCGCGACGATGGCGGCATTGACGTCCGCCGGGGTCAGGTTGAAACCCACCAGCTTGCGCGGATCGATCCAGATCCGCATGGCCCGCTCGGCGCCGTACAACTGGGCCTTGCCGACGCCGTCCAGGCGCTTGATCTCGTTCATCACGTTGCGCGCCAGATAATCGCTGAGCGCCACGTCATCGAGCTTGCCGTCGCTGGAGGTGAGGGTGATCAGCAACAGGAAACCGGCGGAGACCTTGTCCACCTGCAAGCCCTGCTGGGTCACCGCTTGCGGCAGGCGCGACTCCACCGCCTTGAGGCGGTTCTGCACATCGACCTGGGCCAGTTCGGGGTTGGTCCCGGGTTGGAAGGTCGCGGTGATCGTGGCGCTGCCGAGGCTGCTCTGGGATTCGAAATACAGCAGGTTGTCGGCGCCGTTGAGTTCTTCCTCGATCAGGCTGACCACGCTCTCGTCGATGGTCTGCGCCGACGCGCCCGGGTACACCGCGTAGATCTCGATTTGCGGCGGCGCCACGACCGGGTATTGCGCCACCGGCAGTTGTGGAATGGCCAGGATCCCGGCCAGCAGGATGAACAGCGCGACGACCCAGGCAAACACCGGGCGGTCGATGAAGAATTGCGGCATGGCTTAGTGTCCTGCCTGTGGCCCGGAAGCCTGGGCGAGAGGAAGAGGGGAATCATCGATCCGGACTTTTTCACCGGGGCGTGCGTGCTGGACACCTTCGACGACGATGCGATCGCCCGGCTTCAAGCCTTCGGTGACGATCCAGCGATCATTCTGAGCGGCGCCCAATTGCACCGGTTGCTGGCTGACCTTCTGCTCGGCGTCCAGCAGCAATACCTGGGCGATGCCGGCGCTGTCGCGCAGGATCGCCCGTTGCGGCACGGTGATGCCTTGGCTGTTCACTGCCTGCTCCAGGCGCACCCGGATGAAACTGCCGGGCAGCAAGTCCAGGTCCGGGTTGGGGAACTCGCTGCGCAGGGTGATCTGGCCAGTGCCCGGGTCGACGCTGAGGTCGGTGAAGAGCAACTTGCCGGGCAGCGGATAGGGGCTGCCGTCGTCCTGGATCAGGGTGGCTTTGGCCTGGTCCCGGCCGACCGCTTGCAACTGGCCGGCGCGAAAGGCGCGGCGCAGGTCATTGAGTTCACGGGTCGATTGGGTAAGGTCGGCGTGGATCGGGTCCAGTTGCTGGATGAGTGCCAATGGCGTGGTTTCGTTCTGCCCCACCAGTGCGCCTTCGGTCACCAGGGCGCGCCCGATGCGCCCGGAAATCGGTGCGGTCACCGTGGCGTAGCCGAGGTTCAGCTTGGCCCGTTCCACGGCGGCCTTGTTGGCGGCGACATCGGCGGCGGTCTGGCGCACGTTGGCCCGGGCATTGTCGTAGTCCTGGCCGCTGATGGCCTGGTCATCGATCAGTTGGGCATAGCGCTGCGCCTGCAACCGGGCCTGGAACGCATTGGCCTCGGCCTTGCGCAACGCCGCCTCGGCACTGTCCAGGTCAGCCTTGAACGGCGCCGGATCGATGCGAAACAGCACCTGTCCCTGCTTGACGTCGCTGCCTTCGTGGTAGACCCGCTGCAAGACCACGCCGGCGACCCGGGCGCGGACTTCGGCCACTCGCGGTGCGGCAATCCGGCCGCTCAGCTCGTTGCTGATGGACAGCGGTCGAGCCTGGACGGTCTCGATACGCACGCTGGCCGGCGGTGCGGATTCTTCCGAGGTCGAGGTGTCATCACAGCCGCTGAGCAACAGCGCACCGATCAACAGGCCCAGCGTGACGGCAGGTTTCTTGGACATGGTGCTTCCCCACTATTGAACCGCCCATGGTAGGGAACCGGGCCGATGACAGGGGTTAAGCTTTGTAGCGGCTCTGTGAAATTGTGTAACGCCCCTGGAATCAAATCTGAAAATGCCCCACCAACTCCTGCTGGTGGTTGGCCATGGCGTGCAGCGTGTGACTCGCCTGGGAAGCTTCCTGCATCCGGCCGGCCAGGGTTTCGCTGATGCCACGAATGCCGCTGACGCGGTGGCTGATGTCTTCCACCACTGAGCTTTGCTCCAGGGCCGCGCTGGCGATCTGTTGGTTCATCTGTTCGATCACTTCCACGGCCTGGGTGATGTGCTGCAGCGCGCCATGGGTGTGTTCGACGTGAACGACGCTGCCCCTGGCCAGTTCCCGGCTCGACTGGGTGCTGAGTACCACGTCCTGGCTCAGCTGCTGCAAGGCTTCGATCACCGTGCGGATCTGCTCGACGGAATTCTGGGTGTTGCTCGCCAAATGCCGGACTTCATCGGCCACCACCGCGAAGCCACGTCCCTGTTCGCCCGCCCGGGCTGCTTCGATGGCGGCGTTCAGGGCCAGGAGGTTGGTCTGCTGGGCAATGGCGCAAATCACGTCCAGCACCTGGCTGATCTGTTGGCTGTTGTCCGCCAGTGCCTTGACCTGCCCAAGCGTTGCCTCCAGGCGCCGGTCGAGGGCGTCGATGCTGCTGACGGCGTTGGCGAACATTTCCTGTCCCGATCGGCTGGCATTTTCCGCCACCGTTGCGGCATCGGCAGCCTGGTGGGAGTGGCGCGCCACTTCCTGGGCGCTGGCGCTCATCTCGTGCAAGGCGGTCGCCGCCAATTCGACTTCCCGGTACTGCTGTTGCATGCCTGCGCTGACTTCTCCGGCGACCCGCGCAGACGTGTCGGCGGTGTCCCGAGTGTCCCGGGACGCTTGCTGGATATCCCGGATGATTGGCTGGAGCTTGTCGAGGAAACGGTTGAAGCCGTGCGCCAACTGACCGAGTTCATCGTGGCGTTCGTCGGGCAGGCGCTGGGTGAGGTCGCCGTCACCTTCGACAATGGCGTCGAGCATATGAGCCACCCGCAACAATGGCCGTGTCACGCCGTAGGCGGTGAGCCAGATGAGCAGCAGCCCAAGGCCGGCAGCCAGCAGGCCCAGGCTGAGGTTGAACCAGTTCGACTGGCGATGCTTGTCGTCGAGCTGCGCCTGCATGTGCAAGGCGGGCGCTTGCACGAGCGCTTCCGGCACGCGGATCTGCAGTTGCCAGGGGTGGCTTGCCGCGGCGGTCTGCACGGCTTGGCGCACGTCGATGGAGGCCTCCGTCACGGCGCCGCTGTGGCCGGCCACTTGCCCCGACGGGGAGAGGATGCTGACCTCGCTGTGGCCGGGATACAGCTCGTTCGCCAGGCTGGCGGCGAGTTGCTGGAGGGTATCGAGGCTGATGTCCATGCCTACCACGCCGATGACTTTGCCTTGGTCCAGCAGTGGTATGGAGATGCTGCTCATCAAGGTCTGCTTGCCTTCGACTTCAATCGCGTAGGGCTCCGTCACGCAGGTATGCCCCTGGTTTTGCGGGCAGACGTACCAGGCGTTTTCCGGCTCGCTGCCCGGTGGCGCGGTGTTGGCGCTGATCTGGGCTTCGCTGAGCACTTCCTGCATCAGGTGCCCGGGTTGGCTTTGCGACCAGTACAGGGCAAAGCGGCCTTTTTCGTTGCTGGCGAGGTCGCGCTGTCCGGCCAAGCTGGCATCCTCGGTCGCCAGGGCGTCGGGCAGCAGCACGACATAGAAACCGAGGACTTTTTCACGCTTGAGCAGCGCCTCGCGAGTCAGGTCAATCAGGTCGTGGCGCAGTTGCGCGGCCGTCAATCGTCCGTTCAGTGCCTGGGCGCGCAGTTGCAGCACCTGCTGGGCAAAACCTTCGCCATAAATCGCCGTTTCGCTGAAAAACCGTTCCACCCGCTGACCGTGGGCCAAGGCCTGTGCTTGCAGGCTCTCCAAGGCTGACTGTCCGAGTAGCTGGCTGCTTTGCCGTTTCAGCAGCGTGGCGCCTTGCTGGTTCTGATACAGCGAGGCACCGGTCAGTGCCCCGACAACTGCCAGCAGGCTCAGGCCGCTCAGAAGGGTGATCCGCCATTGGATAGAGAGACGAGCGAAAAACATGCTGAGGTTTCCTGGGCTTAGGGGTTTTTATTGTTTTGAGCCCAGCACTGTCTGAACGGTGGGCAAGGTTATCTTGCGGCAGGAAGCGCCTCCCCGTTATCCCGAATCGGCAGCGGTTGTGCGCCGAGATTGAGCGCATGCGGTTCACTTAAGGCGCCGACGTCCTTGTGGCGAGGGGATTTATCCCCGCTGGGCTGCGCAGCAGCCCCCTAACAGTCAACTCAGTATTCTGATACTCCGCGTTGCCTGCATTTAGGGCCGCTTCGCGCCCCAGCGGGGATAAATCCCCTCGCCACAGGAATGTCCTTCCCTGATGGGGCTGGCCTGTTTTGGGGCACTGCTTTTGATGCTGCCGTTTTGGGATAGCGAAGGGTTTTGGCAAGGGCATAGCATCGAAACCAGCGTGCAAGCAGAACAACAAGATTCTGGAAGCCGGTGAAGCTGGCCGACTCCGATCCAGCAGCCACTGCCTCATACAATAAGGTCAAGAACAATGAGCGTATCTTTCCCGATCAGCAGCTCGACGGAGCTGAAGCGCGGCGCACTGGGTGTCGGCTTCATCATCTTCTTCGTGATATCGGCGGCGAGTCCCTTGAGTGTCATCGCCGGCGGCTTTCCCATCGGCATCATGCTTGGCAATGGCGCCGGCACACCTGCGCTGTTGCTGCTGGCGCTGTTGGTGTTGCTGGCCTTTTCGGCGGGTTACACCGCCATGTCCCGGCACATGACCAACGCCGGTGGCTTCTACGCCTTCACCTCTCGCGGCCTGGGTGGCTTGGCCGGTGGCGCGGCAGGGGTGTTGGCGATGTTTGCCTACAACATTCTCCAGGTCGGCCTGTACGGCATGTTCGGCGGCGTGGTCAGCGGCACGATGGCCAGTGTCTTCGGCCTGGAATTGCCGTGGTGGACGTACTCGCTGCTGGCGATGGCGAGCGTTGCGATCCTCGGTTATCGCAAGATCGACTTATCGGCTCGTGTGCTCTCTGTGGTGGTGATCGCCGAGTACCTGGCGATCCTGACGCTGGATTTCGCCATCCTCAAGACCGGTGGCGACAGCGGCATCAATCTCGATTCGTTCGACCGCAGCCACGTCTTCAGCGGCACGCCATCCATCGGCCTGCTGTTCTGTTTCGCGGCGTTCATCGGCTTCGAAGCCACGACGATCTATGGAGAAGAGGCGAGGAATCCGCACCGCACGATTCCCATCGCCACCTACAGCTCCGTGCTGTTGATCGGTGGTTTTTATGCGCTGTCGGTCTGGTCGATGATCGTGGGTGTCGGGGCCGACAAGATCGTACCGACGCTGCAAGCCCTGCAGGATCCGACCACGTTCATCTACGGCCTGTCCGATCACTTTGTCGGCCCGCACCTGACCCAGATCATCCGGCTGCTGTTCATGGTCAGCATCTACGCCGGACTGCTGGCGTTCCACAATGCCGCGGCGCGTTATTTCTATGCCATCGGCCGGGACGGCTTGCTGCATAGCCGCTTGGGCACCACCCACCGCGTGCACCAGAGCCCGCACATGGGCTCGGTCCTGCAAAGCCTGATCGCCGCCGTGGTGGTGCTGATCTTCGCCGCGCTGGACGCCGACCCGATCCTGCAATTGTTCGCCTGGTTTTCCAACCTGGCCACCCTCTGCGTGATCCTGCTGATGGCGCTGACGTCGGCGGCGGTGTTCGTCTACTTCCGGCGCCACCCGGAATTGAAGCTGGGGCTTTGGCGCGGTCGGATTCTTCCAGGCTTTGCGTGCCTGGCCTTGCTCGCGGTGCTGGCCCTTGCGGTGATTCATTTCGATGTGCTCACGGGCGCCAGCCAGCGCCTGTCCTACGGTCTCTGCGCCGTCATTCCTGTCGCGCTGGTGGTCGGCGTGTTCCTCGCCGTGCGTCTGCGCAAGGTCTCGCCGGAGCGATTCGCGGCGCTGGGTAGCCACAAGCTCTAGCCGCCACGCGAGCGCTTCACACCACACAAAAAACAACTGCGCTGTCGTTCGGGACGGTTCGGCGGCGCGTGAAAGGAAGGTTCCATGCACGATTATCAAATGCTCATCAACGGGGTGCGGGTCGACGGCGAAAACGGCCATTTCGATGTGGTCAACCCGGCGACGGGCGCTGCGTTCGCCCGATGCCCGGCCGGTTCCCTGGGCCAACTGGACCGCGCGGTCGAGGCGGCGCAATCGGCCTTTGTCGAGTGGCGGCACAGTACCCATGAAGATCGCCGCCAACGTCTGCTGGATATTGCGACGGACATCGAGCAGGACGCCGACGCGCTGGCCCGGCTCATCGTCCTCGAACAAGGCAAGCCGCTGGCGCTGGCGTTTTCTGAAGTCATGGGCGCGGCGGCCTGGACGCGTTATGCCGCCGAACAACAGATCCCGGTGGAGCTGGTGGAAGAAACCCCGACCCAGCGCATCGAGCTGCACCGCAAGCCCTTGGGCGTCGTCGCCTCGATCACGCCCTGGAACTGGCCGTTCATGATTGCCGTCTGGCACATCATGCCGGCGCTGCGAGCCGGCAATTGCGTGATCAGCAAGCCGTCGAGCCTGACGCCCCTGAGCACTCTGCGCCTGGTGGAAATCATCGCCTGTCATGTGCCCCGGGGCGTGATCAATGTCGTGACCGGCGAACAGGGCTTTGGCAGCGCGATCACGGCCCACGCCGGTATCCAGAAAATTGTCTTCACCGGTTCGACAGCCACCGGCCAGAGCGTGATGCGCGGTGCTGCGGCGAATCTCAAACGCCTGACGCTGGAGCTGGGCGGCAACGATGCTGCCATCGTCCTGCCCGGCACGTCGGTCGAGGCGGTGGCCGAAGAGATTTTCCAGGCGGCCTTTCTCAACATGGGGCAGACCTGCGCCGCCCTCAAGCGCCTGTACGTGCACCAATCCCAATACGAGGCGTTCGCCGACGCACTGACACTCATCGCCGCGCGCCAGGTCGTTGGCGACGGCCTGGAGCCGGAGGTCACCTTCGGTCCGGTACAAAACGCTGAACAACTGGCGCTGGTGGAAGCACTGGTGGCGGATGCCCGGAACCAGGGCGCGCGTGTGCTGTGTGGCGGCGCGCGCCTGGACCGAGCGGGTTTCTTTTATCCGCCGACCCTCGTCGCCGATGTCAGCGACGGCCAGCGCCTGGTGGACGAAGAACAGTTCGGCCCGGTGTTGCCGCTGATTGCCTACCAGGACGTCGAGGATGTCCTGCGCCGCGCCAACGCTGGCGACATGGGCCTGGGCGGTTCGGTCTGGGGCAGCGATGTGGACCAGGCCCAGGCCTTGGCCAGTCGCCTTGAAAGCGGCGTGGCCTGGGTCAACTGCCATGCGCAGATCCAACCGAACACGCCATTTGGTGGCAGCAAGATGTCCGGGTTCGGCGTCGAGTTCGGCCTTGAAGGGTTGCTGGAATTCACCGGCCAGCAACTGCTGTACGTACGCAAGCGTGAAACACAGTGAGGACTGCAACCATGTACGAGCACTACAAGACGGCACAAAAGAAATTCTGGCACCCGATGAGCTCATCGGCGCCGGCCAACCGCTCCAAGACATTGGTCATCGCCCGTGGCGACGGTAACTACATCACCGATATCGACGGCCACCGCATGCTCGATGGAGTCGGCGGCTTGTGGAACGTGAACGTGGGGCACAACCGCGCTTCAGTGAAGGCGGCCATTGCCGCGCAAATGGACGAGTTGGCGTATTACCAGACTTTCGACGGTATCGCCCACCCTCGGGTGTTCGATCTGGCCGAACGACTCACGTCGATGTTCGCCCAGGAAGACATGGCGCGGGTGTTGTTCAGTTCCGGCGGTTCGGACGCGGTCGAGACGGCCCTGAAAATGGCCCGCCAGTACTGGATCGCTAGCGGTGAGCCGGGGCGCACGCGCTTCCTGTCGTTGCGCAATGGCTACCATGGCGTGCACATGGGCGGCACCTCCGTGGGCGGCAACGGCGTCTATCACTACAACCATGGGCCGCTGTTGGCCGGTTGCCATCTGCTCGATACGCCGTGGCTGTACCGCAATCCCTGGGACTGCCGTGACCCGCAGGAATTGACCGCCCACTGCATTCGCCAGTTGGAAGACCAGATCGCCTTGCTCGGCGCGCAGACCATCGCGGCGCTGATCGCCGAGCCCGTGCAGGGCGCCGGCGGCGTGATCGTACCCCCCGCCGATTATTGGAAAAAATTGCGCGAAGTCTGCGATCGCCACGGCATCCTGCTGATCGCCGATGAAGTCGTCACCGGCTTCGGCCGCACCGGTTGCATGCTCGGCAGTCGCGGCTGGGGCATCGCGCCGGACGTGTTGTGCCTGGCCAAGGGCATCACCGCCGGTTACATCCCCATGGGCGCCACGGTGTTCAACCAGCGCATGGTCGATGCCATCGAAAACGGCCCGGGTTTCACCAGCGTGATCATGCATGGCTACACCTACAGCGGACACCCGACGGCGTGCGCCGCAGCGCTGGCGGTGCTGGACATCGTCGAGGCCGAGGATTTGCCAGGCAACGCCGGCAAGGTTGGCGCCCAGTTGCTGGAGCAACTGCAGCCGTTGGCCGAACGCCATGCACTGGTCGGCGAAGCGCGCGGCAAGGGCCTGATGATTGCCCTCGATCTGGTGGCGAACAAGGGCACTCGCGAACCGCTGGACCCGGCCAACGGCCTGGCGTCGCGGATTGCCGAGCATGCACGTCGCGCCGGCGTCTTGGTGCGCCCGATCGGCAACAAGATCGTCCTGTCGCCACCGCTGACCCTCACGTCCGACGAGGCCGGCATGATGGTCGGCGCGCTGGACGACGCGCTCGCCAACTGCCGCTAGCCCGGCCAGCCGGTGCCGTTTGCGGTGCCGGCTTCCCAATATAAAAACAGCCTGTCAAGGCGCACCTCAAGGAGTTCAAGCCATGCGGTCTCTATCGCGTATGGGATTTTTCGGCAGTGGCCTGGCCTGCACGTTGGCGTTCTATGCCGCCAATCAGGTCCAGGCTTACGAGCTGTATGCCGATGACGACACTCACCTCAACGCCGACCTGCTGGCGGTGTTCGGCCACTTCAACAGCCGCAAGAATTATGACGGCAGGCCGGGCGGTTCGACCTGGCGCGAAGGCTTCATCAAATATGGCGTGAGTGGCGACCAGGGCCTCGCCGGCCAGGGCACCGCCTACGGCGCCTTCAGCCTGGTCAGCTCCGCCACTTGGGGCGATGGCGACGCGGCCGGCAACACGCTGGGCAGCGAGCGCACGACAAAAATCGAGGACGCTTACCTGGGCTGGCGCTCCGCCGATCTGTTCCCGCTGCTGGGGCAGGATGGTGTCGATATTTCCGGCGGACGCCAAATCGTCAAGTTGGGCAGGGGATTCCTGATCAACGATGATGGGCCGAACCTGGGCAAAGGCCCGGCCGACGGGCGCTTGAATCGTGGCGGCGCCTATTACCTCGCTGCACGGCACGCGTTCGATCAAACCGCCGTGTTGCGCCTCGGTGGGCAGGATGGCCTGCATGGCAGCGTGGTGTGGCTTAAATCGGACAACCGCGCCCAGGCCGAAACCGAACTCGCTGCCGGCACGCTGGACTACACCGCCAAGGCCGGGACACTGGGGTTGACCTGGATCCATGGCCTTGATGTGAACGACCGCTGGTCCAGCGATTTCCAGCGGCAACGCAAGGGCATGGACGTCTATAGCATTCGCGGTGAAGGCGACGCTGGTATCGAGAACGCCAGCCTGGCCTTCGAGTACGCCTGGCAGGACAAGGACGCCGGCCCGCAGAACGCCTGGTACGCCGAGGCTGGCTACACCTTCGCGGACATCGCCTGGGCGCCGAAACTGACCTATCGCTACACCCGTTATTCGCAGAAGTGGGACTCGCTGTTCACCGGCCAGAGCACCGGTTACGGCACCTGGTTCCAGGGCGAGGTCGCGGGCAACTATGCCGGGCCCTTCAACAGCAACACCGGCATTCACCATGTCGGCTTGAAGGCCACGCCATTGGAGAACCTGACCCTCGGTGCGCTGTACTTCTATTTCAACACGGTGCGCAAGGACAATGCCTTGAACCTGGATGCCCGTGAGCTGGATTTCTATGCCGAGTGGGCCGTGAACCAGCACTTGATCGTCACGCCGCTGATCGGCCTCTACAAGCCGGACCGGGATGCAACGACAGGGGGTAATCAAGTGGCGGGCAATGGCACCAACGTGTACAGCCAGGTAACGGTGGCCGTGCCGTTTTGAGGCAGAGGGCTGGACGGCAAAACTCCTGTGGCGAGGGGATTTATCCCCGCTGGGCTGCGAAGCGGCCCTAAAAGCCAAACAACTCGGTGTGTCAGGTAGATTGAGTTGCCTGTATGGGGCTGCTGCGCAGCCCAACGGGGATAAATCCCCTCGCCACAGGGGGATCGTTTCTCTTGAATGAGCTGCGTCCCTGCTTTCTAGCTCATGGCAGGCGGATGCTGCATCCGCTCCGCTATCCGCCGAGTAGTCTCAACGACCATTTCAATCACGGTCTCCTGACGCAGCAATTTGAAGCTGTCGGTGCTGCCCACGGCGGAAAGGCTGCCCACCACTTCGTCGAGTCCGGGGTTGATGATCGGTGCCGCGATACCGGTCAGCCCTTGGTTGAGTTCGTCGTGGGTCAGGCAATAGCCGTCCTTGCGGATCTTTTTCGTCGCCTTGGAAAAACCCGGCCAGTCATAGGGATTGTCGGGCTCGTTGGCCAGGTGTTCTTCGAACAGGCGCTGCAAGCGGCGACCTTTCTGGAATGCGATCAACACCTTGGACTGCGCGCCGCGAAAGAACGGCAACGGATGGCCGCGGCCGAACGAGAACTGGTAGGTGTCGTCGGGCTCGGCGATGTAGGTGTTGATGATGTGGCCGTCATAGAAAACGCTGGCGAACACCGCCAGGCCGGTTCGTTCGGACAGCTCGTGCATCAGCTCGCGGCCGGCGACGAGGATCGGATCGTACTGCCGCATCATCCAGTCGAGCTCGATGATCCGCGGCCCCAGGCCGTAGCTGCCGGCATCCACTCGCACCAGCAGGCCAGCGTCACACAAGTCCTTCACGTAGCGGTACACGGTCGCCCGGGACAGGCCCATGCGCTCGGCAATGGTGTCGGGGTCGATCTTCAGTCGATCCGGGCCGAAGAGGTCCAGGACGCTCAGCATCTTGCTCAGGCTGCTCATTTCGCTCCTAAAGGGTGGAGTGGCGCGTGGGTGGCCGTTTGGGTGAGCACTATAGGTAGACCCATCGATGATGAAAAGCCCGCAGGGTCGGTCTGTAGCGCGCTGTCACGGTAACTGAAGATCTGAGAAATGCAAGTTGATCGGCTGGAATAAAGCCATCTGAAATACGCATAAATCTCAAAATACGAGTTTATGTGTAAAAAATAGCTTGTTTTGTCGATTTCGCTGTGTGATAAATCTCAGCCATTGCAAACGCTCGATGAAGAGGGCTGGAAATGAATGGTGCGCAACTGATAGTGAAGGCGGCGGTGGCGAGCGGTATCGAATACTGCTTCGCCAACCCCGGGACGACCGAAATTCCCCTGGTGGCGGCCATGGCCAGCGCGCCAGCCCTCAAGCCGGTGTTGTCGTTGTTCGAGGGGGTCTGCACCGGCGCCGCCGACGGCTACGGGCGCATTGCCGGCAAGCCGGCGATGACCCTGACGCACCTGGGGCCAGGCTTTGCCAATGGCATTGCCAACCTGCACAACGCCCGCCGCGCCAACACGCCGATCGTCAACGTCATCGGCGACCACGCGTCCTGGCACGTCAACTACGATCCGCCGCTGGCCAGTGACATCCAGGCGTTGGCCGGGAGCGTATCCGGGTGGGTGCGCACGTCGCGCACGGCCTCTGGCGTCGGGGAGGATTTGCAAGAGGCGGTGCGTGCGGCCTGGCAAGCCAAGGGCCAGATCGCCAGCCTGATCCTGCCCATGGACCTGCAAGCCAATGCCGTGCAAAACGAAAGCGCGTTCACAGCGTTGCAGGCGCCGATCCGGCGCTTTGCCGGTGACCGGATCGAGGCGGTCGCCCAGGCCCTGCGTGATGGCCGGCGCCTGGTATTTATCGTCGGCGACCAAGGCTTGTCCGTCGCAGGCCTGGAAGCGGCGGGGCGCCTGGCCCAGTTGGCGGGCGTGCGGATGTTCGCCGAGACCTTCCCGCGCATGAGTTATCGCGGTGGCGGCCTGCCGGACCTGGATCGCCTGCCGTACTTCCCCGAAGTGGCCATCGAGATCCTCGACCAATACGACGCGGTGGTGTGCGCCGGCGTCCCCGAACCCATCAGCTATTTCGGCTACGAAGGCATTGCCTCCCGGCTGGCCGAGCGTGATCGCCTGCTGTGTTTGGCCGAGGTGGGAGACGACGTGGCCGGGGCGCTCACCGCGTTGGCCGATGCGCTTGAGGCGCCGGCCCATGTGCCCACGTCGATGGGCATTGAATTGCCTGCCGCCGAGGCTGAACTGACGCCGCAGTCGGTAGGGCAGGTACTGGCCGCCTCGTTGCCGGACGACAGCATCGTTTCGGTGGAAGGCGGGACGTGCGGCTATCCATTCTTCACCGCCTCGGCCCATGCCGCGCGCCATCGGGTCTTGACCAACACCGGCGGGGCCATCGGCCAGGGCATCCCGGTGGGCTTTGGCGCCGCGATGGCCGAGCGCGGCAACAAGGTGTTCTGCCTGCAATCGGACGGCAGTGCGCAATACACCATCCAGACTTTGTGGAGCATCGCCCGGGAGCAATTGCCGGTGGTGATCCTGATCGCGGCCAACCACCGCTACGCCATCTTGCAGAACGAACTGCGCCGCTTCGGCATGACCGAGTTGGGCCCCGAAGCCCTGAGCCTGACGGTGCTGGATCGCCCACGCATCGATTGGAAGGCCCTGGCGAGAGGCTACGGCTTGCCGGCCAGCACCGTGCACACCAACGGCGAGTTGCAGCGCGCCCTGGCCAACGCCAAGGCCGACGGTGGTCCTTGCCTGATTGAAATGGCGCTGTGAGGAAGAGGATATGAGTCAGATTCAACTGTTGCCTGCGGTCGAGCAGTACCTGTCGCAACCCGGACGCCTGTTTATCGGCGGCACGTGGCAGGACGCGGCAGATGGTCGCCGGTTTGCCGTGGAAAACCCGGCCACTGAAGACACCCTGACCGAGGTGGCCGCCGGCGGCGAGCGTGACGTGGATGCCGCTGTCGCCGCCGCCCGTGTGGCCTTCACCGGTGCCTGGGCGCAGCATTCGCCGGCCCAGCGTGGGGTGCTGTTGTTTCGCCTGGCGGAACTGCTCGACCAGCATCGCGAAGAACTGGCGCAACTGATCACCCTGGAAAACGGCAAGCCGATCGCGACAGCCCGGGGCGAAGCCGCCAGCGCCGCCAACATCATTCGCTACTTCGCCGGTTGGCCGACCAAGATCGAAGGCAGCACGTTGCCCGTATCGCCCGCCAGCGGCGCACCGATGCTCAACTACACCTTGCGCGAGCCGGTGGGTGTCTGCGCGTTGATCGTGCCGTGGAACTTCCCGCTGACCATGTGCGTGTGGAAGCTCGGCCCGGCGCTGGCGACCGGTTGTGTCGCGGTGCTCAAGCCCGCCGAACAGACGCCGCTCGTCGCGATTCGCCTGGTGCAATTGATCGAGGCTGCCGGTTACCCGGCCGGGGTAGTCAACCTGCTCACCGGCCTCGGCGCCCAGACCGGCGCACCGCTGGCCCAGCATCCGGACGTGGACAAGATCGCCTTCACCGGTTCGACCCAGGTGGGCCGGCTGATCGCCCAGGCGGCCACTGGCAACATGAAGAAGGTCTCGCTGGAGTTGGGCGGCAAGTCCCCCAACATCATCCTGCCGGACGCCGACATCGTCCGCGCCGCCAAGGGTGCCGCCGATGGCATCTTCTACAACCAGGGCCAGGTCTGCACCGCCGGATCGCGCCTGTATGTGCATGCCAGCGTTCTCGACCAGGTACTTGAAGAACTCCAGCGCCATGCGGCCGCCCATGTGCTCGGGCCCGGCCTGGATCAAGCCAGCAGCATGGGCCCGCTGGTCTCGGCCCGGCAACTGGGCACGGTGCGTGGCTACTTGCAGCGGGGCCAGGAGGAAGGCGCGGAGCTGATTTGCGGCGGCGACCGACCGGCCCACCTTGAACGCGGCCACTTCATTCGCCCCAGCGTATTTCTCGACCGCGCCGAGCGCGCCTGTGTCGCCCGGGAAGAAATCTTCGGCCCGGTGCTGACCGTCATGAGCTGGACCGACATCGACGAACTGGTGCTGCGCGCCAACGACTCGCCTTACGGCCTGGCCGCCGGCCTGTGGACCCGTGACTTGCGTTCCGCCCATCGCGTGGCCGCGCAGTTGAAGGCCGGCTCGGTGTGGATCAACTGCTGGAACGTCGTCGACCCGGCTTCGCCCTTCGGTGGCTACAAGCAATCCGGCTGGGGGCGGGAAATGAGCAAGAACGTGATCGATGCCTACACCGAAACCAAAAGTGTCTTCGTCGATCTGGCCTGAACCGAATAATCACAAGAGGAACTGCTATGGATCTGGAATTGAAGGGCCGCGTCGCGATCGTCACCGGCGGTGGCATGGGCATCGGCAAGGAAGTCGCGCGCTTCCTGTCCCAGGAAGGCTGCAAGGTGGTGATCTGCGCGCGGCGCATGGAATACCTCCAGCAGGCCGCCGAGGAAATCACTGCGCAAACCGGCAACGAGGTATTGCCGCTGTTCTGTGACACCAACCAGATGACGGCGGTGTCCGACATGGTCGAGGCCGCTCACCAGCACTTCGGTCGCATCGACATCCTGGTCAACGGCGCCGCCGCCCCGTCCGGTGTGGTGCGCAACGACATCGAACATGCCGGCGATGATGAATTGCTCTCGGACCTCAACACCAAAGTGATCGGCTATTTCCGCTGCGCCAAGGCCGTGACCCCGCACATGAAGGCTGGTGGCTTCGGACGGATCATCAACATCGGTGGCCTGACCGGGCGCGGCAGCAAGGTCCTCTCGGGCATGCGCAACCTGGCCATCGCCCACATGACCAAGACCCTCTCCGATCAACTCGGCCCCGCCGGCATCACCGTCAACCTGATCCACCCCGGCGTGGTCGACACCCCGCACATCCAGGAGTTGTATGAACGCGAAGGCGTCAAGCAGGGCAAGACGCCCGCGCAGGTGGAGCAGGGCTACATCGACGCGACGCCGATCCGGCGCACCCTGGCGCCCATCGAAATGGGCTGGCTGATCGGCTTCCTTGCATCCCCCAAGGCCGGCGCCGTGACCGGGGAGTCCATTGGCATCGATGGCGGCTTGACCCGCGGCATCTTCATTTGAGGAGCAACCCGTGATGAGTAACGGAACCCTTTTGGTCGCCACCGTGGGGCAGGCGATCATCCGCAGTGCCGACGATGGCCGCACCTGGCATCGCCTGGGCCTGGGCCAGGACCTGGAATTCGACGCGATCACCCGGTCCCTGAGTGTCCATCCCGATACGCCTGAAGTGATCTATGCCGGCACCGATATCGGCCTGTGCGTCAGCCGCGATACCGGCGGCCATTGGCAGCAGGTGGGTTCGCCATTCAACGGGCAGACCGTCTGGAAAGTCGCGGTGGATCCCCAGGATGCCCAGCGCATTTTTGTCGGCACCGGCGCGCCTTCCCGCGCCGTGCTGTGGCGCACCCTCGACGGCGGCGAAAGCTGGGACCGTGCCCCGGTGGAGATCCCGGAGTTCTGCGACGGCGTCAGCCGGCCGCGCTTGCTGGCCTTCGCCTACGACCCGACGGATCGCAACCAGCTCTGGTTCGGCCTGGAAGAGGGCGGGTTGTTTCACAGTCGCGACGGTGGCGATAGCTGGACCCGTGTCGATGACCGCCTGCTGTGGGATTTCAATTCGGACGTGCACAACATCCTGGTGCTGCCCAACCACGGGCAAAAAGTCATCGTGGTGGTCTGCGTCAACGCCGTCTACCGCAGCCTCGACGAAGGGCAGACCTGGACCGGCATCATCGCCCGGGAAACCTTCGGCCTGTATTACGTACGGGCCATGAACGCGCCGTTGGGCAGCGAAGACACCCTCTACCTGAGCATCTCCGACGGCACCCCGGGCACGACCAGCAAAGTCCTGGTGTCGAGGGACGCTGCCATCAGTTGGGAAGTGCTGCCGCTGCCGCAGCAGCCCAACTCGTGTGTCTGGGCGATTGCCTTGAACCCGGCCAATCCTCGGCAGATTGTCGCTGGCACCAAGTACGGCCACCTGTTCACTTCCGAGAACGGTGGCGACGGCTGGCAGAAGCAGTGGCGTGAGTTCAGCGAAATCGCTGATGTGCTCTGGACGCCCGCCGTGGCGCAGATCAAGTCTGGGCACCAATCCATCGTCAAGAAGAACTGAGGTACCGCGCGATGAAAGTCGAAGTCGTTCGTACTCATCTGTCGCTGTTCGTCAGCGACCCTGAAGTGTCGGCACGTTGGTACGCCGACGTGCTGGGCATGCATGAAAGCGCCCGGGGTGAAAGCTGGATCATGATGGCGTTCGGTGCCAAGCACCACGACATCGCGCTGATCCAAGCAGCGCCCGGCGCGCATCAGGGCGGCCTGGGGTTGCAGCACTACGGGCTGGAGATCGCCGGGGATATGACCACCTTGCGCAAGCTCTACGGCATGTTGCTGAGCAAGGGCGTCGAGGTGGTGAAGATCACCGATCACGAGATCGGCAACGGCGTGTATTTCAACGACCCCGATGGCAACCGCATGGAATTCTTCCTCGAGTCCGAACACGACGACGCGCGCGGCAAGGCCCGCTTCAAGGCCGCTGGCGCCCCCAGCCGGCATTTCGATCTCGATCCACTTTGAATGAGGCTTCTGTCATGAAAACCGCGAATTTCGCCAGCTATCACATCCGCAAATGGTACAGCTTCGTCGAGGAAACCCTGGCCAACGAAACCGGCCAGTTGGCCGATGGCGAGCCGCTGTTCAAGTACGCCATTGGTGCGGTGATCGCCAACCCGTATGCCGGACGCTTCAGCGAAAGCCTGGCGGAGCTGGTCGAGCCTTCGCCGTTGTTGGGCCAGGAGTTTGGCCGACGCATTCGGGTAATGGCTGGGCAGCGCGAGATCGTCAGCTACGGCAAGGCGTGCCTGGTGGGTAGCCAGGGCGAATACGAGCATGGCAATGCGTTGCTGACCAACCCGGCGGCGGATCCGATCCGGGTTGCGCTGGGCGGCGGCAAGTCCTGGGTGCCGTCCACCGGCAAGCGTGGCGGGCCTGGCGTGACCATCGACGTGCCGCTGGCCCACAAGGACGCGCTGTATGTCCGTTCCCACTACGACAGCATTTCGCTGTCGTTCGGCGACGGTCCGGCGGCGGACGAATTGGTCATCATCTGGGCCTTCGCCACACGCGGGCGTTTGCATGCGCGCCTGGGCGGCTTGCAGGCGGCGGACGTCAAGGGCAATGACGGCCTGTACTGAGGCGCGCTGATCGAGGGGAATGACCAATGTCCGAAAACAGCCAGTTTTTCACCAACCGATCGGGGATGCGCCTGCATTACCTGCGCTGGGGCAACCCATCCGGCGTTCCGGTCTTGCTGCTGCACGGGCTGCGTTCCTATGCCCAGACCTGGGCGCCCCTGGCCGATGCGCTGGGCGAGCGTTATTGCTGCTTCGCCCTGGACCAGCGCGGCCGTGGCCAGAGCGATTGGGCCGAGGCTTCCAGCTATCGCACCGACGCCTATGTGAGCGACCTGGAGGATTGGGTCGCGCACCTGGAGCTGGAGCGTTTTGTCCTGGTGGGGCATTCCCTCGGCGGCACCAACGCCCTGGAATACGCCCGGCTCAATCCCGGACGGCTGCGAGCGCTGGTGATCGAGGACATCGGCCCCGGCTCGTCGATCCGCGGCGAGGGCGCCGAGCGCATCCGCCGGGAGATGCGCCAGACGCCGCTGGTCTTTCCAGACTGGAACAGCGCCGCGCAATTCTGGCGGCAATCGCGACCGGGCTTGTCGGACGACGGCCTGGCGTCGCGGTTGACCTATTCCATGAAGCAAACGCCGGAAGGCATCGTATGGCGTCACGACCAGAAAGGCATCGCCGAGGCGCGCCTGAGCATTACGCCGACTGACTTGTGGCCAGCGGTGCGGGCGCTGGATTGCCCGACGCTGTTCATTCGTGGCACGCGTTCGGATTTTCTCCCATCGGCAACCCTGGAGGCGATGCGGGAGGCCAATGCGCAGGTGCAGACAGCGGAAATCGCCGACGCCAGCCATTATGTTCATGACGACCAGAGCGAAGTGTTCAACCAGGTCGTCGCGGATTACCTGCGCGGCCAACTCTTGCAATTACAACAATAAAGCGGTGGATAGCGATGAAGCAGGACAAAACCCAGGTCGTCATCGTGGGCGGCGGCCCGAACGGGATCACGGCGGCGCATTACATGGGGCTGTACGGCATCGACTGCATCGTCCTCGAATTGGCCGAGGGCATCCTGCCGTATCCCCGGGCGGTGGGCATGGACGACGAAGCGCTGCGCGTGCTGCAAGGCATCGGCATCGCGGAGCTGGCTGCGCGGGACATGATCTGCAACGTGCCGCTGCGTTACTACAACGCACGCGGTGTGTGCTTTGCCGAGGTCAAGCCGAGCACGGCCCACTACGGCTGGCCGATGCGCAACATCTTCATGCAGCAGTTGCTTGAAGGGACTTTGCGCGAGCAGTTGGGCAGGCATTCGGGTGTCGAGTTGCGCCAAGGCCATGAAATGCTTGAGCTGGAACAGGACGAGCAGGGCGTGACCTTGCAGGTGCGCGATGCCCAGGGTGAGCTGTATCAGCTGCAGGCGCAGTATGTGATCGGCGCCGACGGCGGGCGTTCCAACGTGCGCAAGAAACTCGGCATCGAGCTGCTGGGGCTGACCCATCCGCGCAAATGGGTGGTGGTCGACACCGCCAACGACACCCTGGATGCGCCTTATACGGCCTTGCACGCCGATCCCCAGCGGCCTTTCGTCTGCATCTATTTGCCGTACCAGCAGCGGCGCTGGGAGTTCATGCTGCTGGAAGGCGAGGACGAGGCCCTCATGTGCGAAGAGACGACGATCCGCACGTTGATCCGGGGCCACATCGGCGATGCGGTCGATCAATTGGAAATCATTCGGATCCGCGCCTACACCCACAATTCCCGGGTGGCGGCGCGTTTCGTCGAAGGTCGCGTGGCCTTGGTGGGCGACGCGGCGCACATCTCCCCGCCGTGGGCCGGGCAGGGGCTCAATTCGGGGCTGCGGGACGTGGTCAACGTGGCGTGGAAGCTGGCGGCGATTCTCCAGCGCCGGGCGTCGCCGTCGATCCTCGGCAGCTACGACCAGGAGCGTCGCGGCCATGCCACGGATCTCATTGCGCTGGCCGACAACATGGGCGCGGTGTTGGGGCTGACCAACCCGCTGATGGCCGGCGTGCGGGACTGGCTGTTCCAGGCCGTGAACAGCGTCGACAACCTTCGCTCGCACTTGCTCGAATTCAAATTCAAACCCAAGGCGACCATCACCAAGGGTCTGGTCTATCACGAGCGTGCCGAGCTG
Source organism: Pseudomonas sp. HB05 (assembly GCF_016756915.1). NCBI lineage: Bacteria > Pseudomonadati > Pseudomonadota > Gammaproteobacteria > Pseudomonadales > Pseudomonadaceae > Pseudomonas > Pseudomonas sp. HB05. The sequence continues at coordinate 349,813 of NZ_JAESPG010000002.1, forward strand.
CACGAGGATGATCTGGTCGGGCAACTGTTCATCCAGCCGGCCGTGGAAGACGCCCAGGGACAGCGCCGGCATCTGGACGACGTGCTGGGACACTCGTACGCGGTGCTCGGTTATCGGGTCAATCCCGCGGCGCACCTGGGTGAAGACACCGCCGCCTACTGGGCGCGCTGGGGTACGCGCTTCATCCAGATCAATCGCTCGCGCAGCGGTGTGGGGCGCAACCAACCCTTGTCGGCCAGCGGCGCCATCTGCATCGAAGACGTCGACAATCGCCTGGGCGAGTGGTTTACCAAGGTGCGTGATTGCATCGTGGTAGTGCGGCCGGATCGGTTTGTCGCGGCGATCACCACGCCGGAGAGGCTCGACGGTGTCTTGCGCAAGTTGGCGGAGCAATTGTCATGAGGCGCGAAGACGATCTATTGGTGCGGCTTCATGACGCCGGGCGGACCGCACACCCGTTACCGTCGTTGGCGCCAGAGGCTTACGACGTGTCGGCGGGTTATGCCTTGCAGCGCGAGGCATTGCGCCGGCGCCAGGCCGTTGGCGACCGGTTGACGGGGTGGAAAGTCGCCTTTGCCGGCCGCGCGGCGCAGGAGCGTTTTGGCATTGACGAACCAGTGTTGGGCGCGTTGACCGACGCCATGGCCTTGCAGCCCGGCGGTACGGTGCCGCTTGCACGGTTGATCCAGCCGAAGCTGGAAATCGAACTGGCGTTTGTCCTGGGGCGCGCGCTGGTGCCGGGTTTCTATAGCGATGAGGATATTCTCGCCGCCATCTCCGAGATCGCGCCGGCATTCGAAATTGCCGATTGCCGGTGGCAGGGCTGGCGTTTCGGCGTCGGGGCGTTTCTCGCCGACAATGCCGCCGCGGGGCTTTATTGCCTGGGGCCACGGGTGAGGTTCACTCCTGATCAATTGTCCCAGGTGAATTATCGGTTGGAATGCGACGGGGCGGCGTGCGGCGAAGGAAACGTCCTGGCGCGCGAGGACACGCCGGTGGCGAACCTGTGTTGGTTGGTCCGGCGATTGCTGGCGGAGGGGCAATGCGTTGAGGCGGGGCAGGTGGTGCTTTCCGGGTCGTTATTGGCACCGTTGGACATCAAGACCGCTGAATACCGCTTGCACATGCTTGGCATGGAACTGGCTTTGTTTTTCCAGCGATAAGAACAATTCTCTCAAGGACGCGATGAGCCCGTGGCGAGGAAGCTTGCTCCCGCTTGAGTGCGAAGCGCTCACAGAAAAGGGGTCTGTTTCGCAGCCCAGCGGGAGCAAGCTCCCTCGCCACGGGTTAATCGATTTCTTTGGATATCAGCATCGGACAATAAGCACAGCTCCACCGAGGAACAACGATCATGTTTGCCGAAGTCCGTACTTTCCATGATCCCCAGCAGCACGCCGGTTCGATCCTGGGCTGGCAGCAGGTCTACGACCAACTGGGCCGTGGCTGCCTGTCCAGCGAATTGCGGCAGGTGTGCGCCGAGCGCTTCCAGATCTTCCAGGAGGTGCTGGACAAGCGCGTGGTGCAACGCGGCAGCGCGCCGAAAGGGCGCTTGTGCATTGCCCTGTCGCTGGGCAACGCGCCGGTGGTCCAAGGGCACCAAGTCGGCGCCCATAGTGTCGTGCTGTTGCGCGATGGCGAGGATTTTGTCTTGCACGCCCCGGAAGGCACGCACTTCTTCGCGGCCAACGTCGACACGGTGCGTTTCGCCAAGCTGGCGGCGTATGAATTGCCGGACCAGCAGCTCAAGCGCTTGAAGAGCGTTTCGCAAATCAGCGTGGATGAAGCGGTGCTGTCAAGGGTCCAGCAGCAGATCCAACCGCTGTTTCGTCACCTTTTGGAACAAGCGGACGCGGTCAATCCGGTCATGGAAAAAATCCTCGAAGACGTGCTGCTCAATGCGTTCCTCGATCTGTTCTGCCACGCCTCGGACGAGGCGCGTGGACGTCGCGGCAACGTTGCCGTCAATGCCTACCTGGTCAAGCGCTGCCAGGAAATGGTCATGGCCAGCACCGAAGTACCGTTGAGCATCCTGGATCTGTGCGAGCAACTGCGCGTGAGCCGCCGGACCCTGCAGAACAGCTTCCAGGCCGTCACCGGTATGCGTCCGGTGGAGTACCTGCGCAACCTGCGGCTCAACGCCGTGCGTCGACGGTTGATCAGCACCCGTGCGGCCGCACTGAATGTCAGCGAGATCGCCGTGGCGATGGGGTTTTTCCACCTGAGTCACTTCGCCGCCCATTACCGGGCACTGTTTGGTGAGTCGCCGTCCGATACGCCTCGGGCACCAGCTTGATGGGGCGCGGTGTTACGAACCCTCCCATTGGCCCCGGCATCTGCGTGTGGCGGTGGCGGATTTGCCGGGCAAGGGGTTGGTCAGCTTCGCCGTGGGTTATTAGATCCCGCCGCCGGCCTGCTCGATGACCAGTTCGGCCAGGATCGCGACGGGGTCGGCCAGGCTCTGTCGCGACCGGTGGATCAGGCCGATATCACGATGAAACGTGTGCGCCCCGAGGTCGAGTGCCCGCACGCCCTTGGGCCATGGTTGATGGGCTGAGGTCTGCGGCACCAGGGCGACACCGACGCCTTTCTCGACGAGCTTGATGATCGCGTCCAGTTCATCCAGCTCGCACACCTCACGCAGTGTGAAATGCATCTGCCGCAGGAAGCGATCGACTTGCCTGCCGCCGAAGGAAGAGCGGTCGTAGCGGATGAAGGGTTGGCCGGACAGCAGCGCCGACCAATCCTCGCCCGGCATCCCACGGGGAACGATCAGCCGATAAGGCTCAAGCGCCAGCGTCGTCCAGCGCAGGTCGCTTTGCAGCGAAAACGGCGGACGGATCATCACCGCCATGTCGATCTCGCCGGCGTCCACCAGGTTGATCAACTCGACCGAGAGGCCGGGCACGACACGCGTGCGGCATTGGGGACACTGCTGGTGAAACCTGGCGAGGGCGTCCGGCAGGTAGGCGCGCTGGACTGAGGCGATCGCACCGATATTCACCAATACGCTGGGTGGAAGCCCGGGCGTCGTGGAACCGAGATTCTCGTAAAGGCGAATCAGCTCCTGGGCTTGCAGGAGTATCTGCTGGCCCCGCTTGTTGAGGTGGGCCGAGCGGCCTTTGCGGTCGAACAGGTCGAAGCCCAGCTCGGTTTCCAGGCGCTGGATCTGCGCACTGACCGCCGCCTGGGTGAGGCCGATCTTGTGCCCGGCGGCGGCGAAGGTGCCTTCGCGCGCCACGGCGATGAGGGTCTTGAGTTCTTTGATCATTGATCAACATTAGTTGTGTTTCTAAGAAATTTATATTGATTTTTTTGTTGTACCTGCACGCCTACGATGGGACGCACGCGCCGTTGCGTATCCCGATAAACAAAAAATCCCTGGAGTCCCGATGAGCCTCTCACCTTTCCACCTTGCGATTCCGGTTTATGACCTGGCGGCAGCCCGCACTTTTTATGGCCAAGTGTTTGGACTGGAGGAGGGCCGCTCCAGCGAGCAATGGGTCGATTTCAATTTCTACGGGCATCAACTGGTGATTCATGAACATCCCAAGACCGCGTCCCAGGAAAGCGTGCACAGCAACGCGGTGGATGGCCACGATGTGCCGGTGCCGCATTTTGGCGTGGTGTTGGGCTGGGCTGAATGGGAAGCGCTGGCCGAGCGGTTGAAGTCCTTCGGCACGCAATTCGTGATCGAACCCTACGTGCGCTTCAAGGGCCAGGTGGGCGAGCAGGCGACGATGTTCCTGTTCGATCCGTGCGGCAATGCGCTGGAGTTCAAGGCGTTCAAGGACATGAGCCAGTTATTCGCGAAATAACGGGTGGGCGTTCAAAACTGTGGGAGCAGGTTGAATGCAAAGCTCATGAACACTCACTATCCCTGTGGGACTACAACGATGCCCTGAGCACCAGTGGACAATCCACGGGCCGGGTGCCCGAGACGTCGAGGGTCTCGATCAGGTGCGTGGCCGCCTGGCGACCAATCTCGTAGTACGGCAGTTGGACTGTGGTCAGTGGCGGCATGAACAATTCGGCGATGCCGATCATGTTGTCATAGCCGAGCACAGCCACATCATCGGGAATTTTCAGGCCACGGCCCAACAACCATTGATAGGCGCAAAAGGCAATGCGGTCGTTGCCGCAGACCAGGATGTCAAATTGCGGACGACCATCCACGATATGCCGTTCGAGAATGGCGGCGGTTTCACCATAGGCATCGTGGTCGGAAAGGTCGTATTGCAACAGTGCGCCAGGCGCCAGCCCGAATGCCTGGCAGGCGCGTTGCAAGCCCTGTTGACGCAGGCTCCAGGCGACGCTCTTCCTGGGCAGATTGATGCACAGCGGACGCCGGTAGCCTTGGCTCAGCGCGTGATGCACGGCGCGATACTGTCCAGCTTCATCGTCCGGCACATAGCTGACCAGTTGGCTGTCATCGGCCAGGCAATTGGCGAGCACCAGGGGCTTGCTCTTGAGTCGCTCGGGAATGCTCACCTGGCGCAACCCCATGGCGCTGAAGATCAAGCCGTCGGGGCGGTGCGACAGCATCAAGTCGATGTTCTGGTCGGTGGGCGGGCTGCTCAGCAGGTTGAGGATGAAGACATTCCAGCCAGCCTGCTGCGCGGTCTGTTCGATGGACAGCAGCAACTCGACGGCGAACGGCGTAGTCGCGGTGTCCAGTGCGAACACACCGATGGTGCGCGCCTGCAAGTTGTCGCCGCGCATCCGGCGCGCCGACAGGCTCGGTACGAACTGCAATTCATCGATGGCGCGACGTACCCGTTGAAGGGTTTCGGGGCTCAGTTTTTCCGGCGTGTTGAGCGCGCGCGAAACCGTCATCAGGGATACGCCGGCCAGCTGTGCAACGTCTTTCACGGAAGTCATGCGAAGTGTGGCCAGTCAGGTTGACGTGGAATCATGACACAGGCCCCTGGTTTCTCGCGACTCGAATGACCCGACTCACAGCCATCCCGACCCCAGCGGCCACGCCTTGGGAATGGCGACACGCCCACCCGTCCCGTTTGCCAATAGCGTCACCCCGAGGCTGTCGGGCCGTGGGTAGATGCGGCTGCTGAGGCTGAAGCGGCCGTTGTCCTCAAACACCTCGATGGACGAACGATCAAGGAACACCCGCAGGTGCAGTTGCGTTTCCTCGGGCGCTATCGAGACGCTGCGCTGGCCACTCACTTGCGCACCCGAGCGGCCGCGGTCTAGCACCAGGCGTCGCAGTGCCGCATCGTAATAGAGCAAGGTCTGTTCCTGCCCATCGGCACTGCAGCGCAAGGCGACGCCCAATTGGCCTTCGGTGCAGCCGAGCAGGTCCAGGTGCACATGGATTTCGAGCCTGTCGCCCGTCACTTGCGGCACCGAACAGTAGCCAGATTCGCCCCACGGCGCGACGCTCGGCAATGGCGCCTGGCGCAGCGCGACCAGTTCCCGTGCCGGGAACGTGCCAAGGCGATCGCCTTGCAGTTCCAGCTCGCGCGGCAAGCCGAGCATGCCGCACCAGTGATGGGCCTGGCTCGGCATCGGGCTTTCCCACATGTCCAGCCAGGCCCACACCAGGCGCCGGCCATCGACGGTTTCCAATGTTTGCGCAGCATAGAAATCGTGACCGTTATCCAGTTCGATGAACGGCCCGCCGGTGAAGTGCCAGTCGCTGTCGAGGCGGCCAATGCGATAACCGGTCTGGTACTTGTTGAGCCGTTCGTAACCCGCCGGTTGCATGCCTTGCGGCGAGTACAACAATACGTCGCGTCCGTCCAGGCGAAACAGGTCCGGGCATTCCCACATGTAGCCATCGCCGTCAGTGCCCCTGGACGCGTAGTCGAGGAATTCCCAGGCGCGCAGGTCGGTGGAGCGGTACAGCGGCAGCAGTGGTGTATCGGCCAGGCGCGCCCCGACGATCAGGTACCAGTAGCCATCCGCGTGCCAGGCCTTGGGGTCGCGAAAGTGCATGATTCCCGCTTGCGGCGCGTGCTCGATGACGGCGCCATGCTTGACGAACCGCTCGCCGTCGACACTGGTGGCCAGGCACTGGACTTGGCGGATGAAGCGTTCGTCACCCACGTCGCCCAACCAGGTATGCCCGGTGTAGATCAGCGCCAGCGTGTCGCCACACACCACCGCGCTACCGGAAAAACAACCGTCGCGGTCAAAGTCATCGCCCGGCGCCAGGGCAATGGGCAGGTGCTGCCAATGAACCAGGTCGGCGCTCTTGGCGTGGCCCCAATACATCGGGCCCCATTGGGCGTCGAAGGGATGGTGCTGGTAGAACACGTGGTACTCGCCACGAAAGAACACCACCCCGTTCGGGTCGTTCATCCAACCGGTTGGCGGGGCCAGGTGATAGTCGGGTCGATAGTCGTGGATCAGGCGCGGCAGACCATCTTCCAGAGCCTGCTGGGCCATTTCGAGAGAAGCGGGTGTTGGATTGCTCATGGTATTCAAGGACAAGGTCATAGGGCGCCCGCATGGGCCGAGCGCGGAGCGAGGCCGTCGGGCAGGTTTTCGATGGCGCGGCGCTTCAACGCCGTGCCGTGCGCGTCGAAGACGTGCAGGTGGTCGATATCCAGTTGCAGCTCGACCCGGTCACCCACCCGCCATCCAGCGTTGACTTCGCAGCGACAGATCAGCGGTTCGTCGTCGCCTGTTTCCAGGTGGACGTAGGTTTCGCTGCCCAGGTATTCGACCCCGGCCACGACGATTCCGGCGTTTCCCTGGGTCGATTTGAGCGAGACGTGCTCCGGACGAATCCCCAGGCTCAGCGGGCTGTTCGTCGCCAGGTGGGTGCTGTCGATGGGGAGGCGCGTCATCCCCAACAAGGGGCTGTCGATCAGGCTGGTTTCGCCTGGGTGATGCAGGCTTGCCGGCAGGAAATTCATCTTGGGCGAGCCGAGGAAACCGGCGACAAAACGGCTGGCCGGACGCTCGTAGAGTTCCCGCGGCGAGCCGACCTGCTCGATGCGTCCACCGTTGAGCACGACAATCTTGTCGGCCAGGGTCATCGCTTCGACTTGATCGTGGGTCACGTAGATCATGGTCGAGCCCAGTCGCCCATGCAGGCGGGCGATTTCGTTGCGCATCTGCACGCGCAGGGAGGCGTCGAGGTTGGAGAGTGGTTCGTCGAACAACAGGATGTCCGGCTCCCGCGCCATGGCCCGGCCCATCGCCACGCGCTGACGCTGGCCGCCCGACAGTTCCCTTGGCTTGCGTTGCAGCAGTTTGTCCAATTGCAGGATCTGCGCGGTTTTCAGCACCCGCTCGCGCAGGCTGGTCTTTTCGGTCTTGGCCAGCTTGAGGCCAAAACTGATGTTGTCGTAGACGCTCATGTGCGGGTACAGCGCATAGGACTGGAACACCATGCCGACGCCACGCTCGCGGGGCTCCAGGTCGTTGACCCGGCGTCCGTCGATCAGCAGGTCGCCGCCACAGATCGAGTCCAGCCCGGCGATCAGCCGCAGCAGGGTGGACTTTCCGCAGCCCGAAGGGCCGACGAAAACCACGAACTCGCCTGCCGGGATTTCCAGGCTGACGTCACGAAGAATGCGTGCGCCGCCCAATTGTTTGTTCACTTTATCCAGCTTCAACTTGATCACGATGCTGTTCCTTTCTTGTCTGTGTTGGGCCTCAGCCCTTTAACGCCCCGGCAGTGAGGCCGGAAACGATGCGGCGCTGGAAGATCAGCACCAGAATCACCAAGGGCACCGTGACCAGCACCGACGCCGCCATCAGCAAGCCCCAAGGCAGCTCATGGGGACTGCCGCCGGAAATCAGCGCGATGGCGACCGGGACCGTGCGTTGCGAGTCGGTGAGGGTGAAGGTCAGGGCGAAGAGGAACTCGTTCCATGCGGCGATGAAGGCCAAGAGCCCCGTGGTGACCAGTGCCGGCCAGAGCAGCGGCAGCAGCACGCGGGTCAGCGTGACCCAGGGTGACGCACCGTCCATGATCGCGGCCTCTTCTAACTCATGGGGCAGTTGCCCCATGAAGGTGGTCAGCACCCAGACGGTGAAGGGCAGGGTGAAAATCGTATAGCTCAGGATCAATGCCCAGGACGTGTTGTACAGGCCCAGGGCACGGATCACTTCGAACAATCCCGACAGCACCGCGACTTGGGGAAACATCGAGACACCGAGGACCATCATCAACACCGGGCCGCGCCCGCGAAACTTCACCCGGCCCAAGGCATAGGCGGCGGTCAAGCTGAGGAACAGCGCCAGCGCGACCACGCACAGCGAAACCACCAGCGAATTGCCGATGGCCCGCAGGAACGAGGCCTGGTTGAGCACGGCGACATAGTTGGAGAAGTCCGGGTTATCGATCCAGTAGCTCACCTGGAACAAGGCGCTGGACGGCTTCAACGACGTCACGATGGCGTAATAGAAAGGGAAGACCGCATACACCAGCAAGGTCCCGATCAGGCTCCAGAAGCCGAGGCGCAACAAGGCTTTTTTCAACAGGCGAGGGCTCATGAGCGCACCTCCAGTTGACGACGTCCGAGGTACAGATATGCCATGGCGATCACCGCCACGACGAGGAACAGCAAGGTCGAGGCGGCGCTGCCGTAGCCGACGTCCTGGAATTCCACCAGGTGTTGGCGGGCATAGACCGACATGCTCATGGTGCTCGATGAGTTCGAGGTCAATACATAGATGACGTCGAACACCCGCAAGGAATCGAGGATGCGGAAGATCGCTGCCACTAACAATGCCGGCATCAGCAGCGGCAGGGTGACCCACCAGAACACCTTGACCGGGTGAATGCCATCGACCCTCGCGGCTTCGTAGCAATCGCTGGGCAGCATCTGCAAGGCGGCGAGCATCAGCAGCGTGACGAAGGGCACGGTCTTCCAGACGTCGACGATGATCACCGCCCACATCGACAGGTCCGCGTCGGCTGTCCAGGCTAGGGGCACGTCAATCAGGCCGAGGCCGAGCATGAGGTGATTGATGATGCCGAACTGGTCGTTGAGCATCCATGACCAGATTTTCGCCGAGACAATGGTCGGGATCGCCCAGGGAATCAGGATCAACGCCCGCACCAGGGCGCGACCGGTGAACTTGACGTTCAGCAGCAGCGCCACCAGCAGCCCGAGGACGATTTCCAGCCCCACCGACACCACGGTGAAATGCAACGTGTTGCGCACCGCATTCCACCACTGTGGATCGACGAGCAGGCCTGACCAGGCGGAACCGCTATAGAAGAGGTAGTTGCTAAAGCCGATGAAGGTGGCGTCGCCGGTGGCGGCCAGGCTGGCGTCGGTCAGGCTGAACCAGAACGTGCGCAGCAACGGCCAGGCCGCCACCAGCGCCAGGCACAGCAACATCGGGGTCAGGAACAGCCAGGCGGCGCGAACGCGGCGGCGTTGTACCGGTGTTTCCCGGGTGAGCAGTTGCTCGCCATCGTTGTGGGCGAGAGTCGTGGAGACAGACATGGTGATTTCCTTCCTTGGGGCTTACCAGCTCCGGCGTTTGATCCGTGTGAGTTCGCTTTCCAACTCGGCCAGCGCCTGGTCCACCGGCCGCTCGCCCGCGAGCACGCCATGCACTTGATCGAAGAGTGCATTGGACACCCGTGGATAGCGGTCGGCCGTGATCGAGGCGGGGCGCATGACCCCGTCGTTGAGAATGCTGTGAAGTTGTTTGTAGTAGGGCATGGCGGCGAGTAACTCAGGGTCCTGGTAGAGCGACTCGATCACCGGATTGTAGGCACCCACCAGGGCGCGGTGTTTCTGCTGTTGGGCACTGCTCAGGTAGCTCACCAGTTCGGCGGCGAGCTTGGGATTGGCGCTGTAGCGCGATACCGCCAGGCCCCAGCCGCCGAGGGTGGACGCGTGGCTGCCCGTGGCGCCGCCGCGGGGCAGGGGAGCGACGCCGACCTTGTCCTTGACGGCACTGTCCGGGCTTTGCACCAGGGCCCAGACATACGGCCAATTGCGCATGAACAGTGCATTGCCGGACTGGAAGACGCCGCGTCCTTCTTCCTCGGTGTAATTGAGCACGCCACGCGGGGCGATGTCGCCCACCCAGCTTTTCGCCAGGGTCAACGCCGCCCTCGAGGCCTGACTGTTCACCACGATGTCGCCTTGGGCATTGACCAGTCCGCCTTGCGGTTGGCTGCTGATCCATTCCAGCGCATTGCACGTCAGGCCTTCATAGGCGCGCCCCTGGAAAACGTAACCCCATGCGTTGGCGTTCCCGGCATCACGCTCGGCCTGCTGGACGGCCCTGGCGGTGCTCGTCATTTCTTCCCAGGTCTGGGGCACGGGCTTGTTGTACTTCTCGAGCAAATCCTTGCGGTAATACAGCAGCCCCGAGTCGGTGAACCACGGCATCGTCACCAGGCGTCCGTTCACCGTGGCGTTGTCCACCTGGGCCTGGAAATAACCTTGGGTGGCGTTGGCCGGCAGCACCTCGCGCAGGTCCATCAAGTGCTTGGCCAACATGCCCGGCCACACCATGTCGATCTGGATGATGTCGATGTCGCTGGATTGCGCACTGAGGATCTGTTGATAGAACGACAGCCGCTCGGTCGCCGAGTTTGGCGTGGAAACCACTTCGACGCTGTTGCCGGTCTGCTTCGACCACGCCTCGACAGCCTCCTTGCACAGTTGCAATTCCGCACCCACGGCACCGCAGGAAATCGTCAGGTTGGCAGCCATCGACAGGGTTGGAAACCCGATGAAAAGGCTGAGCAGCGCCGTCGGGACGAGCGATTTGAACTGTTTCATAAAGCCCTCTTTATTTTTGTTTTTGGAAAAGTTAACGTTAACATCGCCAAATGTAGCAGTGTATTAGCAACGAGGCATCCTTTTTTTCCTCAGGATCGATAACTCCGGACCTTGGGGAAAAGACCGGCTGCGGCAACAGAACAATAAAAACAAGACAGGGAAATCCACATGCAGAAAGCATCAAGCTGGCTACTCGCAAGCGCGCTCGGCGCCTCGGCAGTCACCTCTCAGGCCGCTACTCTGGAAGAGCGAATGGCGGCGTTTGAAGCCCGTGCCAGCGCAGCGGAAAAACGCGCCGCAGCCGCCGAACAGCAAACCCAGGCCCTCGCCAGGGAACTGCAGCAAATCAAACTCGCCACGCCAGCGGTGGCTGTTGCCGTTGCAGCCCCGGTTGCGACGCCGACCGTTGATGCGCGCCTGGCAAAACTCGAAGCCCGCCAGCAAAGCACGGAAAAGCAGGGCAGTGGCGCACACCTCACGGACGGCTTCAGCTTCAAGGGCTACGCCCGCTCCGGCTTGCTGATCAACGATGGCTTGGGCGGTGGTCGTGGCGGTCCATACACCACGCCGGCCGGTTCTGTCGGTGGCGCCGTCGGGCGACTCGGAAACGAGGACGACACCTACATGCGCATCGACCTGTCGAAAGAGCTGTACGCGCAGAACGGCACCCGCTCCAAATTCACCGTGTCCATTGCCGACGGCGTGGAAAGCTCCAATGACTGGACTGCCGAGGAAAGCAACCTGAACGTGCGCCAGGTGTTCACCGAACTCGATCACCTCGCGGCATTCAAGGGCAACGCGATGTTCGAAAATTCGACCCTGTGGGCAGGCAAGCGCTTCGACAGGGACAATTTCGACATCCACTGGTTGGACTCCGATGTTGTCTATCTGGCGGGTACCGGCGGCGGTATCTACGATGTACAGATGAACAGGAACTGGCGCTCGAACTACTCATTGATCGGTCGCAACTACGGGGACTTCAGCGAGGGCGGCGTCAATGCCGATGTGGAAAGCTACATCCTGACCTCCAACCAATTTTTCGACGGTGGGCAGTGGCAATGGATGTTCAACGCCATCGGCTCGAAGAAAAACGACTTCGGCACCCGCGTCAACGAAGCAGGGCTGGCGCCAGCCGACTCTGGCTTGCACAGCATGGTCGCCAATCACCAGAATACCTTTTTCGGCCGCGAAGGCTTCTTCAAGACGGCGCTGCTCTATGGCCAGGGATTGGGGGCCGAGGCCAAGAACGTTGGCGCCGATGGCGAACTGATCGACGACGCCCGTGCGCTGCGCGTGGCGCTGTACGGCGAAACGCCCCTGTCGCCCAACTGGCGCATCGGCCCGAGCCTGCTGGCTGAGCAAAGCAAGGACCGCTACGTCAAGGGTGATGACTACCGCTGGATGACGCTCAACGTGCGGTTGGCCAATGCGATCAACAGCAATTTCGAAATGGCCTACGAGATGAGCTGGCAAACCATGCAGCTTGACCCCAAGGGTTACCTGCAACGCAGCGCAGTCGACGGTAACTTCTGGAAATTCACCGTCGCCCCGACCTTCAAGCCCGACCTGGGCGATCTGCTCACGCGCCCTGAGCTGCGTCTGTTCGCCAGCGTCATGAACTGGTCCTCGGACCTGGACAGGTACAGCGCCACGGATTCCTTTGGCAAGACCGACTTCAACGCTGGCGGTGTGTGGCAGTACGGTATCCAGATGGAAACCTGGTTCTGATGCCCGCCAGTTGAAACCTGTGGGAGCGGGCTTGCTCGCGAAAGCATTGGATCAGCTTGCAATGATGCTGGATGTGCCGACGCCTTCGCGAGCAAGTTCGCTCCCACAGTTTTACCGAGTTGCTCACAGATCTTGCGTACGCCACACCCCTTGTGGGAGCGAGCCTGCTCGCGAAAGCGGTGGATCAGCTTGCAGTGATGTTGGATATGCCGGCGTCTTCGCGAGCAAGCTCGCTCCCACAATAGTCCTGCGCTGAATGCAAAGCTCCTGGACACCCAAGATCCCTGTGGGAGCGAGCTTGCTCGCGAAAGCGGTGGATCAGCTTGCAGTGATGTTGGATATTCCGACGTCTTCGCGAGCAAGCTCGCTCCCACAATAGTCCCGCGCTGAATGCAAAGCTCATGGAAACCCAAGATCCCTGTGGGAGCGAGCCTG